>JAEYWK010000153.1 GCA_023431345.1 Pseudomonadota bacterium
ACAAACCTGGGCCTACCAACAAACGGGCCCAACGACCCCTCACGGACCGTCGGGCACGGGCACGGGCACGTTTACGGGCACGCGCGAGCAATCCCAATTCAGGGACACTCCCTAGCGGGGCGGCAGCCCAAGCCGGCGCCCCCAAGCCCGCTCGCGTGCGCGCCGCGCGCGTGAACGTGCGATGATTGCCGACATCGTGAGAGCGCCGTCGCGAACCGAGCAACCGAGTTTGTTCGAGCTAGCGCCGCGCGTGCTCGATGGGGCAGACGTTCCTTTCGAGCAGCGCGAGCTGGGCGCTCGGCTTTCGCCCGAGCTCAGGCTCGGCACGATGTCGTGGTCGTTCGCGGGCTGGCGGGGCGTCGTGTACGGCGAGAACGTGAGCCCGAAGCTGCTCGCCGAGTCCGGCCTCACCGCCTACGCCAAGCACCCGCTGCTCCGCACCGTCGAGATCGATCGCTCCTTTTACGACCCGCTCCCGGCGAGCTACTTCGTGGGAGCGAGCCGGCAGGTACCGGATGATTTCCGCTTCGTCGTGAAGGCGCACGAAGCGTGCACGCTGCTGCGCTTTCCGGAGCACACCCGCTACGGCAAGCGCCGAGGCGACACCAACGAGCGCTACCTCGACGCCGCCTACACGAGCGATGCCGTCGTCGCTCCCGTCGCCGAGGGCCTGGGGGAGAAGCTGGGCGTGCTGTTGTTTCAGTTCGTGCCCCAAGACGTCGGGCATCCGCGCGCGTTCGCCGAGCGGCTGCACACGTTCTTGGCGGCGCTGCCGCGCGGCGTGCCCTACGCGGTAGAGCTCAGAAACCCGGAGCTTTTGACGCGCGACTACGCCGCCGCGCTCGACGGTCTCGCGCTGCACGCGCACAACGTGTGGGGCAGCATGCCTTCGGTGCTCGAGCAAGCGCGGCTGATCCCGCCGCGGGCGCGCAAGCCGCTCGTGGTGCGCTGGCTGATGCGCCGTGGGGACGACTACGAGTCCGCGCGCTCGCGCTTCCTGCCGTTTTCGCGGCTCGTCGAGCCGGACCTGCCGAACCGTCGAGCGATCGCGACGCTGATCGCCAAGGCGCTGGCTCATGGGGTGCCCGCGTTCGTGGTCGTGAACAACAAAGCGGAGGGCTCGGCTCCCGCCAGCATCTTCGAGCTCGCGCGCGCCATCTTGCAGCAGGAGCAACTTTGAGAACGTTCGTCGCCGCCGTACTCCTGTCCCTCGGCTGCAGCTATCCCGCGCCGCCCGCCGCTTGGTCCGCGATCGGGAGTGACGACCCCGCCCGCAAGCCCGACGTGCCGTTCGAGACGTCGAGCGACGAAGCGATCCGCGCCATGATCGCGCTCGCGGCTCCAGGCCCGAGCGACGTCGTCTTCGATCTCGGCTGCGGCGACGGCCGCGTCGTGATTCGAGCCGTCGAGCAGACGGGCGCGAGCGGTGTGTGCGTCGACCTCGACCCCCGGCTCGTGCGGCTCGCGCGCGAGAACGCGCGGCGCGCGGGCGTCGAGGCGAAGATCCGCTTTCGCACGGAGGACTTGTTCCTGACCGACATCCACGACGCGACGGTCGTGATGCTGTTCCTCTGGCCCGAGATCAACCTCAAGCTGCTACCGAAGCTGCAGCGCGAGCTGCCCGGCGGCGCCCGCATCGTCTCGAACATGCACGACATGGGAGCTTTGGCGCCGGAGCGCACCCTCGCGACCGCGCCTTCGCCGACCGGAGAGCCACGCCACGTTTACCTGTGGCGACTGCCGCGCTGAGCGCTCGCGAACCCGTCGACCGAACGGCGAGGCTCGCGGCCGAGCCGGCCTGATTTCGCGCTAGGATGGGGTGCTGCGCTTCGGCCTCATCAGCGTGCCGCTAGTGTGCTTTTTGGTGATGGCAGGCTTGCTGGCGGCGCGCGGACTCGGCTAAAGCGCCTCGCGTGTCGACGTCACGCTCGCTCGTTCGCGACCTGCTGGGGCTAGCTTGGCCGGTCGCGCTCGCGCGGCTCGGCATCATCAGCATGGGCGTGGTCGACGTGATGGTCGTCGGCCAGTTCGTGCCGCACGAGCTGCCGTTTCAGGCGCTGGCTTGGTCGCCGACGAGCGTGCTGATGGTGGGAGGAATCGGGCTGCTCACGGGCGTGCAGGTGCTGGCTTCGCGCGCGGTCGGAGCAGACGCTCCGCACGAAGCGGGCGGCGCTTTGCGGCGCGGGCTCGTGGTGTCGCTCGTTGCGGGCGGCCTCGCGGTGGCCATGGCGTGGCTGCTGGGTGAGCGCATGTTCACCGCCTTCGGCATCTCCGCCGACCTGGCGATCCCGGCGACGCGCGTGGCGCAGGTGCTGACGCTGTCGATACCGCTGCACCTGACCTACGTGACGGCGGCGTTCTTCTTGGAGTCCATCCAGAAGCCGCTCGCCTCCACCGTCGCGATGTGGGTCGCGAACGCGCTCAACTTGGCGCTCAACTTGCTGCTCGTGCCGCGCTTCGGCGCGCTCGGCTCGGCGTGGTGCACGGTCGCGGCCCGCGTCTGCTTGGTCGCGATCCTCGGCGTCTACGTGTGGCGCATGGCGGAGGCCGAGCGTTACGGCGTGAAGCGCTCCGCGACGTCTCCCAGCTACGCGGCGCTGCTCAAGGTCGGCGTAGCGGCCGCGGTGAGCAATACCGCGGAAGCGGGCGCGTTCTCGGGTATGACCATGCTGGCGGGGCGGCTGGGCGCGAGCGCCGTATCCACCTATCAAATCCTGCTCAATTTGCTATCATTGGTGTTCATGCTCTCGCTCGGGGTCTCGAGCGCGACGGCCGTGCTCACCTCGGCCGCCGTGGGCCGGCGAGACGCGCGCGAAGCGACGCGCGCCAGCTTCGCGGGGCTGGGCATCAACCTGCTGCTCATGCTCGCGGCCGGCGCCGCCGTGTACGGCTGCGCCGAGCCCATCGCGCGCGCCTACACGGCGAACCTCTCGCTGGCCTCGCTGATCGCCGGCTCGCTGTGGCTCGCCGCGCTCGTCATGCTTCCGGATGGGGGGCAGGTCGTCGCTGCGGCGGGGCTCCGCGCGCGCGGTGACAACTGGTTCCCGACCGCGAGCCATCTGCTGTCGTATGCGCTGGTGATGCCGGCCGTCGCTTACTGGCTCGCCGAAGCGCGGGGCCACGGCGTCGACGGCTTGATGCTCGCCATTCTGGCTGCGAGCCTGCTGTCGTTCGGAGTGCTGACGGCTAGGCTTTGGTGGCTCCGGCGCGCCGGCAGCTCGGGTCTCGTCTGAGCTGCCCTCCGCTGCAGCGCGCGTCGCCGTCTCGCCCACGCGCCGGGCGGCGGGCGCTGGACGTGCTATGGCCAAGGCGTGAGCGCGGACATCCCTGGCAGGCGCGGCGACGACTACCTGCTGACGCCAGCGCAGCTCGCCACCTACGCGCGCGTGGGCTACCTCACGCTCGAGGACGTGGTCACGGAAGAAGAGCTCGCCCGCATCGAGCCCACGTTCGAGCGCTTCATTCGCGGTGAAGTCCCGGGCATGGGGCGCGACTTCTGCGACATGAGCGGGCCGTATGGGCGGGCGTTCGAGGATTTCAACCTGGTCAACGCGGTGCTGCCGCGTGTCTACGAGCCGGGCCTGTGCGGCAACGTGTTCGAGCGGCGCGCGACCTCCATCGCGCGCCAGCTGATCGGGGCCGACGCAACGCTCGACTACGATCAGTTCCTCGCCAAGCGCCCCGCGCGTCCCGCGGCGGTGTTCGCTTGGCATCAAGATCTCGGCTACTGGCCCAGCGGCACGCCCGACACGCTCACCGTGACGTGCTCACTCGCGCTCGACGACGCCACGGCTGAAAATGGCTGTCTGCAGGTCGTGCCGGGGTCTCACCTCGAGCCGCGGCTGCGCCCCCATCGACCGGCCGCGTGGAGCGGCAAGCCCGAGCTGCGCGAGGAAGCCCACACGCTGTCCGTGCAGCTCTCGCCCCGCGACGCAGTGGTGTGGCTGCCGGTGCGCCGCGGCAGCATTACGGTGCACAACGAGCGCATCGTGCATGGCTCGGCCGGCAACAACACCAGCGGCTGGCGGCGCACGTACGTGATCGCGCACCGCTCCCGCCGCACCGTCGACTACGAGCGCAGCATCGGCTTTACGCACTCGCACAACGACACCATCAACTGGAAGACGAACCTCGAGGCGCTCGAGGTCTAGCCGCTCGCTCGAGCTTCTCCCGCGCTCACAGCAGCGCCTCCGTGATGCCCGCGCACGACGAACAATGCTCGGGCACCTCGGCGCAAGCGTAGTCCCGATCCAGGCAGTCGGTGCAGTCGTCGAGCTGCCGTCGCAGCCGACGATTGTCGGTCTCGTCTTCGCAGCGGGCGGCGCAGCGATCGACGTCGATGTCGCTATCGATGCAGACCTGCATCTGCTCGCACATCTGCTCGCAGTCGATGGCTTGGCCGATCTCGGAGCAGCCGCTCGAGCTGAGCGCGATGAGAGCGAACGTGGCGAACAATGAGGCGGTGATTCGTCGGGGTAGTGAGCGCATGCTGCTCGATCCTTCCGGCTCGCGGCGCGAGCTCCTTCGTGATGACCGAGGACCTAAGCACGACCCGTTCCAACCCCCGCGTTCGCGGAAAATCCCGGAGATTCACGCGCCGGGGCCGCCCCCCGACAGCACGCGCGGGGCAGCTGTCCGTCACCCACCGAGCGGACAGCTGTCCGGAGCCGGACGCTTCGAGCCCCGCAAGTTCCTGATATAGTCCGCGCCCCTTCTAGAGAGGTCGAGGCGACATGAGCTCTGGGCAATTCGTTTCCGAAATCTTCGATGCAGATCAGTGGCAAGCGGTAGCCGGCTTCGACTTCGAAGACATCACCTACCACCGCGCTCGCGACGTGGGCGCGGTGCGCATCGCCTTCAACCGCCCCGAGGTGCGTAACGCCTTTCGTCCCAAGACCGTCGACGAGCTCTACACCGCCCTCGAGCACGCCCGCGTGACGAGCGACGTCGGCGCCGTGATCATCACCGGCAACGGTCCCTCCCCCAAAGACGGCGGCTGGGCCTTCTGCTCCGGCGGGGATCAGCGCATCCGCGGCAAAGACGGCTACAAATACGAGGGCGCGGAGGGCACCGACGCGGCCCGCCTCGGTCGGCTGCACATCCTCGAGGTGCAGCGGCTGATTCGCTTCTCGCCGAAGGTGGTGATCGCGGCCGTGCCGGGCTGGGCGGTGGGCGGCGGGCACAGCCTGCACGTGGTGTGCGACCTCACGATCGCTAGCCGCGAGCACGCCATCTTCAAACAGACCGACCCCGACGTCGCTAGCTTCGACAGCGGCTACGGCTCAGCGCTGCTGGCGCGCCAGTGCGGCCAGAAGCGAGCTCGAGAGATCTTCTTTTTGGGCCTGAACTACAGCGCCGAAGAGGCCTTCCAGATGGGCATGGTCAACAAGGTGGTGCCCCACGCCGAGCTCGAGAAGGTGACGCTCGAGTGGTGCCGGCTCATCCTGCAGAAGAGCCCGACGGCCATGCGCATGCTCAAATACGGCTTCAACCTGCCCGATGAGGGCCTCGTCGGGCAGCAGCTGTTCGCGGGGGAGGCCACGCGCCTGGCGTATGGCAGTGAAGAAGCGGTCGAGGGCCGCGACGCCTTCCTCGAGAAGCGCCGCCCCGATTTCGCCAAGTTTCCCTGGCACTATTGAGCGAGCCCGCAGGCGCGCCGCGGCCGATTCTGCTTTCGAAGCGCTCTCGCCGCGGCGAGCCGTAGCCAAGAGCGGCGGGCGTCGCTAGCCTTGGGGGTTGGCATGTTGTCGCCCAGAGCCGAGGATGCACTCGCGGTACTGATGCAGGCGCTCACCGAGCGCCCCGAGCTGGAGGGGCCCGTTCACGAGCGCTGGCGTGTCCGCGGCGGGCTCGGAGCGGCGTCGAGCGAGGTGACGCCAGAGCTGCTCGCCGCCGCCGACGCCCTCGGCGGCTCGCTGAGCGCGACGGCGCGCCCTGGTGAAGACGTCGGTGGCCTGGCTGGAGTGTTCGGGGCGCCGGCCGCGCCGGTGCTCCTGCTGTGGTGCTACGCGAACACCTGGCGGCGCGACATCGAGCTCGAGCCGATCCTGAAGCTGGCCGCTCAGCAGCCGGAGCTGCGCGAGCGCGTCGCCGCCATCGCCAGCGGGCGCGTGCTCGAAGGGCCGCTGCTCGATGCCCTGGCTTGTGCGCCCCTGCTGGGCGACGGCGACGCGCTCTTGCTGCCGCAGAACTCGGAGGCGCGCGCCCGGCTCGAGATCTTGCTCTGGGAGGCGGGCGCGAGCGCGCTCGAGATGCCGGCCGTGGGCCGGTGGCTGTTCAGCTCGCCCGCCACGTTCGAACGATTGGTGCACACGCCGGCGCGCGGAACGCTGCGTGGCCGCGTGCTCGCCGCGCGCTGCCTCGAGGTGTGCGCGTGCGGCTTGCCCGACACGGCGGATCCAGAGCTGGTCGGCCGCACCTTGCAGGTGCTGCAGCCGCTGCTCCTGCACCCAGAGCCGCTGGTGTGGATCCACGCTGCGCGCGCGCTCGGGCGCCTCACCGGCAAGCTCGAGCAAATGGAGGGCACGTTGCTGGATTGGGTGCTCGGCGACTCCCAGGTGCTGCGCCAGCGCGCGATGACCGCCTTCGCGTCGCTGCCCGAAGCGCGCTTGAAATTCCTGGGCGGCCAGCTGAGCGCGCTGCTCGAGTCGCCCACCGAGGCGGTGTGGGCGCTCGGCGCCGCCGCCGCCGCAACGCCCTACTTGTTCTTCGAGCGCCGGCAGCTTTGGGACAAGCTGGCCAAGCGCATCCTCAATGGTGACGGCGGAGCGATCGCGGCGCGCGCGCTGGCCCGCGGGCTCTCGGTGATTTGGCGGCGCGGACATCAGCCGCACGACATCGAGCGACCGCTGCTAGCCCTGCGCGAGATGGCTTGGGCGGCGCGCCCGCAGTCGCTCGACGATTCGCGGCGCTGGATCGAGGTCACGGCCGTCACCGACGCCGTGGAGCGCGCCGAGCGCGATCCGCTCGACGTGGAGCTGGGCCTCGAGAACCTGATCCGGCTCGCCGCGCAGTACGACGACGAAGAAGCCGACGCGCGCGCCGCGCGCTTCGCCTCTTCCATCTCCACCACCTTCTCGGAAGCGCGCCGTATCGCGCTCGGCACCGGCCGCTTGCGCCAGCGCGCGGCGGCCATGAACGCGCTCGAAGGCTGCGCCCGCGCCTTCGCGCTCAAGCTGTGGGCGCCCATGCTGGCGACGCGCCCCGCCGGTCACCCCTTCGATCAGCCGGACCTGGAAGAGAGCTGGAGCCAGATCGCGCGGGCGCCGTCGGAGATCCTCGATTTGGTGCGCGAACGCCGCCAGACCGGCGGCGAGTTCGACGCCGAGCTGCAGCTCGAGGCGCTGGCGGTGAGGCTCGGCGGCTACGCCCTCGACGCGTGCGGTGAAGACGGCGAGCTCGGCCGCGGTCGGGGCCCGACCGTGTACGACACGTGCCAGTGGCTGCGAAAAATCGAGGGGCTGAACGACGGCTCACGCGAGCTACCAGCCGTGCTGAAATCGGCGCTCAGCTCGCTGTTCTGGCGGCTGGTCGACACCACGCGCGGCACCGCCCTCGGCGAGGTCGACGACGTCGAGTGGCTCGGTCCGTTCGCGGCGTGGTGGGCGCTCGTCATCGATCGGCCCACGACGCTGCTGCAGCTCGCGAACGCGCTGCCGATGATGGCCCCCGGCGCCCTGCAGAGCTGCTGCGATCGCGCAGGCACGCTGCGGGCGGCGATCGCCTCCGCTGCGCCCGAGGGCGCGTGGGGCCCCGCCGTCGCGGAAGCGCTCGAATCGCTGCACGCCGCGGATACGGAGCTGTCGCATGCCCTCGCGGGCTTGGCTCGGGCGCTCGCCAGCTTCGCGGGCGCGGCGGGGCCGCGACCCAAGCTCGAGGAGATGTGCCTCGAGCTGGTGCTCGCCGCGGACCGCCTGCAGTCGGCGCTCGCCGATCCCGTCAAGGGGCTGCACCCGGTGCACGAGCAGAGCGCCGAGGACGCGCGCTCGCGCAGCTTCGCCGACAACGCACCGCGCGTCGCCACGCTCGTCGCCCGCGCCATCCGCGCTCGCGAGACCTCGCTGCTCGACGTGTGGTTCGCGGCGCTCGGACCGATCGCGTCGGCGCTGCTCGAGCAAGCCGTCGGCGCCGCGATCAAGCGTACCCCTCCCCCACCGCCGAGGACCAAGAAGCCCGAGCCGCAGCTCATCCAAGGCTACGAGCTCGTGAAGGCCATCGGCGAGGGCGGCATCGGCTCCGTATGGCTAGTGCGCAAGCCCGGCGCCGATCGCCTGTTCGTGCTCAAGATCCCCAAGGCGGACGCGCTGCAGACGGCCACCGACGTGGAGCGCGAGGGCATCTTGACGTCCTTCGTCGAAGAGGCGCGGGTGCTGGCCGGTCTCTACCATCCCAACGTCGCCAACATCATCGACCGCGGTGTCGCCGAGGGCATGCCGTTCTTGGTGCTGGAGTACCTGATCGGCGCGGACCTGAAGCAGTACTCGCAGGCGAAGCCGATGAGCTTGTTCGAGCTGCGGCAGGTCGTGCTCGAGTCGTGCGCGGGGCTAGCGGCGCTGCACGGCGCGGGCCTCGTGCATCGCGACATCAAGCCGGCCAACATTTGGCTGCGCTTGCCGCTCGCGGGTGGGCAAAGGTTCGATCCGAGCAAGCACCGAGATCCGGCGCACACGCAGCCGCTGTCGTCGGTCGTCATCGACTTCGGCATGGTGCGGGCGGTGAAGGTGCCCGCCGACTCGAGCGGCCGCTTCGTCGCCGGCACCGCCGGCTACATCGCGCCCGAGCAGGTGCTGGATCCGGTCGAGCTCGATCCGCGCTCCGACGTCTACGCGCTCGCCGCGACCATCTACAACGTGACCACCGGCCGCGCCTTCTTCGACGAGATCGACAACCCGCGCGATCGCATCATCGCCCACATGCGCCGCGACCCGTTCGAGTCCGCCGAGCGGCTGCAAGGCTACCCGCCCGCCATCGCCAAGCTCTTGCGCGAAGCGACCGCCATCGACCCCGCCGATCGCCCCACCCCGCTCGAGCTCGGGCGCGCCTTCGCCGACGGCCTCTGAAGCAGCGCACGACTCGTGACGGCTACTTGACCACGATCGGCTCGAAGCAGCGGATGTTGGTCTCGATCCGGAAGTTGGACTGGTTAGTGTGGCGCTCGGCGTGGAAGATGTCCATCTGATAGGCGCCCCCGGGCACGATGCCGAGCGCCGCCGCCTGCGCGTCGAAATCGATGGTGGCGGCGATGGGCAAATGCATGCCGCCGAGGTCGAGGGCGAGCTTGCCGTTCACGAAGATCCACAAATCATCGTCGCCCCGGAAGGTGAATTTCTGGCCTGCGACGTAGGTGAACCTCACGTGCGCTTCGGTCGTGAAGTGAAAATTGTGTTGCTGGTTGGGCGTGTTGCCGAAGCCCATACCGTCGAGCGGGAAGAAGGCGTTCGAGTCGTAGACGAAGTTACCGCCGCCCGCGTCGGTGAGCTCGACCGGCACCGTGAAGGTTTGGTTGACGCCTTCCACGTCCCGGTACCACTGGTCGAAGCTGGCTTGATCCGTGATGACCTTATCGGGCATCCAGCCGTTCCACTCCGCGCACGAGTCGAACGTGAGGTGCTCGAAGTCACCGGTGGTGACTCGCTTCTGGGTGCCGATGACCGACGCGAACACCGGCTTCGTATCAGGGCCGAGCTCGGCGGCGACGATGCCGCAACCGATGTCGTTCAAGCCGCTGTACGATTCGAAGTCTGGGTGGGTGTCCTCGAAGTCGCGCAGCGTCAGCTCGATGACGGAGGCGCACTTCTCCTCAGAGGGCATCGGGACCTCTCCGAGAACGGGGCCATTGCCGCCGCCGAGCGGAGGCTGAGACACGCTGCCGCTCCCGCCCGTGCTCCCCGGCTTGCCGCCATTCCCGAAGTTGGGCCTCTGCTTCGAGTCCTCATCACCCGAGGCCGAGCAACCTGCCACCAGCACCGCCAGGATGACCAGCGCGATCGACGATCCAGCCTGACCCACCGACGAGCGGTCCATACCTTCAGAGCTAGCATGGAACCGATCCCCGTCAATAGCTCGCGCCGGCCGGGAACCGCCCGCACCAGCGATGACCAGGGCAGCGGCGGGCTCGATGAGCGGCTAGGCTCCGCCCGGCATGCTCACTGACCTTCGCTACGCGCGGCGCGAACCGCCGGCGCCCCTCGGGCGTGCGGTCTGCGCGTGACGCTGCGACCGTATCAACGCGAGGCCATCGACGCAGTGATCACCGCGCGCAAGGCCGGCGTCCGGCGCATGCTGGTGTGCTTGCCGACCGGAGCCGGCAAGACCGTGATCTTCTCGCACCTGGCCAGGCTCGCGCAGCGGCCGGTGTTGGTGCTGGCGCACCGCGAAGAGCTGCTCACGCAAGCTCGTGACAAGCTGCGCGCCGCGCTGGACGAAGAGCGGGTCGTGGCCATCGAGCGCGGCGCGGAGCAGGCGCCGGCCGGCGCGAAGGTGGTCGTGTGCTCGATCCGTTCGCTTCACGAAGCGCGCCTGGCACGCCTCATGCGAGAGCGCGAGGCGGGCCTCGTCATCTACGACGAGTGCCACCACGCGGCCGCCGAAGACAACCTGCGAGTGCTGCGTCAAATCGGCGTCTTCGAGCCTACTTTCCGCGGCACCCTGCTCGGCTTCACCGCGACCACGACGCGCGGCGACGGCAAGGGTCTCGACGCGGTGTTCGAGCGCATCGTCTACAGCCGCTCGCTCGCAGAGCTGATCGACGACGGCTACCTCGCCCAGCTGCGCGGCTTCCGCATCGCGACCGGCGCCGACCTGACGCGCCTCACGGCCGGAGGCGCGGACTTTCGCGAAGACGAGCTGAGCGAAGCGGTCGACATCGAAGAGCGCAACGCGCTCGTCGCTCGCTCGATCCAGGAGCTGGCGCGCGACCGGCGCACGATCGCCTTTTGCGTCACCGTGAACCACGCCCGGCATCTCGCCCACTCGCTGAACGCGCTCGGCGTGGTCGCCGGAGTCGTGCACGGAGCGATGCCGAGCGACGCGCGTCGCCGAGCGCTCGCCGACTTCCGCGACGGCAAGCTGCAGGTCATGTGTAACGTCGCCGTCTTGACCGAGGGCTTCGACGATCCGGGCGTCTCGTGCGTGGCGATGGCTCGCCCCACGCGCTCGGAGGGTCTGTACGCGCAGTGCGTCGGGCGCGGGGCTCGCCTCTTCCCCGACAAGCGAGATTGCTTGATCCTCGACTTCGTCGACGCCTCTGCGCTCAGCTTGTGCGGGCTACCGTCGCTGTTCGGGGCCCCGGAGCAGCTCGATTTGCGCGGGGAAGACGCGAGTCACGCGCGGCGGGTTTGGCAGAAGATCCTGTTCGATCATCCCGGCTTCGAGCTGGAAGCGGGCACCTTCACGCTGCCGGAGATCCAAGAGCGCGCGGAGAGCTTCGACCCGCTGACGCTCCAAACCCACGCGCAAGTGCGGGCCATCTCGGGCAACGCCTGGTTTTCGCTCGGCCGTCACGGCGTGGGTATCCACTTCGAGCGCTTCCCGGGTCGAGCGATCGAGGTCACGGTGCTGGCTCGCGCGGCGCGCGGCAAGCGCTGGGAAGTCACCTTCGACGCGCGGGTGAAGGAGCGCTTCTCGACCCTGGAGGCGGCGGTGGAGGCCGTCGATTACGAGATCGCGCGGCTGGGACCAGGCGCTCGTGCGTCCGCGTCACCTCACGCCGCGTGGCGCCCGAGCCGGGCCGAAGCGCTGCGGCTGGCCACCTTTCAGCGCGTGTGCGGTCGCTCGCCGACCTGAACGACGCGCGTCAAGGAGCCTGCAAGCGGGTGAGCGCAGGCCGGCCCTTCTCGAGCGGGTGCGTAAACAGGGCCGGGCGATCCGGATCGGCCACAATCGCCTCGAAATCCTCGGGAAGGAGGCCGCGCGCCAAGCGACTCGCGAAGTTGTCGCGCAGCTGCTTGACGTAGTGCTCGACGTCGTAGTCGCGCGCGTCGACGGGCGTGGCAAGGGCGCCGTCGACGTCGAGCTCGCCGCTCTCGTCGAGCTCCGCGTCGACCCACAGACCCGCGCGCCCGCGCGTTCGACGATACACGCACACCCGCTCGCCGGGCGTCCAGTGCTCACGGCCCGCCGCGAGCATGGCCTCGTACGGCAGCTCTTGCCGCTCTTCGCGCGCCACGAGGTACTCCGCCGGCGTCTTGGTGAGCCGTACGCGCGACGACACCTCGAACGTCGGCAGGGCCCGCTGGCGCAGCGCGGTGACGCTCTGCACGTACACCCGCCGCACACCCGGCAAATCGCCGCGCAGCAAATGCTCGAGCGCGCGGCGCAAGAAGCCTTCACCGAACGGCTCGGCGCGGCTCGAGCGAAACGCCACCCCGCGTAGCACCAGCGCGCCGTCGTAGCCCAGGAGCGCGTAGTTCTTGGGTTCGTGCGAGAGCATGGCCGCGTAGCGCCCCTCGAATTGCAGGTCCACGAGCGGCGGCAGCAGCGCCCGCACCTCGGCCACGATGCGGCGTTCATCCGCTTCGGTAGCGCCGGCCGGCGCCGCAAAATACACGCCGTCGGTGTCGGCCTCGAGCAGCTCCACCCCGCGCGCCGCGAGCTCGCGGCACATCAGCTGAAGCAGCTCGCGACCACGCCGGGTCACTTCGTTGGCGGCGTGCACATCGGCGAAGCGGGTCAGGCCGACGGCGCCCAAGTAGCCGTAAGCGGAGTTGACGACCAGCTTGATGGCAGCTGACTCCGCCTCTCGCTGGAAACGCTCGGCGGAGCCTGGGGCCGCGGCGCGCCCCTCCGCCTTGGCTTTCAAGCGACGGTCGACCAAGCGGTCGACGACGGCCAGAAAGACGCCGAGCTCATCGCGCGCGGGGCCGATGCGGTACTGACGCATCAGCGACGGGTACAGGCTCGCGACGTCTGCCTTCACGATCTGCGTCGCGACGCCCGAAGCGAACAAGTAGAGGGCCGCGCCTTGATGAGCGGTTCCGTCGGACGCTGCGTGCGCGGGCAACGCCACGCCTTCGCGCAGGTAGGCGCGCACGAGCAGCGGGTCGATGATGCCGGTCGCCGCGCCCGCGTCCGCGAGGCGCTCGTAGCGACGCGGCACCATTTGGCTGAGGGCGAAAGAGGCTCCGCCCAAGAGCCGCGCGACGCCGGCCGCTTCGTTGACGTCGTCTTTCGCGTAGTGGCGCACCCGCTCCGGCTCGCTGAGAAAGGTGGCGTAGACGCGGCGCCCCGCGATGTAGGTCCGCTCCTCGCTGGCCAGCCCGAGGTGCCGCGCGACGGCCTTCAGGCCATGGCCCGGCAAATCACGGGCCGAAAAGTCGTGCCGGCGCACCGCGTCCATCGAGTCGAGCAGCTCGCGGCCCGGCACCGTGTAGCGCGCACGCCGCAAGCGCTCGAGCCAAGCCGCGCCGGGTTGGCCGAGCCGGGCCCCACGCGACGCCGGCCGCAGGCGGAAGTCGACGGGCGCGGGGCGACCCAGCTGCAGGCGCGTTCGAAGCCGCTCCGCGCGGCGCATCAAGAAGGGGAGGTCGAAGCCGTGCAGGTTGTGGTTCTCAATCACATCCGGATCGAGCTCACGCACGCGCGCGGCGAGCCGAGCGATCAGGTCTGCCTCGGAGGCGTCGTCGTCCGCCGCGGATTCGAGGGTCTCCGTACTGCCGTCGGGGGCGCGCACCGCCACCAAGAACACGCGGTCGATGTCGGGATCGAGGCCGGTCGTCTCCAAGTCGAGCTGCAAGCGGCGCACGTCGTCGGCGCCCAGCCCCTTGAAGTAGGTGCGACCGCTGGCCATCAGGTACTGCTCCTCGGGCGGCAGCACCAGCACCTGGTCGTCGCCCAAATCCCGAAAGCGCTCGATGCGGCCGGCCAAACGCCCGCGCGCTCCCCGCAGCACGTCGCGCTGCAGCTGGCGCAAGTCAGCGCCCCGCACCAGGTAACGCAGCCCCGCGTTTCCGCGCAGCTCTTCGTAGGTCACGCAGCCGCCCTGCCCGCGCCCCGAATGCGGCACGAGCCGCGCCCCCAAATGCTCGAGATCGGTCAAGGAGGCGAGCAGCAGCCACGGCTCGAAGCGCGCGCTCTCGCAGCTCAGCGTCAGGCTGCTCGGCTCGCGCCGCCAAATCAGAGCCCGCCCGTCGGTCTCCGCCCACACCGAGACGATGCCCGGCGTGTCGTCCCAGCCATGCAGCCATTGCTCTTCGGTCACCGTCACGGGGCGGCCGAACCGTAGCCCAGCAACCCGCCTCACGCCCGTCAGGCCCGCGAGCAGCGAACTTGGGTAGTCGTCGCTCCTCGCGGGCTCCCGAGGGCGGTCAGCGCTCGACGATCACCTCGAGGTACTCGCCCGGCACCGCTACGCCGCGCGTCTGCCGCGCGTCTTTGTGCTGCGCGATCAGCTCGCGGATGTCGCGAGCCAAGAGCTCGCCGCGCTCGTCGCCGAGGGCCGCGAACGCTTTGTGCGTCGGCCCATAGAAGCGACGGAACACGTCGACGAAGTGGTCCGCCGATTCGTAGCGGAACACGAAGTCACGCCGGCGCACCGTCACCTCGGCGGCGTCGGCGAACAGCTGGCGAACGCGAGCCTCGTTACCCCAGTACACCGGCGAGGCGACGCCAGCCGGTGGTGGCACGTGCTTACCGACCGTGACCAACAGCTTGCCGATGAAGCCCTCGGGGGTCCAGCTCGCCAGCGCGATCTTGCCGCCGCGCTTCACCACCCGCGAAAGCTCGCTCGCAGCGCGCTCCTGATCCGGAGCGAACATCACCCCGAAGGTGGACAGCACGAAGTCGAACGACTCCGCCGGGAACGGCAAGGCCTCCGCGTCACCCTCGACGAATTCGATGCTCAGCCGCTCGGCGGCGGCGCGCGCTCGCGCCTTCGCCAGCAACGAGGGGACGTAGTCGAGCCCGACCACCGAGCAGAAGCGCCGGGCTGCCGCGAGCGAGGCGTTGCCGTTGCCGCAGGCCACGTCGAGCACCTTGGCGCCGCTGAACACCTCCGCGGCCTCGCACAGCGTCTCTCCGACGATTTGCAGCGTGGTGCCTACGACCGCGAAGTCGCCCGAGGCCCAGGTCTGCTGCTGCTTGGCCTTTACCGCCGCCAAGTCCACCCCAATCAAGGGGACACGTCGCGAGCTCGGTTGCAGATCAATCGTCGATGTCATGGACTCTCCCTGTTCCGCGGCGACGACCCAGTGCGCCGCCGTCAAAAACGTTGTAGGTAGTCGGCTCTGTTTCGAAAATGATTCGGCGTAGGTTGGTCATGACTCGGCGTCGGCGGCTCCCTGTCGGGCGCACTCCGCGTCCGGGGCGGTTGATTGCGGGTCCGGACAGGTGCCCGTGCTGATCGATCCGCTCTCCGACGTGCTGCGCGCGGTGCGCCTCACCGGCGCGATCTTCTTCGCGGTCGACTGCTCGCCGCCTTGGGTCGCGGAGACGCCGTCTGGGCGAGAGGTGGGGCCCTACCTACTTCCGGGCATCGACCACGTGATCGAGTATCACGTGATCACCTCGGGGTCGTGCTGGGGCGGTCTGATCGACGAGCCCGCGCTTCAGCTCGGCCCCGGCGACATCATCGTGTTCCCGCAAGGCGATGGGCACGTGCTCTCGAGCGCCCCCGGCATGCGCGGCACGCCCGATTTTGCGAACTTTCGCGCCGCCCATGGCGGGCGCCTCCCCCTCACCATGAGCATCAACGGCGGCGGCGAGGCGCGCACCAACCTGATTTGCGGCTTTCTCGGCTGTGACGCCAAGCCGTTCAACCCGCTGTTGGCCGTGCTGCCGCGCATGATCCACCTGCGCGCTGGCGACGAGAGCGAGCCCTTGCGGCGCATGGTCGAGCTGGCGGTGGCCGAGTCCACCTCGCCGCGCCCCGGCAGCGATTGCGTGCTCTCCCACCTGAGCGAGCTGCTCTTCGTCGAGGTGGTGCGCCGCTACGTCGCCTCGCTCCCCCCCGAGCAAACCGGCTGGTTCGCAGGCCTGCGCGATCCGCACGTGGGGCGAGCGCTGCAGAAGCTGCACGAGAGCCCGAGCCACGCCTGGACGCTCGAAGAGCTGGCCAAGCAAGTAGGGCTGTCGCGCTCGACGCTGGCCGAGCGCTTCAATCACCTGGTCGGGGTGCCGCCCATTCAATACCTGGCGAAATGGCGCATCCAATTGGCCGCTTCGCTGCTGCGCTCGACCAAGTCCAGCTTGGCCGAGATCGCAGAGCGCGTAGGCTACGGCTCGGAGGCCGCGCTGAGCCACGCTTTCAAGCGTCAGGTCGGGGTGGCTCCCGCGGTCTACCGCCGTGGCGACCAGAAGAGCACCGAGCGCGCCGCAGTCTAGGGCGCGCTCGCGGGCTATCGACTCATCCGTTCGCGGTTTCTTGGTTGGGGGGCGCTTCGCGCGCCAGCTCGCGCTCGATGGCCGACACCAAGATGTCTTCGCTCGGCGCCACGTCGGGGGCGAAGCGCGCCACCACGTTGCCCTGGCGATCGATCAGGAACTTTTCGAAGTTCCACAGCACGTCGCTCGGCAGACCAGGGTCGATGCCGTGCTTGGCGAGGTTCGCGCGAAAGTCCGTGCCGGGCAGCTTGGTCGCGCTCGGAATGGCCTCCGTGAGCGCGGCGTAGAGCGGGTGCTGCCCCGGGCCTTTCACGACCAGCTTCGAGAACATCGGGAACGTCACGTCGTACTTCGTCGAGCAGAACTCGGCGATCTCGGCCTCGGTGCCGGGCTCTTGCGCGCCGAACTCGTTCGCGGGAAAGCCCAAGATCGCGAGGCCACGGTCGCGGTACTTGCGGTACAGCGCCTCGAGGCCTTCGTACTGCGGCGTGAGGCCGCACTGGGAGGCGACGTTCACGACCAGCCGCACCTTGCCCGCATGGTCGGCGAGGCTAGCAGGGCTGCCGGTGATGGTTTGGACGGGGATGGTTTCGAGCGGAGTAGGCACGGCCGCATTCGTTGAGCGGCGCCGGCGCCGCGACAAGCCGCACGGATGCCTCACGCGAAGCGCCCGGACAATTTGGCTGTATCACTCGCCCTCGTTGACAAACAATGTCAGCTCCAGGCTCGAGAAGGCGCCCCGGCGACGCGAAAGCTAGCCGAGCGCGGGGCGTTGCCGCACGAGCAGCCCCTCGAGGGTGTAAACGGCGAGCCCAGCCCAGATCAGCACGAACCCGAGCAGCTTGGCGGCAGGCAGAGGCTCGTGAAACACCAGCACCCCGAGCGCGAGCTGCAGCGTCGGTCCGAGGTATTGCAAGATGCCCAAGAGCGAGAGCGGAATTCGCCGCGCCCCCGCCGCGAACGCGAGCAAAGGGAGAGCCGTGATCGGCCCCGCCGCCACCAGCAACGAGCGTTCGGACCAACCCTCCGCGGCCCACGACGATTGTCCGCTGAGCGAGAGCCAAGCCAAGTAGCCCAGGGCGAGCGGCAGCAGGAGCCAGGTCTCCAGCGTGAGGCCACCGAGCGCGTCGATGCTCGCGGTCTTCCGCAACAGCCCGTAAAAACCGAAGCTCACGGCCAGCGTGAGACCGATCCAGGGCAGCTGATCCGCCTGCAGCGTGAGCCACGACACCCCGATGCCAGCGAGCGCAACCGCCGCCCACTGCCCGACCCGCAGTCGCTCTTTGAGAACCAAGACGGCCAGCACCACGCTGAACAGGGGGTTGATGAAGTAGCCGAGGCTGGCGTCGACGATGCGCCCCGTGCCCACCGCCCAGATGTAGGTGAGCCAGTTGACGGACAGCGCGGTCGCGGTGGCCATGAACGTCCACACCACCCGCGGCTGCCCGCGCAGCTGCCGCAGCCAGCCCCACTGCTTGGTCGCGCCCAGCACCAAAGCCAGCAAGAGCGCCGCCCAAACGATGCGATGGGCGACGATCTCGAGCGGCGGCACGGGATGCAGCGCTTTCAAGTACAGCGGTAGCACTCCCCAAATGCCGTACGCCGTGAGCGCGTACGCAACACCTACCTGCCGCTGGCTCAACCTGCCGCCAACATGGTACGCGCGAGCTGGAACCGGTAGCGCACGGAACCGGTTGCGGTACCGATACAGCCCCAACTGAAGCCGTCACCCGGCTGGACGTTGGCGAGCCTTGGCGTCATGGTTCGCCAACCTTACTTATGTCGAGCTCCGAGCCTCCAAGTAGCCGCTCGGCTACCCCCGAGTCTGCTACCCCCGTAACCGCCGAGCCCGCTCCCCCCGTCAGTGCAGCGCTGCCCGGCCTGTGGAGCGTGACTTGGCCGCTCTTCATCAGCCTCGGCCTGTCGCTGTCACTGCACTTCACGGATGCGATCTTCCTCAGCCGCATCTCGGACTCGGCCGCCGCCGCCGCCGGCGCGATCAACCCGCTGCTCGGGGCCACGCTCGTGCTGTTCGCGGCCGTGGGCCAGGCCGGTGCCAGCGTAGCGGGGCGGTTGCACGGCGCAGGGCGCCACGCGGAGCTGCCGCTCACCTACTACTCGCTGCTGGGTTTCAACCTCGCCGTGGGGCTGTTGGTCAGCGCGCTGCTCTTCGTACTGCATCCGTTCGTGCCTGGCTGGCTGGGTCTCTCCGGCGAAACCGAGAGCTCAGCCCGCACCTACATGGCCGTGCTGGGAGGCTTCCAAGTGCTGAAGGCGGTGCAGCTCGCCTACGGCAACATGCTCAACTCACGCGGCGAGACGCGCTGGGTGATGATCGAAGCCGTCGCGACCAACGTCGCCAACATCGGCTTGAACTTGGCGCTCGCGCAGCGGGTGTTCGGCTTCGAGCCCACGGTGGGCCGCGTCGCCGCCGCCACGGTGGCGTCGCTGCTCTTCGGCATGCTGTTCACGATCGGCGTCGTGCACTTGCGCTTCCGCGTGCGCTTCCCGCTGAGCTGCGGCTGGCCCGAGCTGGGGGCCGCGCTGCGCCCCATCCTGAAGATCGGATTGCCGTCGGCGAGCGAGCCCATCTCCTACCAGCTGGCGCAAATTACCATCAATTTGCTGGTCATTTCGCTGGGCGCCGCCGCCCTCGCCACGCGCACCTACGTGACGAGCTTCGTGCTCGTGAGCTCGGTCTTGTGGTCGTTCGCGCTCGGCGTGGGCACGCAGATCGCCATCTCCCACCGCGTGGGGGCGGGCAAGCTCGAGGAGGCCGACGCCCAGCTCACGCGCTCCCTCACCTACGCCGTCATCGGCAACGGCGTGTGCGCGCTCACGCTGGCGGTGCTGCATCGTCCGCTCTTGAGCCTGCTCACCACGGACGCGGAGATCTTGCGCCTGGCCGCGCCGCTGTTCACGATCGGCGTGCTCGTCGAGATGGGCCGCGCCGTGAACATCGTGGCCGGCGGCGCCTTGAAGTCGGCCGGCGACGCGAAATTTCCGGCCGTGGTCGGCGGCTCGCTGATGTGGCTGGTAGGCGTACCGAGCGCTTACCTGCTCGGCGGGGCGTTCGGGCTCGGCCTCACCGGCGTGTGGCTGTCCATGGCGCTCGATGAAGCCGTGCGCGGCGTCGTGAACTACCGTCGCTGGAAGTCGGGTCACTGGCGCAGGACCGCCGAGCTGCCGCGCGCGCCGGTGCCATCGCTCGCCAGCGACTGACCGCGGCGCGGCCACCAGCCTGGGCGAGCGGCAGCTGCGACGGCCACAATTCGGGAGCTTCAGCCTCCGTACGAGTCGTCTTGCTCGATGCGAGAGAGCACCCAGTCGAACTCGCCGGCCGTGACCTTCACCCGGCAATACTCGCAGGTTCCGGCCATGCCGATGCGAAGCTCGGCGCCGCAGTTGGGGCAAGCCAGGTCGCCGCGAGACGGCCCTTTGCGCTGCGTCCCGCGAATGAGCGTCCAATACTCCGAGTACTGCCGGGGCCGGGTCTTGCTGCCGCTGAGCAGCTTGCCGTCGTCGGCGATGGTGTAGTCGATGCTCGTCGCGAACAGGCGCACGGTGATGGCGTCGTAGTGCTTGTCGCTCGTGACGCTGGCCAAGTCGATGCGCAAGATGCGCGCCCCCTCCGTCACGTTGCGGCAGCGCTGCTGGAGGTACAGGTCGATCCAGTAGAGCATCGACTGGAACGAGTTGTCGGAGACGTACGGCCGGATGCGCAGCGGATCGCGCGCGGCCCACGCGACCTGGAGCGCGCCGAACACGTGCGCGATGCGAGCGGTGAAGGTCTGCCAGGTGAGCGACGGGTCGCGCTGCTGCAGCGCCTGGAACTGCTGCGGCGCGTCGTGATCTGCGATCGTCGGCAGGTCGGTGCCGCTCTCCGCCACGTTCCCGGTCAAGAGCGGCCCCCGCGGCTCGCGCGTCACGCTGCTGAGCCCCACCATCATCCAATCGAAGCGACCGAGCCCGACGTCGCGCTGACAGTAGCTGCACTGGCTGCCACGCATCGACTCGAGCGGGGCGCCGCAGTTCGGACAATCCAGCTTGCTGGCGCGGGAAAATGGCCGTGATTTCGCGGAGTGAGACCGAGTGAGCACGACGCGATCGACCACGTAGTAGCGGCGCTGCTCGCCGCTCCGCAGCAGCTCGACATAGTTGGCCTCCACCTCCAGCTCCACCTGCACGCCCGCGCCGGCGTGGGCCGAGAAGCGCTGGTAACGGAGCGCGCCGATGATCACGCCCTGCACGTCCGCGAGGCGCTGGTCGACGAGGCGTGCCGCTAGCTCGGGCGCGAGGTACGCCGCGAGCGGGCCGGGGCCGAACGCGCGCGCGCGCTGCACCGCCGCGTACAGCATGTAAGCGAAGTCTTCGAACAGCACCAGCGAGAACTCGGGGTCGGTTTGGCGGAGCTGCTGAATCTCGCTCCGCGCCCGCGGCGCGCGACGCGTCGTGGTCGGCACCGCTTCGACGTTCACGTTGCTGGTCGACCAGCTCTTCATGCCGCGCTGGATGAGCGCGCGGATCGCCAACCCTACCACCACCAAGATCACGAGCGGGATGCCCACGCTCGGGTGCTCGATGCACAAGAAGATGAGCAGCTCGAACAGCACGCCGCCGTCACCGCCGCCGCCGCTAGAGCCACCGCCGCTGCTACGCGAGCCGCCGGAGTACGAGTGGCCGCCGCCCGGTCGCGCCGACGCCAGCGCCGTGACCACCAGCAGCGACAGCGCAATCAGCAGCGCGATCAGCAGCGCCCTCCGCCGCTTCTGCGACATCAGCGCACCTCGTCCGGCAGCTCGTTCACGTCACCCTCGAGGCGCGGCATGCGCGCGCCGAGCACCGGCCCGAGCCCTTCGAGCGCTCGCTCGAATGCCATCAGGTCACGCTTCTCGACCGCCTCGTTCATCGCCGCGAGCGCGCGCGCATAGCCGGCGCCGAGCGACGCGACGTCGACGCCGATGTCCGACAGCACCACGCAGCGCTGCTCGAAGGTGGAGACGAACACGAGCAGGCCGTTGCGGCCGGAGGTGCGCGAGATACCCAAATCGAAGAACGCCACCCGCGCCGCCTCCTGCACGCTCTTCTCGAGGGCCTTCGGGCGCGCCAGCAGGCGCAGCAGGGGCGGGACGTTGAACGCGAGCACGAGTCCGGCCGCGAACGCCAACGCGCCGTCGAGCGCGATCGCTCCCACGCTGAACAGCTCGGGCGTGACGAGCAGGTAGAGGACGACCGCCGCCCCCGTGAACAGTCCGAAGTGGTAGCCCGCAGCGCGGTAATCACCGGAGCGCCGACGCACCGCTACCACCACCTCGGCCGAGGTGCGCGCTTCCACGGCGCGCACGCTCTGAGCCGTGCTCTGCTTCGCGGCTTCGCTGAAGAAATCGCCCTCTGACACGGTGAGCCCTCCAGCATAGCCGGTTCGCGGCATATTTTGTGGTAATCCCTGAGGCATGTCCTGCCTCGCCCGCGGCGCGCTCCTCCTGTCGTGCGCGGCGCTCTCTTGCTCCTACGCCTCCGACGCGTCCGACGCGGGCGATCGACTCATGGCTCGAGGGCACGCGCCGGCGCATCCGTCGCTGCTCGGCGCCCCTGGCGCAGGCGCCGCGAGCCACACCGGCGGCGCGGGGACTTCGAGCGACGCGGGCGCCGACGGCGGCTCCGCCCAGCCGACGCCGGAAGAGCCTGTCGCCAGCTGCCCCGATTCGCCGTGGGTGCTCGCGCCCCACTTGAGGAACGCGCGCGACGTGGGAGGAACGCCGCTGGAACGGGGTGGAAGCGTGGCCTGCGGCGCCGTCTTCCGCGGTCCACCGCTCACGCTGACGACGGCCGGCTGCGAGCAGGCGAGAGCGCTCGGCCTGCGCACGGTCATCGATTTGCGCGTCGACTCGGAGCGAGTCAGTCGCCCCGACGCCACCTGCACGGGCGCCGACTTCCTGCCCGCCCCGCTGCCGATCCCGTACGGCTTGTCCGCGTCGGACTACCTGGCAGACCTGCACGCCACCGCGTCCATCGTGGCGGTGTTTCACGCCTTCGGAGACCCCGCGCGCTACCCGATCTACTTCCATTGCACGTGGGGTCGAGATCGCACCGGCGTCGTCGCGGCGGTGCTCTTGCTCACGCTCGGGGTCAGCCCCGAAGACGTGATGGCGGAGTACCTCCTCTCTCAGGCGGTGGTGGGCGCCTACCCGAGCGCGCTGCAGGCCGTCCTCGACGAGATCGAGAGTTTAGGCGGTCCCGACGCGTTCTTGGCCGGCATCGGCATCTCCGAGGAAGAGATCGCCGTGATCCGCAGCATGAGCGTGGAGTAGAGAGCGAGTGCGCCTGCTCGCGCGCGAGCGTCAGGCTGCGCCGAACCGAGTCAGGCGTCGGCGGTGTCCCACTCGACCTGGTAGCTGAGCCCCAGGTTCACGATGCGCTGGATCAGCACCGGGTACTCCACGCCTTCGGCGAGCGCGCTCTGAGCGAAGTCTTCGGCCCGCTGCAGGTCGGGGTTGGGGTTCGCCTCGAGCACGTACACCTTGCCGTCGGGGGCCAAACGCAGGTCGATCCGCGCGTAGCCGCTCATTTTCAGCACGCGGTAGATGTTCGTGCACAGCTTGTTGATGTGCTCGGCGGTGCCGCTCGGTAGCTCCGCGGCCGCGGTGTCGATGTGATACTTCTTCTGATACGCCAGATCCCACTTCACCTTGCGAGTGGCGATGCGCGGCGCGTTCTCGGGCAACTTGTCGAGCATCATCTCCCACACCGGGAAGGCGTGCAGACGCCGGTTGCCGACGACGCCCACGTACAGCTCACGCCCCTCGATGTACTCCTCGGCGATCACGTCCACGCCGAACGTTTCGTGCATGAACGCGACGCGCTCCTCGAGCTTCTCGTCGCTCGTGACCAGCGAGGCTTGGGAAATACCGAGCGACGCCTCCTCGTACAGCGACTTCACCACCATCGGGTACGAGAGCTTGCGCGGTCGGCGCGCCTTGCGGCCCATCGGGAACACCGCAAAGCGCGGGACGCGGATGCGATGAAAGGCCAGCAGCTGCTTGGAGATGGCCTTGTCGCGCGCGAGCAGCAGGCCGGTCGGGTTGCAGCCCGTGTAGCGCTTGCGCAAGAGCTCCAAGTAGCTGACGACGTGCTGGTCGTACACGGCGACGCCGTGAAAATGCACCAGCAAATTGAAGGCAATATCGGGCTCGAGCTCGGCGAACGCGCGCCGAATCGGGCCCAAGTCGCTGCCGACCCCGAGGCGGTGCACCTCGTGACCGAGCTCTTCGAGCCCCTGAATGACGTCCCACTCGGTGCGGAAGTCTGCCAGCTGCTTGTCGGATAAGCCGCTGATGTCCGCGGGAGGCACCAGGTCCTCGTGCATGAGAACCAGGACTTTGAGCTTCTTCCTCATCGCGGAAAGTGGTGGTGGCCGCGATTCAAATACTTCAGCGTCTGAACGGCGAGCAGGAGCATGGCGTCACGCTTCACGTGCGGTGCCGCAGACGTTACGACCAAGCCGAGCTCCTCGACCCGCGAAATGATCTCCGACAGCACACGATCGACCGCGTATTGATACTCGCCAGTCCAGTGCGCGACCAGTTTTCGGATCTCGGGCCGAATTTTCCTGAGGAATGACGCGGCGCTGCGCTCTCGTGCGGCCCCGGTCGGCTCGCTGAACAGTCGCCGCAGGTCACGGTCGTAAGAGCGGCGCTGGGCCAGGCGGTAGCGCGCGCGCTTCGCCTTGTAGTGGTCTCCCAACGTGAGCCTCAGCTCGGAGAGGGCCTCGATCCGGTCACGCCCGCGCTTCACCGGCTTTTCCGCGCCGATCGCGCTCATCAGCTCGTCGAGGTAGGTGAGCTTCTCGAGCGCAGCCCAGCCACGATAGCGCTTTTGCCACCTCGAAGAAGGGTCGAGCCACACCGCGAACGTCTCGGCCCAGTCTTCGGCGGGGTGGCTCTGCGCGTACCAGAGCTCGAGGTGCCGCACGAAGCGCTTGCTGTACGGCTTGGGGTGGTAGTGAGTGTCGTAAGCGCTGTCGAAGTGACCGAAGACCTCCCGCCAGTCGGGGCGGCGATGCAGCTGGTAGGCGTTGTCGAGCGCGTGCGCCGTCTCGTGACGCATCAGCTGGAGGCACGAGCGCTCGGTGCCACCCTCGACCTCGTGCATCTGGCGTTGCTCGAGCTCCATCAGTCGCGGATGCGCGAGGTAGAAGGGGATCGCGAACCCGGGAATGCCATCGGGCGAAAACCACTCCGTCGACAGCCAAACGTGAGGGCGAAACGTCAAGCCACGCTCGGCGAGCTCCGCGTTCAAGCGCTCGGCGCGGCGCTCGAGCTCCGTGCCCGCGATGCTCAGCTTCAAGTCGCAGAGGCGAACGTCGAGCAGCGCTTCATCGTCGAGCTCGGCCCACGCTCTCCGAGGCACAGGCCCCGCCACAGGGCGCGCGGCGACGCGCCCGGCTCGCTTCGACTTGGGCTTTGGCCGGGGCACGGGGTAAATCGAATTGAGCCACAACGCGGGCGCGCTACAAGTCCCGTTTTGATGGGCTGTTTTTCCCCGTGGCAGCGAGGCCGTAACGGCGGCGGAGCTACGGCAGCGCGGCGGCGGCGGTCAGCTCAGCGAGCAGGCCGCTCAGGTCGCTCAGGAGGAAGGGTTTGCCGAGGCTGGCGGTGAAGCCGAACTGCTTCGGGTCGGCCATGATGGGGTCGTCGGAGTAGCCGCTGGAGGCGACGATGGGTACGCGCGGCAACAGCTGGCGCAAGGGGCCGACGACGTCGCGCCCGCCCTCGCCAGAGCGCACCGTGAGGTCGAGCAGCAGCGCGGCAAGGCTCTTTCCCTCGTCGAGCAACGCGCGCACGCGCGTGACGGCTTGCGTGCCGTCGTTGGTCAAGATCGGCTCGTAGCCGATGCGTGCCAGCATGCTGCCCGCGACGCGACGCACCATCTCGTCGTCGTCCATGACGAGCACGAGCCCCTTGCCACGCCGAGCTTCGACGATGGGCGGGGACGGCGGCGCTTTCGCCACGTCGATCGACGCCGGTAGCCAAACGTGAAAAGTAGCGCCGGCGCCGGGCGGCGAGTCGACCTCGACGTTGCCGTCGTGCTTCTTCAAGATCGCGTAGGTCGTGGTGAGACCCAAGCCGCTCCCCTCCGCCTTGGTCGTGAAGAACGGATCGAAGATTCGATCGACGATCGCGGGCTCGACGCCGCCACCCTGGTCCGCGAAGCTGAGCTTAACGTAGCGCCCGGCCGCCAGCGGCCCGGGCGATGACTCAAAAAGCTCGATGTTTCGCGCGCTGATCCGCAGCAAGCCGCCCGCTGGCATCGCCTGCTTGGCGTTGATGATCAAGTTACCCAAGGCCTGCGACAGCTGATTCCCGTCGAACTCGGCCGACCACAGGCTGGCCTCGAGGTCGAACGCGACCTTGACGTTGCTGCCGCTGAGCGCGAACTCGGCGCATTGCTCGACGCAGCTCGCGACCGAGCCCACCTTGCGCACCGGCGCCCCGCCCTTGGCAAATGCGAGCAGCTGCGCCGTGAGCCCCTTGGCGCGATCGAACGCCTGATGGGCGAGCTGCAAGTGACCGGACGCGGTAGGGTTGTCGACCACTGCTTCGCGGGCCAAATCGAGGTGCCCGTAGAGACCGCTCAGCAGGTTGTTGAAATCGTGCGCGATGCCTGCCGCGAGCACGCCGAGCGACTCGAGCTTGGCCGCGCGTTCCATGCTGAGGGCCAGCTGCGCCAGGGATTGCTCCGCCTGCTTGCGAGCGGTGACGTTGATGAGCGTGATGAAATTGGCGGGGCGGCCTTCGTACTCGATGGAGCGAGAGTACTGCTCGACCCAGCGCACCTCACCGGTTCTGGTGAGCATGCGATAGGTGTAGTGCGGCAGCGTATCGAGCTCACCGGCTTGTTTGCGCCGCGCTTGGTCGCTGGCGAACGCCAGATCGTCGGGATGAATCAGCTTCGAGAAGTCGATGACGCTCCAGCTCGACATCTCTTCGACGGTGTAGCCGTTGATGTCGGACACGGCTTGATTGACGAAGCGCAAGCGACTGTCTTGCATGATCGCGATACCGAGCATCGACTGCTCGGCGATCACGCGGAAGCGCTCTTCGCCTTCGCCGGCGCGCTCCTCCGCCAGCTTGCGGTCCGTGATGTCCTCGAGCATGCCCAAGATCTGCTGTTCGCCGCGGGGGCCGATGGGCACGAGCACCGCCGTCATCGCGCCGCACACGCGCGAGCCATCGGGCCGCAGCGTCCACAGCTCGAGCGCGTCCACTCTGCCAGTGGCGCGGAGCGCTTCGACCATACGTGCGCGGTCGGCCGGGTCTTCGTAGCGGCTGACTAGATCGGAGTCGAGCAACGCTTGGCGCGAGGGCTCGCCCGCCATTTGGACGGCGGCCTGGTTGCAGTCGAGCATGCGCCCATCCAGGCTGGAGACGAACACGCCCACGTTCAGGTTGTCGAGCAGCAGCTGGTAGCGCTTGCTGCCGCGCTGGGAATGCTCGAGCGCGTCCTCGAGCTCGAGCACCCGCGCGCGTAGCGCGCCCAATTCGCGCTCCCGCGCGAGCTCGTTCGTCGGTTGGCCTGACATGCGGTGCCAACCTACATGACGGCCGCCTCCAGCTCGGCATAACCGTCTCTAGACATGAAGGCCCGCAAAACCCCGCCTCCGCCTCCGCGAAACTCGCAAAAATCCGCGAACTCGCGGCAAAGGCGGAGGCAGCCTCCCCCGCTCCACTCCGCCTCCGCCGCGTGGGGCGAGCGAGAGCCTCACCGCTCTCGCTCGCCGACGCGGGCGACTACTTCGAGGCGGGCTTGGCCGGGGCGGCTGGCGCGAGGGCCCCCGACTTGTCGTCGAACGACGCCGCCGAGGGCTTCGCCGCGGCAGGAGCCGCAGCCGCCGCAGGGGCCGCAGCGGGCGTGGAGGCGGCCGCAGCGGGCGCCGGCGTCGCAGCGGGGGCGGCAGCCTTCGTCGCCGGCTTCTCCACCTTCACGAAGCGTAGGGTCATGCGATCGCTCTCGCCGATCGCGAGGTACTTGTCCCTATCCTTCTCACCGCCACGTAGCGTCGGCGGTAGCGACCAGACGCCGTCCGGATGATCCTTGGTATCCTTCGGGTTCGCGTTCACCTCGGACTTGGCGGCCAGCTTGAAGCCAGCGGCCTCCACCGTTTCGATCACGAAGGCTTCGGGCAGGTAGCCCTTCTTCGACATCTCTTCCGGATTGCTGCCGGCCGGCGCGCGCTGCTGCTCGACGCCCAGGATGCCCTTGGGCTTGAGCGCGCGATGAAACTCGGCGAGCCAGGGCTCGAGCACCTTGTTGTTGTACATGCCGTGCGCGCCGCGAATCAGGAGCACCGCGTCCAGCTTGCCATCGAGCGGGAGCTTCGGCGCCTTCGGGTCGAACACGACCGTCTCGACTTTGCCGTAAACCTCGGGCAAACGCTCCAAGAAGTACTTCGTGCGCAGCCCGTACAGCGTGCTGCGCTCGGTCCGCGGCCCGTTCGGATCGACCGAGGTCACGTAGAGCTTGCCGCTCTTGGCCAGCGTCGGCGCGAGCAGCTCGGTGTACCAGCCCTCACCAGGACCGTACTCGAGCACGGTCATGTTCGGCCTGAGCCCGAACAGCTCCAGCGTCTCCTGCGGGTGCCGCTGCGCGTCACGGGCGACGTCGTTCGACTTGCGGTGCGGTGCCTTGAGCGCGGCGGTGAGCGCGGCTTTGAGGGACGGGTACGCCTTCTCGGCCAGCGGCTTCAGGCTCTGCCGCAGCTCGGGCGTGAGCCGGGCCTGCTCCGCGCGGTGCTCTTCCTCGAGCTTGGCGAAGTCCTCCTCGAGCTTCTTCTGCTCCGCGATCCGCTTCTGCTCCTCCGGAGTTGGCGCAGGTGGTGGCGGCGGCGCGGGCGGCGAAGTCGGCGCGGGAGCGGCCACGGCGGCGCCCGGCTCTGCCACGGGCTCCGGGGCTTCTGGCGGCGGCGGCGAGCCGCAGCCCCAGGCCAACATCAACGCACACAACGGCACTAGTTTCTGTCGCGTTCCCATGCCGCTCGATAGCGGCGAACGCTCGCGAAGAAAACCCCCGGCCGCCAAAATCTTTCTCGGCATTTCGCGACAGAAACGCCGCGCTTTGCCTCAGGAATAAACCTCTCGCACGAACGGTTCGCGGAGCAGCCGGGCTCTTCGCCACGGCCTGAGGCTGCAGCTCTCGCCTCTCCGCTCAAAGATGGGGATGATCGAGGATGCCGAGATCGGTCGAGAGGCTGATGATGGTGCCGCGCGGCACGGTGCTGTCGCAAGCGGGCACGCTGAACGAAAGGCCGACGTCGCTGTCTTTGCCGCTCGGAACCACCAGCATGAAGTTCAGGTTGACGTAGTTGGTAGGCGCGAGCTCGGCCGCGTCTTGCTCACCGGCGTAGCGACCCTCGACCCCCACACCGAGCGCGATGCGGTGCTTGTCGCCCGCGCGCAAGAGCCCCGACAAGATCACGGCCGCTCCGCCGTCGAGCGACTTGAGTGAGCTGGCCTCTTCCGGCACCGCGTCGTCGTTCACGCGGAAGTAGTCGAAGCCGACGCGCCCGCGCAGCTCGAGATCGAAGCGCGCGCCGAGCGCAATACGACCTCCGGCCGCGGCCGCCACGAGCGCGTGCGTGCCTTTGTCGCCCACCACCTCCGTTCCCGTCGGATCTCCGTGGTCGACGCGCGCGTCGACGCCGACGTAGTACGCCTCGGCGGCGCGCTGGGCCAACTCGATCTGCGAGAAAGCGCGGGCCCGCGCTGACTCGACGCCCGCCGAGCGCACCTCGCTTCCGCAAGCGAGCGCGCTCGCCTCGCCAGTTCGGAGCAGCTCCTGCACGCAGCGCTCGACGTCGGGTGACTGGGTGAGCACCGCTTCCAAATCGTCTGCGTATTTGCCTTCCTCAGCGAGCCAGCTCGTCACCGCAGCGTCGAGGGCGCGCACGCTCAGCGGCGCCGTCAAGTTGACGCGCAGGCGGCCGGACACATAGCGACGGTCATCGCTCGTGCCCCGCTGCAGGTCTATTGGAGCGCTCACGCCGAGATCGAGCAAGCGCCCCGCGAGCAGGCTCTCGGGGTCGAGGAGCGCCAGCGGATTGATGGTGATGGTGCCCACGCCCTTGCTGCCGCTACGCGTGCCCGACAGCGTGACCGCGCCGCCGGCGAGGTTGATCGGCTGGATGGACTCGACCGGATCACTCTGCGCGGCGGAGCCGGACTTGTTGGTCGACGTCTGCCGGTCCGGCTGCTGCGCGTGCCGCAGCCGCTCGTCGAACGCCGCCTTCGCGGCGGGATCGAAGGCCGCCACCGGCTCCGCGTCGCTCGGGAACAAGTCCGCGAGGGCGCTGCAGGTGCGGGGGTTCTTTTCGGGCGCGATGCGCGCGCACATCCCGCCGAGAGGGATGGTGGTGAGCAGCGTCTGCTCGTTGGATTTGAGCTCGGCGATCTTTTCGGCGTTGGCGGTGAGCTCGTCGACCGTCGCGCTCAGCTGCTTGATCGCGGCGCGATTGGCGAACACGGGCTCGCAGGCGCGCTCCACCTTCACGATCAGCTCGGCGCACTGCGAGTCCGCGGCGCGCGCGGCGCGCGGCAGGGCGAGCGCCGCTGCCGCGAGCAGGAGCGCGCGCTTCATTGGACGGCCATGCCCCAGATGACCGTCGACGAGATGTCTTCGAAGACGTGGGGCACTTCGTCCTCGAGCACGACGAGCTTTCCCAGCTCCCCCGCGTCGAGATCGACCACGATCATCAAGCGGCGCACGCTCGCCGAGGATGGCACGATCCCCGTGACCTCGACGCGTTGCCCCGGCGCGATGCTCAGCATCTCGGGCGCGGGGACCGGCTGCTGGTGGCGCGGCACCCAGCCCACGACGAGCAGCACGGCGCCCGTGCTCGCCAGGTCGCTCGCGAACGCTACCTTGTAGCTCTTACCGGCCCGAATCGGCGGATGCATCGTCGTCGGCATGAAGTCTCCCGAGCCGCGACCAGGGCGGCCCTTTGGTTAGACTCCAGCCTCGCCAGGCGCTCCATGGTCATTTCTCGACGGGTTTTCACGCAGACGGAGCGGCGAGCGCGCGGCACAGCGGGCAACTGCTCGCCGCGTGCGGCACGGCGCGCCGGTGCAGATCCAAGATCGCTCGCGAGATGGTGGCGAGCTCGCGACGTACCTCGCGCCGGCGCCCCGCCACGCGCTCGATCTTCATCGAGTCGTAGGCCGTCGTTTGGTGGCGCATCCAGGCGATGACGGCCGACTCAGCGCGCCGCTCGATCGAAATGCGCTCGGTGCGGGCGACCGTCCCGCTACCAACGGGCGTAGCGTGCGCCGTCACGCGGCGCGCCATCTCCTTGCCCAGCGCCGCGAACTCGGGCGCGAAGCGCAAGAACGCGCGCACTTCGAGCTCGAACGACGCGACGTAGGCGACTTGCTCTCGCTCCCTCCGCGCCGCCGCCGAGGCGCGCTTCTTCGCGTACGCCTCCGTGCCGCGCTCGGCTTCGAGCGCCGCCTTGGCCGCTTCGATGTTCTCGCGCGGCGCCCACAAACCCTTCGAGAACGCCTTACGCCCGCGCTTCTCGATGATGGCCCACGATGGCCCCAGCGCCTTCACACGCCGAGTCAGGCCCGCGTCGCCGGGAGGCAAGCACGCCCAGCCGAGCGGCGCGGCGCGCTGGCTGCCATCGGGCGCCAAGAATACGGTCGGTTGCGCGGTCGGAGCCAGCACGAGCGCTTCGTTCACTCGCGCACCTTAACTTGCGTCGGCGCGCGCGGGGAAGACACCCGAAAGCTCGCGCTGACCGGGCGGCGGTTTCGGGCTAATGTCGTCGGTTCGCTCGACATCAGAAACCATGGACCAGACCAAACTCGATCCGCACGACCTCCCGAACGAAGCTGCCGCGCGCGCCGAGCTCGGCGAGCGCCTGAAGGGCCGCGCCCGCGAGACGTTCCAGCGCGGCGAGCTGATCTCGGCGATGCTGTTCGCCTCCGACGCGCTCATGCTGTTTCCGAACGAGCGCTCGTACCTGGACTTGGCCGACGAGATCGCGCTGGCTTCACCGGATCCGCTGGCCACGGTGCCGGTCGCGACGGGCGCGGTGCACGTGGCGACGGCGGCCGTGCGCGCGCGCATCTTGATGATGCAAAAGCGCTTACCGGAGGCGATTGAGCTGCTCTGCAAGGTGATCGACGTAGCGCCCGACCTCGGCTACTTGCCGTGGATCGCGCGCTGGTGCCAGCCGGAGGTGATCTCGCGCTTGGGCTGGGAAGTGTTCGGTAAGCACGTCGTACGCACGGTGCTGCGCGCCGGCCTGCAGGTGCCGGCCAAGCCCGCGCCCGACGACCCGCGCTTGGTGAACGTCAAGGCGGGGGCTGACTTGTTCGCCGCGCTCCGCCAGCAATTCCCGAACGAGGTAGCGCTCTACTTCGGAGAAACGATGCTGCGCCGCCGGCTCGACGATCCGAGCGCGACGCTGGCGGTGGCCCTGGAGGGGGTGCGGCGCTTTCCCCAAGATTGGAAGGTGCAAACCGCCACCGCCAACGCCTTCCGCCAAGCCGGCCGTCCCGAGGACGCGCTGAGCCACGCCAGAAACGCCTTGGCTATCGACGCCAAGGACAACTCACCGCTGTTCGACGCGGGCTGGGCCTTCGTGGAAGCGCAGCAGTTCGACCGCGCGACCCAGGTGTTCCACGAGCTGCTCTCGCGCGAGCCCGACTACGACGACGCCCGCCCCTCCTTTCACTACGCGCGCTTCCGCGGCTACGGCACCCCGGAAGATCGCCAGGCTCTGTTCATGCTGCGGGAGAAGGAGTGGTGGAGCACGCTGACGCGCGCGCTCTGCGAGGAGCTCGAGCCCACGCAGCCCTTCTACAATTTCTTGCCCGGTCCCGGCGACGCCGCGGCCGTCGCGGGGCGCTCGTTCGCTCGAGAGCTCGCGCCCATCGTGCGCTGCTGTGGCCAGGGCCTCGAGTGCAGCATCGCGCTCGAGAGCAAGTACCTGGAAGCGCCGAGCGCCAACCTGGCCTTCGACCTCGTCATGCGCAGCATGGGCGCGCGCGGCACCCTCGACGTCGAGGTCGAGGAGGTGCAACAGCCCGACCCTCGCGCCGACAAGGGTCAGGTGCAGTACCGGCTCTGGAGCTACCAGGGCACGGCCGCGCAGCGCGTCTATCAGGCCGCTGACCCGCGCGCGCAGCAGGTGATTGGCGGCATCGCCCAGCAGGTGTTCCGCCGAGAAGGCTGGGACGAGGCCGCGCGCGCGGTGGCGGAGCAGTGGGGTGAGCCATGGCTGCACGGCTTCCTCGCCGTCATGACCGACCCACCCCTGCCTCCCCCGGACTCGGGCTTCGACGGGTTCTACTGGACGTTCCGCTGTCAGGTGGCAGCGGCGCTCGTGCTGTCGCACCTCGGCGCGTGGGAGTCAGGGTCCGCCAAGGGCGCCGTGTACTCGCTGGTGCTGGGTCCCTCCGACTGGACGACGGCGGCGGGCATCATCGCGCTCGGCTTCCGCGCGAAGCAGAACCCGGCGCTACGTCCAGAGGTCGAGCAGCTGTTCAATTGGCTGCGCTCTCAAGCTCCGGCGCGTGGCTTCACGGAGTGGGAGCACGTGCTGCCCCACGTCTGGCTCGGGCTGGGCGACCACCCCGAGGCCACGCAGCGAGGGCTAGAGGCTTGGATCGAGCAGCTCGAGAGCGATCCGGCCAAGAGCAATCGTTGCAAGCCGCCGACGCGCCGCTACTGCGGGCTGACGCTCGAGCAGTACGCTGAGTTTTGCAGCGAACGTGACAAGATCATGGCTCAGATCGGCCACCGTGGTCCCGCCGCGATGGCGGGCGCCGTGCTCGGCTCGGCGCCGCCCGAGATGGTGGAGCTGCTGCAGCGCTTCAAGCTGCCGATGCGGCAAGACGAGACAGGCGGCCTCATGCTGTACATCCCCGAGTGGCAGGAGGCGCTCAACAACAGCCGCTCCCTCCACGAGCGCTTCATCGAGCTGCAGGAGCTGCAAGCTTTCGCCAAGATGGGCGTGAGCGGCGAGGAGAAGGCGGCGCTCGATCGAATCCGCGACGGGAACATGGACATGCACTTGCGCATGGCGCAGGCGCAGCAAGCTCAACACGCCATGAAGCAGGGCGACGGCGGCGATCCGGATCCGCTCGTCTTTCCGGGGCAGCCGGTCGCCAAGCTCAGTGATTATGTCGGCATCCTCAAGGGCATGCAGACGGGCGACATGATGGGCGCGCTCGGACGCTATGGCCTGGACATGGTGAGCTACGGCCAAGTGGCGACCGCTTGGGGCGCCAAGCTGGCGGCCGATCCGCTGCTGACCGAGAAATTCACGCGGATGATGACCGGCTAATGGTCGCGAGGGAGCGGGCTAGCCGCTGCGCCGCAAGCCGGCCCCTGCTAGCCGACGCGCCCGCAGCGCGACGAGCTTCCCCGGCCACGACTCCAAGCGGAAGAACGCCAAATAGGGCACCCACGACAACGGGTAAGGAAATGAAATGTGCATGAGCGCCGCGACGCCCACGTGAAAGCTCCACGCCGCGAGCGCCCAGATGAGCGCAAGCCGGCGTGAAAGCAGCACGAGCGGCGCGCCCAGCTCCACGAGCAGCGTCAGCACCGCCAGAGGTGGGAACAGCTGCGGGTGCCGCACGAACCACACGCCGAGCGCGGAAGCGGAGCGACCGAGCTCGATTTTTCGCAGGTTGTCGTAGGCTATCTGGACGCGCAGCTGCTCGCCCTCGAGCCAGCCGAAGCCGCCGAGCTTCAGCTTGGCCACGCCCGCGACGAAGTACGTCGCGACCGTCAACGCGCAGGCCAGCTGCAAGACTCGCGCGTAGCGATCGTCGTCGGCCGGCGTCGCCCTGCCCCGGCGAGCGTCGAGGCTGAGCGCGTCGGCGGCGGGAGCGAGCCCGAGCAGCAGCACGTGCAAGACGAGCAAGTTCTCGGTATGAAAGATCATGCCGAACGAGCTTCGGTAGCTCGTGACCCAGAGCAGCGCCACGGCGAACGCGGGCGCACACCAGCGGAAGCGGTAGCCGACGGTGAACGCCACGCCCAGCGGCAACGCCGCCACCAGCGCCACCACCACGACCGCGTAGGGCAGAGGCGCGCTCAGCACCGTCGAAAGGCCCACGGGCGCGAATTCCCAGCTCGCCAAGCGCGCCACGCTGGTCAGCGTCGGCGAGCTCAGTATCAGGTAGCACAGCGCGAAGGCGCCGACGGCAAAGCGAAACGCGCCCAGGCGAGCCGCAGGATCCGGCTCACGCAGCGCGTCCAGCCAGCGCTCGCTCACGAGCCGCCTCCCACGCGGCAGCGCTTCAGAACTTGGCGTCGCTCCGGAGCCGGCTCCACCTCGAAATAGCGAATGGGATCGAACTCGGCTGCCACCAGCTCGACGCGACGCACCTCGGCGAAGCGCGGCGTCGCCGCCACGTTGCGCGCAATGCGCTCGCAGAGCGGGGTGAGCGCGACGCTCCCTTGCCGCGCGGCGCGCTTCAGCGTGACGAGCGCCTGCATGACAGGACCGTTGGCGACGAGCTCCGGCGGGAGAGCGACGCGCTGGCGCCCGCGGGTCACGCCTTCGGCGACGTGCAGCAGCGGGCGCTCGCGGCGCTGCGCGAACATGGGGTAGGTGGAGAACGGGAAGCCATCCTGGCCGGCGCCGCGAAAGAGCGGCAAGAGCGCCATCACCACCAATGAAAGACCCCAAGCGAAAGTCAGCCAGCGCGGCATCTTCACCGGACTTTGGCGCAGCAAACGGCGTGAGTCGATGCCACCCTGGCCAATTGCCACGGTCAGCTGCTGCAATGACCATAGTCACAGCGGACAAAGCGCGGTGTCGTAGCTGACGTGACGAAGGCGGTTTGGGTCAACGGGGGAGTGGTTTTGAGAGGTCGAGCGGAGAGCGCTGACCTGACGCGCCGTCCCCCGCCACCGCTCGAGGGCGAGCGCGCGCGCCGCGGCCCGTGGTTCTGTCGCTCGGCCATGGTCGTCCAGCTGCTGGCTGCCTCCACGTGGGTGGCGCTCTGCGTGAGTGGGCAGGCCGGGCAGTCGACGGCGATCGCGGTCGCCTTCAGCGCCGCGGGCGCGGCCGCTTGGCTCGCCGCGCTCGTGGTACATCACCGCCCCGAGCACGACCGTCGCACGAAGTACAACGCGCTCTTGTCGGGGCAAGCGCTGCTGAGCTGGGGCCTGCTCTTCGCTTACTACCCGGGCCCGCGCCAGGCGGCGCTCGACGTGGGTGTCGTTGCGTCCCTGCTCTTGCTCCTGCTACCGCAAGCTTGGGCCATTCATCTGTTGTTGCGGGCCGACCTCCGCGCCGCGGAAGACGCGGCGAGCTTCCGGCGGGCCGTCAAGCTGTATCGAATCACGCGCTGGGCCGGCGCGGGCTTGGGCTGGCGCAGCGCCTGCGCGTTCGTGCTCGCCCGCCTACTGGATCCGACCGGGTACTGCTTCTTCTTGGTGCGCTATCTCGCCGCCGAGAAGCTGAAGCACGAGGGCGTGCTCTACCTGCGCGCCTTCGGCGAGCCCCAGGCCGATAGCCTCACGGCGCAAGCCATCGTGCCGCTCACCGAGCGCCTGCCCGTCTCCGCTTGGGTGCACGAGCGGCCCGCCGACGCGCGCGTCTACCGTCACTTTGCCGCAGGGCTCGGGGTCAGCGCCATCCGCGTGGATGACGCCGATTGGCAGCTCTGGCTCGAGCACCAGCTGCGCCGCGCCCTAGCCGTCATCGTCGACGCCAGCGCCGAAGGCGTGAGTCTCAGCTACGAGCTCAAGCTCGCTCTGCAGCTCCTCCCTCGCGAGCGAATCGTCGTGCTCCTGCCCGAGGGACTTCGGGAGCCTCGCTCCGGGCTGAGCTCGATCACGTTCGACGCGCCCTCCCCGAGCCAAGTCACGCCGCCACTCGCGGCCTGGCTCGAGCGCCTCGTGGAAGCAGCGCCGAGCCGCGCGCGCTGACGGCGCTGCACCCGCGCACGCCCCCCCCTCGCCCCGCGGCACGAGCCGCGCTTCACGCGCGTCAGGGCAGCTTCATGCCGAGCGCCTGGACCAAAAAGGCCCACTGATCGGCGGCTTCCTCGATGCGCTTGTCCGTCGGAATGCCCTCGCCGTGGCCGGCGCGCGTCTCGATCCGGATCAGAATCGGGCTGGGGCCCGCTTGCGCGTGCTGCAGCGCCGCCGCGAACTTGAAGGAATGCGCGGGCACCACGCGATCGTCGTGATCGGCGGTCGTGATCAGGGTCGGTGGGTAGCTGACGCCCGGGCGTAGGTTGTGCAGCGGCGAGTAGCGGTACAGCACCTGAAAGTCCTCTGCCACGTCCGGGGAGCCGTAGTCGTCGACCCACGACCAGCCGATCGTGAACTTGTGGAAGCGCAGCATGTCGTGCACACCCACGCCCGGCAGCGCCGCGCCGAACAGCTCCGGACGTTGCGCGAGCATCGCTCCCACCAGCAAGCCACCGTTCGAGCGCCCGGAGATCGCCAGCTTTTCCCGCGACGTCACGCCTTCGCGCACCAGGTACTCGGCAGCGGCGCTGAAGTCATCGAAGACGTTCTGCTTCTTCGCGCGCTTTCCGGCCTCGTGCCACGAGCTACCGTACTCACCTCCGCCGCGCAAATTCGGCGTCGCGAGCACCCCGCCCAGCTCGAGCCACGCCAGGTTCGCGACCCGAAACGTCGGCGTGATCGCGATGTTGAAACCACCGTAGCCATAGAGGAGGCAAGGCGTGCTCGGCCCCAGCGCGAGGCCTTTCTTGTAGGTCAAGAACATCGAGATGCGGGTGCCGTCTTTGCTGGGATAGAACACCTGCCGAGTCTCGAACGCTGCCGGATCGAACTCGACGTTGGGCCTGCGGAACGGCTCGCTCACCCGCTGCGCGAGGTCGAAGCGTAGCTGCTCACGCGGCGTGGAGAAGCTCTCGTAGCTGACGAACACGTCGCTACGCTTCTCGTCGCCTTCGGAGAGCCACGCCGTGCCGAGCCCGGGCAACGGCAGCGTCTGCTCGAGCTGCCCGCGCTCGTCGTAGACGCGCAGCTCCGTGAAGGCGTTCTTCAAATAGTTGGCGACGAGACGTCCGCCCACGCGCTCCACCTGCTGCAGCGTCTCGCCGGCTTGGGGGATGACGTCGACGAAGCGCGGGCGTCGCTCGGCCAAGTCGACGGCGACGACGCGACCGCGCGGCGCGCCCGCGTCGGTCTTGAACCAGAGCTTATCGCCGCGACTGCCGATGAACGAATACTCGTGACTCAGCGTCGGCACGAGCTCGGTGGGCTTCGCCTCCGGTCGTCGCAGATCGACGTAGAGCACCGCGTTCTTCGGGTCCGTGCCCTCGTTGATCGAGATCAACAAGTACCGACCGTCGCGCGTGACGATCGGATAGAAGCTGTGCTTCTTCTGGTCAGGGCGCTCGTAGACCAGACGATCGTCGGCCTGGGCCTGCCCCAAGCGGTGGAAATAGAGCTTGTTGTAGTAGTTGGCGGCCTCCAGCGACTGCCCTGGTTGCGGCTCCGCGTAGCGGCTGTAGTAGAAGCCGCTGCCGTCTCTCGTCCAGGCTACCCAAGAAAACTTCGTCCATTGGATCGAGTCGGGCAGGTCATTACCGTCGTCGACCCGGCGCACCCGCCACTCCGTCCAATCGGAGCCCGCGCGCGACAGCCCGTACGCCACCAGCTTGCCATCTTCGCTCGGGACGACTCCTTTGAGGGCCACGGTGCCGTCGGCCGCGAGCTCATTGACGTCGAGCAAGAGCTGGGGCTCCGCGCCCAGCGCCGCGAGCCAATACAAGCGCGGCTGATTGAGCAGCCCAGGGTTATAGCGGTAGAAATAGCGACCGCCGCGCTCAGTCGGCAAATCCCAGCGCTCGATCTGCCACAGCTCCTTCATGCGCGCCCGAAGCCGCGCCCGCTCCGGGATCTGCTCGAGGAAGCGGAAGGTGAGCCGGTTCTGCTCGTCGATCCACGCCTTCGTGGCGGAGCTGCTCGACTGCTCGAGCCATCGATACGGATCCGCCACCTCCACGCCGTGCAGCGTTTCGACGAGCGGATCGCGGCGGCTCTTCGGATAGTCGAAGCGCTGAGCGGCGGAAGTCGCGGCCGACGGCGCCGTAGCCGCAGGCGCGACCTCACGCGGCGCCGGCGGGGCAGACGCGGCACAGGCCCCGCACACTAGCGCGCCGGTAAGCAGGCCACCGAACCCAAGCTTACCGTGGTTACCGAAGGAAAGCGCTCGCACGGCTCCTCGCGTAACGCGGCCGGGCGCGGAACTGAAGCCCGCGCGCGCCCTAAGGCCGCTGCCAGCGCGACTCACGACGCTGCTCGCAAACTTGGAGCGAGTACTCCTCGTAGTAAACGTCACGGCCGCTCTGCTGCGCGGCGCGGTGCTCGGCGTGGGCGCCCCAGGCTGCTACTTGCTCGGCCGTCTCGAACTCGATGATCGTGAGGCGCTCGCCGTCTGGAGCCACGAAATCCTTGGTGGCGATGAAACCGGGCATCTGCGAGGCGAGCTCGTACATGCGCTCGCCCAGCTCGAAGTAATCCTTGGGAGGAGCGTCAGCGCGTAATCGGTTCCTGAAAACCACCACCATCATGCCCTAAAGGTAGCGGATTTCGCCGAGCCCGAGCACCTTGTTGGTGACGGGAGCGTGCAGCTTCCGGCGATCGAAGTCTGCCAAGTAATACTCCAGGCTCAGGCGCAACGCGCCTCGCGCCAAGGTCACGGCGAACGAAGGTTGCCGACCGGGATAGCGCGGCGGGCTGCCGGAAGCGCGAATGAAGATCGGCGTGCCGTGCTGGATCGACACCGAGCGCTCGACGAAGAAGGCGTTGATGCGGCCCAAGATCTGGTTGCAGAGCTCGCCAACCAGGTCCTCCATGCAATCGATGCGAACGGGCCGCACCCCCGGCAGGTAGGCCTCGTACAGCGCCCGGGCGTCGTCGCTGGTCAGCCCCGCCATCAGGTGTCCGGAGATGCCGCCCGAGAAGGGGATCACGGCGCTCAAGTCGGACAGCGCCGTTTGCTTGGCGGCCAGGAACGAGCCGCTCTCCACGTGAAACCCACCCAGCGTGCCGAGCACCTCGAGCGCCGCCCCCTTCACGGCGTCCGCGATCGCGGGCGGATAGAAGTGCTCGGTCAAGAGCTCGGAGATCGCCGTGCGCAGCTCATCGGCGCGGAACGGCTCACGCAGGACGCGATCGGGCTCGAGGTCAGCCCGCGGTGGTGACGACGGCGGCGTATCGCCTCTCACCCCCCAAATGATGCGCGCGTCGGGGGCGAGCTCGCGCACCCGCGGCACGAAATCCAAGCCCACGCCCGCCGTCGCGACGGCGCTGAGGATGATCAGCGAGACCTGCGAGCGAGCGCGGACGAGATCGAGGGCCGCGTCGAGCGTCGACACCCAGATCACGCGAAAGCCCAGCTCGCTCAGCTCTTCCATCACGAACGACAACGAGCCGTCCGCCGTGTCGACGACGAGGACTTCCTTGTCCGTCATCATTCGTGGTCGCTCGACGCCGACGGCGCGGGCGGCGCTGGCATCGACGGCGAGCTAGCGCGACCCTGCAGCGCCTTCTCGATCGCTTTCCACAGCAGGTCGGGCTTCACGGGCTTGAGGATCCAGGCGTTCGCGCCCGCGCGCTTGCCCTCCTCGGCGCGTGTCGTCGCGGCGTCGGAGGTGAGGATGAAGATCGGGGTGCTCTGGTGGTCGGGCACCTTGCGCAGCTCTTCGACCAAACGAATGCCGTCCATCACCGGCATGTGGATGTCGGCGATCACCAAGTCGATCGAGCTCTCTCGCGCGCGCCACAGCGCCTCGTTGCCGTTCTCGGCTTCGACTATCCGCGCCCCTTTGGCTTCGAGCGCCATTCGCAGCTGCGAACGGACCAGAGCCGAATCGTCCACGATCAGGATGCACCAACTCATGCGCTGTCTCCCTGGTCCGCTGAGCCGGACCGGAATCTTCCATTGTAGTACGTCTCGCGCCTTCCACCCAATGAGGCGAGCTTTTCACCTCAATAACAGATCTCCGCGTCAAGTAGGCGCGTGTAGGGCGGGAATCGCTCGGCCGGTCTCGCCGGCAGCCGACCGAGCCGTCTCAAACGATCCCAGCGCCGAAGGGCGCCTCGCCGCCGCCGCGCAGCCCGCCGAACGGCTCGTGACCGAGCGCTTGCCTTCGACGATTCCCCCGTCGGCGCTCATCGGCCGCCCCGGCCGAGCCAGAATCCGCTCGCCTTCGCGCGGCGGCTCACTACGCTGCGCTCGATGAGCGACGACCCGAGCGACGACGAGCTGGTGAGGCCCGCGCCGGCAAAGCCGAGCGACAAGAAGCCCGCGTCAGTTTGGGTCGCGCAGATCATGTGCGCGTTCGGCAGCGCTGGCGCCGCCTACTTCGCGCTATCGCTCGGGGAGCTGACCGCGAAAGTGTCGATGGGGATGCTCGCCTTACTGTATGTCGGCTTGATCTACGGCACCGAGAAGCGTCATGCCTGGTCGCGCTGGTTCCTGGCCGCCTTCCTAGCGCTCGGAGCCGTCAGCACCTTCGTTCAGGCGCGTCAGCAGTCCAGCGGGGAGCTGAACCAGGCGCTCGGGCAGCCGCAGCTCGGGCCTGCGCAGCGCCGCGGCGTAGCCGCCGGCCAGGCTGCCAGCATCGTGCTCGTGATGCTACTGGCCGGCCGCCTCGCTTTCGGCGCCCCCGCGAAGCGCTACTTTGGCGCCGCTCCGTCAGCGCGTTCCGGCCAGGGCTGAGCGCTACCGGGCTTCGATGGCGCCGATGTCGGAGCCGTCGCCGACGGGACGCCTTCTGCCGTTGAGGTCGAGCTGCGGAATGTCGTCGGGGCTGCCATTGTCGATGGCGGGCGAGCCCGCGCCGGGCGTGAAATCGCCGTTCGCCGCGTCGACGAACTGAGGGTCGCCGGTCCGGTTGGTGGCGCCGGGGAACGGGACTTCGGTCAAGTTGTAGCTCATCGTGCCGCCGTACCAGACTTGGTCGTAGCAGCGCGACGCAGGCTCCGACGCGTAGTTCGGGAAGTTGTCGTACGAGATGTTCGCGACGTGGGTGCATTCACCGATGCAAGCCACGATGCCGACGTAAGTGCAGGTGTTGAAGTTGCCGACGAGCGTGTTGTACCCGAAGTACGTCGACTCGGCGCGGAGCTCGATGACGCGCGTGTAGCCGTCGGCGCCGTTGCCCAGAAACAGGTTGTTCTCGAACTGAACGCTGGCCTGGTTCGCAACGTAGGCCGCGACGCCGTTTTCGATGAACTTGTTGCGCAGGAAGGCGGTCTTCTTGCTGCAATCGGCGATCGTGCACGTGGCGCGAACCGCCGCGTGCGCATTGGCGTGGGGTTGGTCGTTGTTCTGGATGAGCGAGTCGGTCACGCTGACTTCGCAGTCCGAAGCGACGACGGCGTTGGTGTTGTTCTGAAGCGTGCTGTTGCTGACGACGATGCTGCCGCCCGTGCACGTGATCGCTCCCTTGTCCGAGGCCGTGACGTTTTCGATGAAGACATCCTCGAAATGGGCGCTGCCGTTGGCGCTGACCGTGAAGCCGGCGCCCGCGCCCGGCCGAATCTTCACGCCGTTGCCAATCACCCGAATCCCCTGAATCGCGGGGAGCGCGACGTTGGCTTGGCTGAACACGGCGGGCGTTTTCACGAGCACGAGCGTGTTGCGCGCCGCGGTCAGCTTCGACGCCGCCGTGCTCAGGTTGAAGCAGGGCGTGTCGATGGTGCCGCAGTTCGTGCCGCTCACCCCCGTCTCGGCCAGCGCGTAGACGGCCGTCGCGGGCGCGCCGCAGCTGCCGCTCGCTTCGCAGACGCCGGAAGCGCACTCGTCGTGGGCGGTGCAGGCCCGGCACAGTCCGACGTTGCCGCAGACCGGCTTGCCGCCCGAGCAGTCAGTGCTCTTCTTGCATTCTGCGCAGCGGCCCGCCGCCGCGCCGCTCGTGACGCAAAAGCGGCGACCGGTCTCGCTTTCACACTCGTCGTCGGCGGCGCAAGCGCGGCACTCGCCGGCGGTGGCGTCGCAGATCGGCGCGGTGCTGGCGCAATCATCGGCGCTCGACTCACACTCGCGTCCGAGCGGAGGCGCGCCGCCCTCGCCCTCGCCCTCGCAGTCGGAGCCACAGCCACCGACCCCGGTGACCGCGCCCATGCCTCCGTCGCCGGCTTGGCTCGTGCTGCCCGCGGTGGCCCCGGTGCCGCCGGAGGGCATGCCGCCCGAGGGCATGTTGGGCTCGCCTCCGTCGGCCGGCTCATCGCCGGTGGTGAGCGCGTCATCCGGTGCGTTGAGCACCGAGCAAGCGCCGAGCGTCGCCCCCAAGCCAAGCACGAGGCTGATCCAGCGCTGCGCCATCAGAACGATCCCTCCAACGACAAGCTGGTTCGCTCGAGCGACGCGCGAGGCTGAAGGCGCAGCGTCACACCAGCTTGCTCCCGCTCCGGCCGCTTCAAATACAAGTACGTCGTCACGCCGGCGCCGACGATGGCAGCGCCGATCAGCACGTCGGTGACCAAGTTCAGCGTCTTGGTTTGACTGTGCAGGTCCTGGGCGCGCACCGGGTCATGGCCGTTCGCGTCTTCGAAGTCGCTGTTCTTGGCGAGAGCCATGACTCCCGTCACGCCCGCGCCAACCGCGAGGGCGCCCGTCGCGGCCAGACCCACCCACACACCGGTGGGGACCGGTCGCTCCGCGCGCACGGAGCCCGACGACGGCGGCGGCGGCGTGGTGGCGGGCGGCGGCGGCGGCGAGAGCGCGCCTGGAGGCGGCGCTGCATCGAAGTCGAACTGGTGTTCCTGCGTGGTGCCCGGCTCCGCATCGAACTCGAACACCAGCGGCGGCTTGCCGCTCACGACGGCCGTCATCACGTGATGCCCAGGGCGAACCTTCAACGAGAGGGCGCCGCCCTCGCTCTGGTAGCGATTGCGGATGGGGGCGCCCTGCACCGGAGTGCGCTCGTCGGTGAGCGCGGCGTCGGTCGGCACGAAGCGCAAAACTACCGTAACGGCAGAAGATTTCAGAGTAGCTACGTCGCGCTCGATCTCGGCGCGCTCCGCCGCGTCGATCTCTTTGCGCCCTTCCGTGAGGTAGCGCTCGAACGCGTCGATCGCCTCACCGTCGCGCTCCAGCTTCATCGCGGTGAGGCCGAGGTTACCGAGAACCTTCCACGAGCCCGACATCTGGTACGCGACCTTGAATTCCCGGTACGCCTCTTCGTAACGCGCGCCATCAGGGTCGCGAAGTAGCGCGACGCCGGCGTTGAAATGCTGGCGGGCCTCGGCGCTGACGGCGCCGGCCTGCTGCGCCAGGGCCACGCTCGGCAGTGAGAGCGCCAAGGCAACGGCGCAGCCAGGCACCCAACCTGTTCGAGCGCGACGCAAGGAAGACGGACGTGTCCTGAAGCGGGCCATCTTCAAATGCTCTACGAAACGTCGCTCCGTTTCAAGCGCAGGCGGGAAAACCCCGGATTGTCCGGGCGAAGCTCGCCATTTTCGTGGCCGCTTCTCGCGCGCGCCGCGCTTCGGATCACAGCGTGGAGTGATCCTCGCGCGCGAGCGCGGGCCTCACAGCGCTCGCTCGAGGATCCCTTCGAGCTCGGACGAGGTCAACGCGATGGGGTTGCCCTTCATGCTGCTCGCGGCGGACGCCTTCTTGGCGATGTCGGAGGTGTGGCCAGAGCGCATGCCGTAGGCGGCGAGGCCCGGGACGGCCAGCTCGCGGGCCAGGTCTTCTACGAAGGCGATGCCGTCCTCGATGGTGGCGGCGACCGAGCCGGTGAGCGACTGCGCGACCACGCGGAAACGAGCGAGCAGCGGGCTCTCCGGCGCACGCTCACGTAGCGCGGCCACGTTGGCGCGCATGACGAGCGGCAGCAAGCGCGCGCACACCGCCCCGTGCGGGCTCTCGAACTGTCCGCCGATGGGCGCCGCAAAGCCGTGCACGGCGCCGAGCTTCGCGTTCGCGAGCGACAAGCCGCCCAGCAGCGAGCACACGGCCATATCTTCGCGCGCGGCGAGATCGGCGCCGTCGCGAAAGGCGCGGGCGAGCGCGCCAGCTCCGCGCCGGAGCCCCTCGAGCGCGAGCGCGTCGGTGAGCGGGTTGTGCTGACAGCTCACGAACGGCTCGAGGCACTGCGTGAGGGCGTCGAGTCCGGTCGACGCCGTGACGGCGGGCGGCATGCTCAGGGTCAGCTCCGGATCGACCAGAGCGACGGCGGGCAGCATCGAATCGTGGCGCAGGCTCGCCTTGACCTGGTGAGTCGTCGAAGCCAAGACGGCGTTCTTCGTCACTTCGGCGCCCGTGCCCGCGGTCGTCGGCACCGCGATCAGCGGGAGCGCCGGCGCCGTGAGCGGCTGCGCTCTGCCAACGACCTCGAGGAAGTCGAACGGATCGCGAGGATTGGCCAGCAAGGCGGCCGCGGCCTTGCCCAAATCGATCACGCTGCCGCCTCCGCACGCCACGACCAGCTCGGCCCCGAGCTGCCGTCCGAGCGCGACGGCGGCGATCGCGTCTTCGACCCGCGGCTCGCCCGCGACCTGCACGCTGGCGAGCTCGAGCCCGGCGGACTGCAGCTGTCGTTCCAGAGCCACGCCGCGCTGCCGCGACTTTCCCGTGACCCACAGCGCGCGCTTGCCGAGCCGTCGGGCGCGCTCGCCGAGCGAGCTCGCGCTACCGGTGCCGAACACGATGCGCCCCGCGCTGACGAACTCGAACGGCTTCATGCGCCGGGCGTGCTCCAGCGCGCGTCTTCCGGGCTCAAGCTCTCGAGCTTCACGCTCGTACGCGGGCTCGCCATCATCGGCGCGACGGCGTCCCGCCACGCCGCGTAGTGGGCGGTTTCCTTGTGTGCGGCGGGCGCGTCGGGCGTCTTGTAAGCCTCCACGAGCACGAAGCGCGTGGGGTCATCGAGCTGCTGCGCGAAGTCGAAGCGCGCGACCCCCGGCTCTCTGAGGCTCTCGCTGACGTTCTTGCGGGTTTCGGCGATGAACGCGGCGACCGACTCCGGCTTCACATGAACATGGACGTGCACGACGAGCATGCAGGCATCTTCGACCGACGCGCGCCCGCGTCAACGCGAAACGCGCGGCTCGTTCTTCCCGCGTAGCGGCTACGCTTCGGGAGCGTCCTCGGGCTTCGAGAGCTTGGCGCCGTCGACTTTGCTCTCCAGCGCTTGTTTCTGCTGGTGCTCGGCGAGCCGCTCGGCCTTCGTCCGGCCGTGAAGGCGCCGGTTCGTCTCGGCGAGCTTCTCACGCTCGAGCTTCTGCTTCTGTTTCCGAAACTTGTTGAGGTTGACGACTTTGCCCATGTCGCTGCCTCGTCACCATTGCACATCGCGATCCGGCCCGCCCGCACGTGGCCCAACGCTCGCGCGGTTACCCCTCCGTCAGCGGCGCAGCAGACGCGGGGGCTCGGGCCACCTCCGCGGACGGGAGGCGCCGGGCGCTGAGGGCGATCGACTTGCCCACCCGGGGGCCCTAAGCTGGCCTGCACGCATGTTTGGTTACGGATCTTTCGTGCTCTTGGCCCTCCTCACGGGCGTCGTGATCACCGTGCAAACGGGCATCAATACGCGACTTCGCAGCCACCTCGACAGCTCGCTGCAGGCGGTGCTCGTGTCGTTCCTGGTCGGTACGGTGCTGGTGCTGCTGGCGATCGCCGGCAAGCGTGACGTGCCGACGCTCGGAAAGCTCGCGCAGATGCCATGGTGGATGTGGCTCGGCGGGGTTTGCGGCCTATTCATCGTGTCGACTAATATCGTGGTCGCGCCCCGCATCGGCGCCGCGCTGTTGGTGTCGCTCGCCATCGCGGGGCAACTCGCCACGGCGCTGGTGATGGATCATTACGGCGTGCTCGGCTTTCCTACGCACCACCTCACACCTGCTCGCGTCGTGGGAGCGCTGCTGCTGCTCGCGGGCGTGCTCTTGATTCGATACAATTGATGCCCATGCCTGACGCCCGCCCGACGAGCGCACTCTCGGCAGCGCAGCTCCTCGACGAGACAGAGCGCTTTGCGCACTTGGGGACGTGGTCGTGGGATCCGGTGAGTAACGAGGTCGTTTGGTCCGACGAGATGTTTCGCATCTTCGGCTACGACCCGAAGGTGGATCGGCCGTCGCTCGATGCCTTCTTCGTGCGCGTTCACCCCGATGACGCGCAGCGCCTGCGAGACGACACGAGCGCGACGGCCAAGTCCGGTAGAGATACGCGCAACTACGAGTATCGCATCGTGCTGCCGAGCGGGGAGATACGGCACCTCAGCGTGCTCAGCCTCGCCACGCGGGGCCCCACCGGTGAGATCCAGCGCATCGCGGGCACGATCGTCGACGTGACTCACGCCAAGCGCGCGGCCGAGGAGCTGAGGCTCTCGAACGAGCTGCTCGCCGACGCCCAGCGCATCGGCAAGCTAGGGAGCTTCGAGGTGTCGCTGCATGGCGACCAAACGCCGCGCTGGTCGGACGAGATGTACCGCGTGCTCGGGCTCGAGCCGGGCGTGCCCGCGTCGATCGAGCTGTTCGTCTCGCGCCTGCACCCCGATGATCGACCGCGCATCCAGGAGCTGATCGCCGGCTCGCTCGCCACCGGCCGCGTGCGACCGAGCCGCGCTCGAGTGTTGCGCGAAGACGGCAGTATCCGCCACGTAGACATGCGCGCCGATCTGCACAAAGGCCCAGAGGGCGAGCCGCTCGCCATCCGCGGGACGGTGCACGACGTGACCGACCTCGTGGAGCTGGAGTCACAGTTCCATCAGAGTCAAAAGATGGAAGCCATCGGCCAACTCGCGGGCGGCCTCGCCCACGACTACAACAACCTGCTCACCGTGATCTTGGGCAACGCCGAGTCCTTGCTGGCGGAGACGCCGCGACCCGAGCTGCGTGAGATCGTGAACGCAGCCGCCACCGCGACGACGGTGACGAATCGGCTCTTGGCCTTCACGCGACAGACGCACGGCAGCCCCCGCGCGACGGACCTCACGCGCGAGGTGGAGGGCGCCATACAGCTCCTGCGGCGAGCCGTCGGCGATGGGATCTCGCTGCGCATCGATCTGGCGGAAGAGTCGTTGGTGGCGCTCGTCGACGAAGGCCAAGTCCAGCAAGTGCTGCTGAACTTGGTGCTGAACGCGCGCGACGCCATGCAGCGCGGCGGCGCCATCAGCGTGCGTATGCGCTGCGAGCCGCTGTCGGCCGAGCTCGCTTCGGAGCACGACGTCAAGCCGGGCGACTACGTGACTTTGAGCGTGAGCGACACTGGCCACGGGATGGACGAGGCCACTCAGCGCCGTGCTTTCGAGCCATTCTTCACGACCAAGCGCGCCGGTCATGGCACGGGGCTCGGGCTCGCGATGGTCTTCGGCGCGATGCGACAGTGTCAGGGCTTCGTCGAGCTGAGCTCCAAGCCCGGCGGTGGGGCCACGTTCAAGCTGTGGTTCCCGCGCCTGAACGCCGCGCCCGCCCCTGCGATCGCCGAGCCGAAGCCGCCAGCGGCGAGCCACGCGCGCATCTTGCTCGTGGAGGACAACGCGGCCGTGTCGCGCGTCACGGCCGCCATGCTCAAGGCCGGCGGCTACGCGGTCGACATCGTCTCGAACGCTACCGACGCCGTCCGCGTGTGGCGTGAAGAGCCGCGCGACTTGCTCGTGACGGACGTCGCGATGCCGGACATTTCCGGCGTCAAGCTGGTCGAGATGCTGCGTAGCGAGCACCCCGAGCTGCGGGTGCTGTTCGTGACCGGCTACTCCTCGGAGCAGCTCGGCGCGGATCTGCCGCCTTCTCAGGTAAGCGTGCTGACCAAGCCGTTCCGGCACGCGGAGCTCCTGGCCAAGGTCAAGGCGCTCTTGATCGACATTCCGTTGAGCGCCACGGCCGAGTAGGCAGCGCCGGCGACCGACGTCTCGCGCTGACAGCAGCTACTGACTGGGCAGTGAGTCGATCCAGGCGTCGACGTCAGCCAGGCCAGCGGCGTCCACCATTTCGGTACCGAGCGGCGGCATTTGGATCGAGTCTTCCCCGGCCACGCGCAGGTTCATCAGGTCGTGGATGGCGCTGTTCGCCGGGTCTTTGGGCACGACGCGCTTGGGCTTGCTGATGTCGGTGACGTCCATGGGGGCGCCGGTGGCTTGCCCCTCGGGACAGCTGGTGATGGGGCTGGCTTTGCCGCCCGCGCCCGGCCACGCCGCGCACACCGTGGACAGGTAGGCGCGCGTGGTTTGCACGGACGAGATTTGATCCAAGCGCGTCCACAAGTCGAGCGAAGCCTTGGTGTTCCACACCGCGCTGAAGGTGTTGTGGCACATGCCGCAGTTGGAGTGCATGTAGCCGAGCGCCTTCTTGTCGACCTCGGTTCCCGGCAACGTGAAGCCGCCGGCGGGCGGCGACTTCGTGAACCAGCCGAGCTGATCGGCTTGCGCGAGCGTCATGCTGCCGGGAATGGAGTGCGACAGCTGCAGCGCCGAGAAGCCGAGCACGTTGTCGTTCATCTTCGAGTGGCAGCCCGTGCAAGCCTTCTCGTCGGGGATGTCGTGCTGCGTCCCCATCGCGTTCATCTCGCCGCTGGGTACGGCGACCGCGTCGCTGCCGTCTTCGTTCCACTTGAACGCGACCATGTACCAATCGGTCAGGCCGCCGCTTTTCTTGAGCAAGAGGCGCGTTTCGATGCGCTTGCCGTCGCGCGAGAACTCTTTCCAGAGCTTGAAGCCCGCCGGATACTCCCAATACTCCATGCCGCGCGCGCTGGCGTCGGTCGTGATCTTGCCGCCGGGCGGCATGTAGACCCAGCGCTTCTTCGTCGCGGAGTCACTCCACAGCGGATACTGCGGCTCGAAGGCGTACACCCCCGGGGCGAGCGTCTGGGCGTTGACGTCCGTGTACAGGCCCGTTTGGCTGAGCAAGGTCGGCATCAGGTTTTGGCCGCCGCCGCCACCGGCGCCGCCTCCGCCACCGGCGCCGCCTCCGCCCAGAGCGCCGCCGCCACCCACAGCGCCGCCAGGGCCGCTTCCGCCCCCAGCGTCGACCGCGCCTGCACCCCCGGCGCCGGCGCCTGCCCCGCCCGCGCTGGCGCCTCCGGACGGCGCACCGCCCGTCGCGCCTCCCGGATCCGAACCGGCACCGCAAGCGATGCTGGTGAGGGCCAAGGCGGAGACGAGACGTGCGAAATGAGCGTAGGTCAGCAAGGATGAAGACTCAGGCAGTGGGCAGCACCAACACGTAGATTTGCGCAGACTCGCCGTTGCCGATCACGAACAGGCGGTTTCCGACGAGCACGGAGTCAATCGGCGCCTTCATGCCCTTCGCGATCTGCTTGGCCTTCATGGTGTAGGCGCCGCCGGCCTTCGTGAGCGTCGTGAGCAGCACGTCACCGCCCGCATCACCGAGCGCGTCGGCCACGACCGCGCCGTAGCTCACCACGAAGCCTTGCTTGTAGTACTCGCCGCACAGCGCGCCCGTGCGATCGAACGCGATGCCGAGCGGCGATCGGTGGCCGGTGAGGCCGGGTAGCCCTTCGGGCCCGGCCGGCGCGGCGTCGGAGTCCCGATCTTTCTTGAAACGATTGGCGTCAGGGCCAAAGTTGATGATCGGATCCGTGAACGTCACGCCGGCGGGAGGCGGCGGAAACCCCGGGTCCGCCTTGTAGGTCTTGTTGCCGCCGTAGCCCGTGGTCAGGCGCTTGTCGCCCTCGGGATTGTAGGCGGCGTCGCGCACCGGGTTGTCGACGTTGGAGAAGCGCCAGGGAAAGCCGTAGTGCTTGCCCTGCTCGACGAAATTGAGCTCGTCGGGCAAATCCATGTCGGGCCCGTTCTCGGTCGCGATCAGGTCGCCCTGGGCGTTGAGCGCCAGGTCGAAGGCGTTGCGAAATCCGTCCGCGAACAGGAATGGCTTGAGCGCGTTCTCGTCCATCGACTTCAAGTCGGTCGTGCCCGCGGTCGGCACCTTGAAGATGGCGGAGGTGATCGGAAACTCTCGCTCGCCCTGATCCTCGCCGTGCTCGGTGCGCGAGCCGCTGCTGAAGTACAGGCTCATGCCGTCGTCGCTGATGACGATGCCCGAGAACGAGTGGTTGTAGGCCGACTCATTGCCGGCTTTGAAGCCTTGGCTGGTGGTCACGATGGTGGACCACGTGCGCGGCGCGTCGGCGGTCGCCCCGGGTACGCCCTTCTTGATGTTCACGCCCGAGCTCTCGCCGCCCTGCGCCGCCAAGATGTAGAGCGAGCCATCGGCGCCGAACACGATGCCGCGATGGTCGTCGTAGCCCTCGTTGGGGGTGTAGCCGCCCGCGTTGTATTCGCTCGTCGTCGTGACGGGGGTGGTTTGCGCCGTGGTTGGCAGCGGCGCCGCCGGATCCATGCTCCACATCTTGCCGTCTTGCGCCAAGATCACGACCAGCTTGCTCACCGGATCGTAAGCCAGCTTGGTCATGTTGGTCGCAGGAGGCGGCGCGTACTTGAACGCGCCGATGTCGGGGGCGCTCACGGTCAAGCCAGAGCCGTTGACGGGCGTGGCGCCAGCCTTGCAAACCGTCGGCACGTCTACGCCCGTGCCGCCAGCGCCGCCTCCGCCAGCGCCACCGCTGGCGGAGCCGCCACCGGCGATAGGGCCGCTCCCGGCCGTCGACGCCGCTCCGCCCCCGCCCGCGTTGCTGCCGCCGGTCGCTGGCGCTGCCCCGTTGCCCTTCGGGGTGTCGGGGGTGGAGCTGGTGCTGCAAGCGGCCGCGGCGACGAAACCTGCCGCGCAAACGGCCATGAGGAGAGCGAGGGAGCTTCGAACGGGCATCTGTCTTCGGTGTTTCAGGCCAGAAACGTGGATTGCAAAGTTCGCGGGGACCTGAGCGCGGGCTCCGCGAGCCGCGAGCGCACACTTTTACAGTCTGCCGGCTCGTTCCGCGCTGCGTCTTGCGAGCTATGGCTTAGCAAGCTGTCGCGCGCAATGCCCGCGGAATGTTGTGGCATTCGGCACGCGTCGCCCGTCGACGCTCGCGGCGAGCTCGCCGCCCAGCTGGTGCGCGCGGCCGCCTGCGCGAGGAGCCCGACGGGCGTGGTATACGGGCCAGCGTCAGCTCGGTGAATGATGCGCATAGAGCAGCTCGATGTCCCGGTTTGCACGCTCGGTGAAGGCCCCCTTTGGTCGGCGCGCGACGCCTGCCTGTACTACGTAGACATCGCTTCCCAGCGCTTGCACTCCTATGCCCCGGAGACGAAGCAGCATCGCGAGTGGGCGTTCGAGGCCGAGGTCGGTACGGTCGCGGAGTGCAAGAGCGGCGGTTTGCTGGTGGCGGTGGGCGATAAGCTCGTGCGCTTCGATCCGCGAAGCGGCAGCGTGGACGAGCTCGTGGTGCTCGAGCGCGATCGCCCGCAAAACCGCCTGAACGACGGCAAAGTCGATCCCTGGGGGCGATTTTGGGTGGGCTCCATCCGGCGCGACGAGCAGGCTCCCGACGCGCGTTTGTGGTGCGTCTTGCCCAGCGGCGAGGCGCGCTGCATGCGCGAAGGAATCACCGTGAGCAACGGCCTCGCGTTCGACCGCGAACGGGAGCGCATTTACTTCGCCGACTCACCGACGGGGCTGATCGAGCGCGCTTCGCTCGGCCCCGACGGCGCGCTCTCGAGCTTCGAGCCGTTCGCGCGCGCCAGCAAAGGCTCGCCCGACGGAAGCTGCACCGACGCACAGGGCTACCTGTGGAACGGCGAATGGGGCGGACACCGCATCTGTCGCTACGCGCCCGACGGCCACCTCGATCGCGTGCTCGAGATGCCCACGGCTCGCCCCAGCTGCTGCACCTTCGGCGGCGCCGACCTGCGCACCCTGTTCGTGACTTCCGCCCACGTCGGCATGAGCCCGGAGCAGCGCCAGCTCGACCCGCACGCCGGCTGCTTGTTCAGCGTGCAAATCGACGACGCGCAGGGGCTGCCGGCCGAGCTGTTCGCGATCTAGGCGAGCCTCGGCCTCGCGCGCCGGCCGGTGTCAGCCGCGCGCGGAGGGCGGATTCTTGCTCGATCGCTCGCGCGTGGCGCGGCGGATCGTGCTGACGACGTCGTCGAGGTTCACCGGCTTGACCAGAAACCGATCAGCGCCCAGCGACGACAGCAGCTGCCACTCGTTCGGGCCGCCCGAGGCGGTCAGCACGATGATGGGCACATGCTCGGCGTGGGGACGCGCGCGCAGCATGGCGGTGAGGGCCATGCCATCCATCTCCGGCATTTGCAGGTCCATCACCATGACCGAAGCGGGCTTGCGGTCGAAGGCCTCGATGGCGCTGCGGCCGTCAGCGACGCACTCGATGTCGGCGCCGGGGAATTCTTCGTGCAGCACGAGCTCGAGCAAATCTCGGAAGTCGTCGTCGTCTTCGGCGACCACGATGCGCACGGGCTCGAGGCTGTCGTTGCGGGCCTCGAGCAGGGCACGCCGAAACAGCTCGACGCTCTGCGTGCGCTCTTTCGGATCTTTGGCGAGGGCCTGGCGCAGCACCTCGTCGAATGCGGGCGGCAAGTCGCGCCGCACGTCGCTGGCTGCCGGCACGGACGCCGTCGCGTGCAGGACCGCCAGAGCCAGGTCGTCACTGGCGGAGTAGGGAGGCTCGCCCGTGAGCAGCTCGAAGGCGAGGCAAGCCACCGAGTACAGGTCGCTCTGCGGCGTGGCGCCGCCGTCGCCCTGGATGTCGAACTGGATCTCGGGGGCGATGAAGCCAGGCGTGCCGACGAGCTCCTTACGGAGCGTGCCGTCGCTGATGTGGACGGCCAGGCCCAGGTCGGAGACGCGCACGCGCAGCGAGGAGTCGAGCAAGATGTTGCCGGGCTTGATGTCGCGGTGCAGCGCGCCCGCCGCGTGAATGGCGCTCACGCCCAAGCACACCTGGTTCAAGATGCGGAGCGCCACGTCGATGTCGGGGCGCGGCCCGTTGGTGGCGAGCCATTGATCCAGGGTCTGCCCCCGCACGAGCTCCATCACCAGGTAGGGGGTGCCGTGGTGCTCGCCGAAGGCGTGCACCGTCACCACGTTGGGATGGCTGACCATCGCCATCGCGCGGGCCTCGAGCACGAAGCGCTCGCGAAAATCTTCCGGCCGCAGGTGCCCCCGGATCAGCTTGACCGCGGCGCGCCTGTCGAGTGACTTGTCCCAAACTTCGAGGACGATTCCCATCGCCCCGCCGCCCAGCTCGCGTTCGACGCGATAGATCTCGTTGATCCAAGTGCCTGGAGCGGGCGCTGCGACGTGGGCCGGTATCGGGGAGGGCTCGATGGACCGCTGCGCCGCGGGGTCGACGAAGTGCGTCTCGCGCAGGCTGTCGGTGTCGTCCATCGCGGGCCTCCTCCGGGTGCACGGGACGTGCCGGGCTGGAGCGAGTCGAAAAAGCCGGCAGACAGCCAACCCGGAGCCAAACTGCTCCAGGTTGGCGTGTCGCATAACGCCCCAGTGGGTCAGATCCGCGGCTGGGGATAAGCACCTTTACATGTCGCCCGGCGTGTCCAGACCCGGGCACTTCTCACGCAGGGTCACGCAGGAGGGCGGATCGGCCACCTCGGCCTCGTCCGGATCTAGGGACTCGAGAGACTCGAGCGTGATCTCGGAGCAGCTGGGGATGTCGGCGATGAGCTCTTGCATCGCTTTGCTGGCGTCATCCCAGCACGCCTTGAGCTCGCTCACGGTGGCGGTACAGGCCGGATCGGGTTTCTCGCACTCGGCCGGCTCCGACTCCAGCGGCTCCGCCTTGCACTCATCGTAGGCGACCTGACACGCAGCCTGCAGCTCGTCGTCATCCGACGGACCCGAGAAGGCGCCTGCGAGGACGCCGCCCATGAGGCACGCGAACTCTTGTCCAGCCGTGGCCAGCGGGCCCGAGCTCGCCAGCTCGCCTAGGTCGTCGCACAATTGCTCGACCTCCTTGTCCGAGAGTGAGCCGAGCACCTTGTCGCCGGGCAGGCTCACGCCACTACCCTTGCCGCCGCTGGTGGAGCCGCCCTTGTTGCCGCCGTTCGTCGAGCCACCCGTACCGCCCGTGTTGTCGCTGCCGCCGTCGTCGTCACCGCCGCAGGCAACGCAAAGAGAGAGCGCCATACCGAGCGGGAGACTGAGGGCAAGAGTTCGGAGATTGAGCATTTGCATGTGGGGAAGATCCTAAACTGAAGAGGCCGCCATCGAGGCGGCGGGCATCCCATACTACGTTCTCCCGAGCGGATGCTTCCTCCGCGGAGCTCAGCGCGCCGGGAAGCGAATTTCCACGCCCTGAAGCGCACCGTCGCCATTGCCGGAGCCGTCGCCATTGCCGGCGCCGACGCCGTAGCTGGCGTCGAGCTCGACCTTCGTTTCGGCTTCACGAATCTCGCCCGTGATCAACGCATCGACGGTCACGCAGCGCCCCTGACTGTCGGGCGTGCACGCGCTGCACTCGGAGGGGAGTAGCCTGCAATCGAGCTTCGTGCCCGCGCGCGCGGAGAAGGAGAACACGCCGGGCTCGATGGCGATGGCGCGATCGCACTGCGCCGCCGGCATGTCTTCGGCGTGACACTGCGCCGGCAGCTGGACCAGCTCGAGGTACGTGCCGGTCCACGCCGCGCTGATCCCGGCGCCGGGAGCGAGCTCGATCGCGCTCGGAGGCGCGCAGACGGGCGGGCACGACGAGGGTCCGGCGTTCATGAAGCTCTCGCAGCTACTACGGCACGGATCTGGCTGCGGCAGCGCGCGATGGGTCGCGTCGCGCACCTCGAACAGCGGCGCGGCGCCGCACGTCACCATCTCTTGCCCTAGATACAGGGTCTCGTCGCTGTCGTTGATGATCGAAACCGGCACGAAGTAGCTGCGGTCGTCCAGCAGCGCCTCGCACTCTGGCTTACTGGTGGTGCCGCCGGTCGCTTTGCCGGCGCTCGAGCTGCCGCCGGCGTCCTTGCCCGCGCTCGCGCCGCCACTCCCGCCGCGGGCGCTCCCCCCGACGCCGACTCCGTCGTCGATGTCGTTGTCGTTGACCTTCGCCTTACCGCCGCAAGCCGCCCCCCAAGTGGCCAACAGCATGAGCACGGCGAGGCGTCCGAACGAGAGCATCCGGCTGCAAGCTAGCAAGGGGCGGGCCGCCCCCACCGCCACGGCATCGGCCGTGAAAGCCCGTCACTTCGCCGGTTGGCGGCAGCCAAGTGGCACACTTCGAGCCAAAATCGGGCAGGCACGTCAGCCGTGCCGCAGCCGCCACGGGTCAAGCTCCGCTGAGCGCGCGCGGTCCCGCCTGGCATGCGGCATGCTGTATCAATAACGAGGCCATGCCGCTGCCCGCTACCAAGCTACTCCGCCTGGCCGCTTCCGCCGCGCTGCTCGCTGGCGTGGCTTGCTCGGGCGGCACCATGGAGGTGACGTATTCACCGCGGATCTGCGGCTTCGAGCTCAACGGGGCCACGTCGGGCGCCGAGCATCCGCTGCGCATCAACGAGGTGATGACCGGCAACGACGGCGCGTGGGTGGACGAGGTTGGTGAAACCGACGACTTCGTCGAGCTCATCAACACCGGCAACGAGCCGCTCGCGCTGCAGGGCTTTTACTTGGGCGATAAGGTCGGCAAGGCCACGCGGCTCCCCAAGCTGAGCCTCGACCCGGGGCGCACGCTGTTGCTGTGGGCCGACGACTCCCCCGAGCAGGGCGAGCTGCACCTGCCGTTCAAGCTATCCAATTCGGGGACGCCGCTCCTGCTGTGGTCGGACGACTGCGCGCTCGTCGATCGGGTGGTCGTACCGGCGCTGCCGCGCTCCGAGAGCTACGCGCGACTGCCGGACGGCAGCGGCGATTTCGAAATTTGCCGCTACGCGACGCCCGAGCGCGAAAACGGCGACACTTGCTCGCCTCCCGAGCCGCCCAACCTCCAAGAAAACATCAGCTTCGAGCCCTACGTTTGGGACGAGCCTTACCCGAAGCTGGCGGGGCCGCTCGTCGTCTCGGAGCTCGCGCTCGAGCCGGACGCGTTCGTGGAGCTGCTCAACATCGGGGACGACGAGGTCGATCTCAGCGCGTTCAGCGCGCGCTTGAGCGCCATGGATCCGGGCGACGGCTGGCCCGCGCCGGACGAAGGCGCCGAGCTGACCTTTCCCGGCGACGTGAGCACGCTCGCGCCCGGCGAGCGGCTGCTGCTACCGATCAGCGCCGAGCAGACGGCGGAGGTCACCGCGCGCGCCAGCCGAGAAGGCGTGCTGAGCGTTTGGCAAGCAGACGCAGAAACGCCCAGCGATCGCCTCGATTTCATGGCATTTCCGGCGGGCGCGTCACTCGCGCGGCTAGCGGATGGCAGCGCCCAGGCGCGCTTCTGTCAGACGCCGAGCCCCGGGGAGCCGAACGACGACTGCGAGCCCGTCCCGGCGCGTGAGCTTCCGGGTGGCCGCGCGCACCAGCTCGCTACGCCGAGCGACTTCGAGGCGCTCGCGGAAGGCGGGACCGAGGTCGGCGACATCGGCGTCAAGTTCGTCGTGGACATGGCGGCCGGCGACGTGGTGCATCTGCTCGGCAACCGCGACTGGGCGCTGCACTACACCTGGATCCGCGAGCAAGTCCAGCGCGAGCCGCACCTCGATCGCTGCGACCCCGAGCAGGCCAGCGAGTTCAACGTGGGCTGGGGCCTGTTCAGCCAGACCGAGTATTTCATGGTCGAAGGCCGGCGCTACCTGCTCGGCACCCTGGTTCGCCACACGAACGGCAGTAAGACGGTCGAGTTCACGCCCGGCGACCAGATCATCGGCGAGCAGATGCGCCGCGCCTTCTTCGCGGTGGTGCGGGCGGTCGAAGACCCGACCGAGTGGTCCATTCGCCCCACCGAAGGCCGACAAGTCAGCGAGCTTCGCAGCATCGAGGGCACGGCGCCGATCGTGGGGCCCAGCGCGCCCTACTCGGGCCTCACCTTCCAGCCGCTGAACCCAGCCGTCGGCTTCGGCACGCTCACCTTCGTGCCCGCGCGCGAGCTCGAGACGGCCGAGCTCGGGCCGAACGTGATCGTCGTGACCGACGACGTGCCCAACGAGACGGCGTTCGTGGGCGGGCTCATCACGGAGGCCTTCCAAACCCCGCTCGCGCACGTGAACGTGCTGGCGCGCGGGCGGGGCACGCCCAACATGGCGCTGCGGGGCGCGCGCAACGACGAGCGCTTGCGAGGCCTGTTCGGCAAGCTGGTACGACTCGAGGTGCGCGCCTCCGACTTCACGCTGCGCGAGGCGAGCGCCGAGGAGGCGGACGCCTACTGGCGAGCGCGCACGCCGACGGGACCCAAGCTCGCGCCCGAACGCGACCTTTCTCGGCGCGGCGTGGTCGCGCTCGCCGACGTCGGCTACGATTCTGCGACCAGCATCGGCTCGAAGGCGGCCGGCATGGCCGAGCTGTATCGGGTTCGGAACTACGGCGTCTACTGCTCGGAGGCGACGATCCCGCTGTACGTTCCGCCCGCAGCGTTCGCGGTTCCGTTCGCGCACTACGTCGACCATTTCGAAGCCAGCGGCGCGCGTGAGCTGCTCGAGGAGCTCGAGCGCGATCCGGCGTTTCGCGCCGACCCGCACGAGCACGCCGAAGGTCTCGCCCGCGTGCGCGACCTGATCTTGGACCACCCGCTCGACGCCGAGCTCCTGGGCGAGGTAGAAAGCGCGATCCGCGAGCGTTTCGGCGCGAGCCGCGTGCGCTTCCGCAGCAGCAGCAACACCGAAGATCTCACGACCTTCAATGGCGCTGGCCTGCACACCTCGACCAGCGCCGACATCGAGGGCTCGCAGAGCTTCGTCGACGACGCGCTACGCACGGTTTGGGCCAGCCTGTGGAATACGCGCGCTTACGACGAGCGCGCCTTCGGCAATGTGGAGCAGGCCCAAGCCGCCATGGCCGTGCTCGTGCATCAGGCGTGGCAATCGGAGGCGGCCCAGGGAGTCGCGATCAGCCGCAACGCGCTCGACGCAATCCGTGACAGCCAGTACTACATCAACGCGCAGGTCGGCGAGGCATCGGTCACGAACCCGGCGCCCGGAGTCACCAGCGACGAGCTGATTTACACGCCGCCGCCGCGCCGTCCGAAGGTCGACTATCAGGCGCGCTCGAGCCTGTCGCGCGGGCGAGACGTGCTCAGCTTCAGCGAAATCCAAGCGCTGGGCTGCGCCCTGCACTCGGTCCACGAGCACTACAAGCCGCTCGTCGATCCCGAGGGCGAGAATCGCCTCTACGCGATGCAGATCGAGTGGAAGCTGATGGGCTCCGAGCGACGCCTGCTGATCAAGCAGGCCCGGCCCTACAGCTTCGGCGCGATCGACGTGCCCAGCGACTGCCGCGAGTTTTGACGTGCTCGCGCGAGGCGCCCATCCGCCGCGCGCGAGGCCTGGTCCCTTAGCCCCGAAAGTCGGTCGCGGCGCTCTTGGAGGGGATGGTCGCGAAGATCAGCACGAGCAAGCCGACCACGATGCCGTTGGCGTACGTCAGCGGCTCCGTCGCCGCGGAAGCGTACGTCCACAAGATCAGGAACCCGGCGAGGAAGCCGTTCAACCAACGCATCGGCGGCGCGCTCATCGAGAGCAGGGCGACGACGGAGATGAGGAGGCCGGGCAGCCACGCGCTCAAGCGCGTCTCGTCCGTGTGCGGCCAGGCGAAGGCGGAAAGCTGGAGCCAGGCGCCGAGCGCCAGGTTGGCGATGCGCGGCCACGGCAGGGCCTCCGTCGACCTCGCCAAGGCGTGGCCTTTCAGCTTGCTCGGCGCCGCGACGCGAGCACCCTTCGACAGCGTCGGCTCGTCCATGAGCGTTCGGATAGCAACCGCCGTGCCGCGCCGAAGCCTCAGCGATCTCGCAGATCACGCGGAAAAAGCGCGGCTCTGACGCGCAAATCGGCCCCGGTCGGGGCGAGGCGCCGCGCCTCGCGCTCGCCGTGAATGCAGCAGAGCCGCGCCATCGCTCTATACTGGGCGCGGGCAATGCAGCAGGCGTCGACATGGCTCGCGGCCGGCCGTTACGAAGTAGGCGAAGTCGTCGGGCGCGGCGGCTACGGCATGGTGTGCCGCGGCGTGGATCGCAAGACGGGCGAGCGAGTCGCGTTGAAGATGCTGACGCCGGAGGCCGGTCGGGACCCGAACGTGGTCGAGCGGATGCTACGCGAGCAGCAGGCGCTCGTAGCGCTGACCGGCACCTGCGCGGTGACCGCCATCGACCTGTGTCGCCTCGAGAGCGGCGCGCCGTGCCTGGTCATGGAGTGGCTGGAAGGTCGGGACCTGGAGCAGCAGCTGACGATTTGGGAAGCGGCCGCGCAGCGCGGCAGCATCCCGCAGCTCCGCGACATCGTGCGCTCGCTCTCGCAGACGCTGGCGCGCGCGCACGAAATTGGCATCGTGCATCGCGACATCAAGCCCGCCAACGTGTTCTTGGTCGGCTCCCCCGCGCCGGGCGTGCGCTTGCTCGACTTCGGGCTGTCGCGGATGAGGTCGGCGGCGCCGCTCACCGCGATGGGCATGGTGATGGGCTCGCCGAGCTACATCGCGCCCGAGACCTGGCGCGGCAACTCGGCCGCTCTCGACGGGCGCGCCGACTTGTTCTCGCTGGCGGTGGTCGTGTTCCGCTACCTGACCGGTGAGCTGCCGTTCGATGCGCCCGATCTCATCGCCAAGATGACGGCCGTCACGAGCGGCCCGCGGCCGAGCGTCGTCGCGCTGCGACCCGATTTGCCGGGCGCGCTCGACATCTGGATGAGCCGCGCGCTAGCGGTAGAGCCGGCCGATCGCTTCCAAACCGGCGGTGATTTCTTGGCGGCGTTCGAAGCCGCCTTGCGCGGCGAGACGCTGGCCGTGAGCGCCGACGTCACGGGCGTGCGCGCCATCGCCAAGCCGTACGGCGAGGGCTCACCCGCCCCCGGGGATCGGTCGAGCGCCCTGACCTCGGCCTGGCGCGCCGCCGCGACGCTGCTCAAGCGCTTCACCCAGCCGCGCGACCGCGCGACGCCCGCGCCGAGCGCGCCCGCGCCGGACCCGAGCATGCCCCCACCCACCGTGGTCAGCGCGCCGCTCACGCAAGCCAGCGCCCCGCCGAGCGTAGCGCCCGCCGCCCAGCCCGAGCGGGACGAAGCGCGCGCGCCGCGCCCTGAGCGGTCGAGCGTGTGGCTCGACTCGACCGAGCTGCAAGAAGAGCTGACGCCCGTTAGCCTGAGCCTCGACAGCTCGCCCATGACTCTCCGCAGCGAGCTGCCACCTCCGCCCGCTGGCACGGTAGACCAGTCCGCGTCCACGTCGCGCAAGCCGACAGCCAAGGGCAAAGGCGAGAAAAAGACCACGCGCGCCAAGAAGGGCAAGGGCAAGAAGGCCAAGGCCCAAGCCAAGAAGCCGCGCCGCGAGCGCAAAAAGTGAACTCCCATGAGCTACGTTGCCGCCACTGATCGCTACGAGACGATGGTGTTCCGCCAGTGTGGGAAGACGGGCCTGAAGCTGCCCGCCATCTCCCTCGGGCTATGGCACAACTTTGGAGACACGACGCCGCTCGAGAAGCAGCGCAGCCTCCTTCACACGGCGTTCGACCTCGGCATCACCCATTTCGACCTGGCCAACAACTACGGCCCTCCCTACGGCAGCGCCGAGCTCAACTTCGGGCGCCTGCTCGAGCAAGACTTCGCCGCCTACCGTGATGAGCTGATCATCTCCACCAAGGCGGGTTGGGACATGTGGCCCGGACCCTACGGTCGAGGCGGAGGCAGCCGGAAGTACATGCTCGCCAGCCTCGATCAAAGCCTTCGGCGCATGCGGCTCGACTACGTCGACATCTTCTACTCACATCGCTTCGACGCCGACACGCCGCTCGAAGAAACGATGGGCGCGCTCGCCAGCGCCGTGCAGCAGGGCAAGGCGCTGTACGTCGGCATCTCGTCGTACTCGGCCGGCAAGACCGAAGCCGCCATCGAGCTCTTGCGCGAGTGGAAGGTACCGCTGCTGATTCATCAGCCTTCTTACAGCCTGCTCAACCGCTGGCCCGAAGGAGGCCTGTTCGACGCGCTCGAGCGCGCGGGTGTCGGTTGCATCGCCTTCAGCCCGCTCGCGCAAGGCTTGCTCACCGACAAATACTTGCAGGGCGTACCCGAGGACTCGCGCATCAACCGCCCGGGGGGCGGCAGCCTGAAGCAAGCTCACTTGAGCGAAGAGAACCTGGCCCGCGTGCGCGCGCTGAACGAAATCGCCCAGTCGCGTGGCCAAAGCTTGGCCCAAATGGCGATAGCTTGGGTGCTGCGGGATCCGCGCGTGACCACGGCTCTGATCGGCGCGAGCACGCCCGAGCAGATCAAGGAGAACGTCGCCGCGATCGGCAACTTGAAGTTCAGCGCCGACGAGCTGGCTCGCATCGACGAGCACGCCCAAGACGGGCAGCTGAACCTCTGGGAAAAGCCCAGCACCGATCAGCGAGTCTGATCTCGCGGCCCCGGGGCGGCGCCGCTCACGCGAGCTCGCCGCCGAGGCGCTCGAGCAGCGCGACTTCAGCGGGAGTCAGAGGCAGCTCGAGGGCGGCGAGATCGGCGCGCATGTGCTCGGGGCTCGACGTACCCGTGAGCGGCAGCATGCCAGCGGCGCGGGCGAACGCGAACACCAGCTCCGCGACGCTGCACCCGCGACGCGACGCAAGCTCCGTCACCCCCGTCGTCGAGAGCTCACGGCGGTTGGCGGTGAGCAGCGAGAAGGCTTGGTAGGTGACGCGGTGGGCACGGCAGAACCCGCGCACTTTCGCGTCCCATCCCGCGCTCGCGTAGCAGCGATTCTGGACGAACGACGGCTTGACCTCCGCGAGGGCGTAGAGCTTCTCCAGCTGGTCGGCGCTCACGTTGCTGACGCCGATGAAGCGCGCTTGCCCCGAATTGGCGAGCGCTTCGATGGCGCGCCAAGCCTCGACGTCACTCGGCGTGAGCCCGTCGCGCGTGGTGGGCCCGTGCAGCACGTACGAGTCGACGTAGTCGGTCTGAAAATGCGCGAGCGAGCTCTGGAACGACTGCTCCACCTGCCTTCCGACCGGAGCCTTCGGATCGTAGGGCAAGCGGTCGTCTTGCCCGCCGCGAAACGTGTACTTCGTCTGCAGGAACAACGATTGACGGCTGAGCGTCCCCTCCGCTATCGCCTGCGTCACGGCGCGGCCGACGGCGGCTTCGTCGTAGTGCTTACGTTGATTGGCGGTGTCGATGCCGACGAAGCCGGTGTCGAGCGCGAGTCGCGTCAGCGCCTGCGTGCGCTCTTCCTTCCAGGCCGTGCCATACAAGATGGGCGGGACAGCGGCAGCTTCCGGGCGGCTTGGGAGCGACACCGAGGCAAGCTATCCCGGGGAGCTTCCCTTTGGCAAAGCCTGGCTCTACGCCAGCGACGGCGAAGCTGGGGGTGGTGCTCGGCGGCTCGGCGGCTGCAGCCCGCACGCGTCAGCGCTGAGCGACGAGCGGCGCGGGTACGGCGGGGTCGAGCGCGCCGGCGCTCGGAGCCGCACCCGGGCTCGGGCGAATGCCGTGGCGGTCCAGCAGGCGGCGAAAGTTCGAGCGATCCATGCCCGCGCGCCGAGCGGACTGACTCAGGTTGCCGGAGCAATCTTCGAGCACCTGCTCCAGGTAATTGCGCTCGAAGCGCGAGCGCGCCTCAGTGAAGCCGACGTCGACCACCGCGCGCAGCCGCGGCCGAGAGGAGTTGCTCCGCCGGCACAGCTGCGGCGGCAGCGCGCTCGCCAAGAGCACCTCGTCGTGGGTCATCACGACGGCTCGCTCGATGGCGTTCTCGAGCTCGCGAATGTTGCCCGGAAAGTCGTAGCTGGCGATGGCCTCGAGCGCGCAAGACCCGAGACGAGGCGCCGGCTTCCCTAGCCGACTCGCGTGCTTCGCGAGCAAGTGGTGGGCCAGGAGCAGCACGTCTTCGCCGCGCTCGCGCAGCGGGGGCAGCTCGATGCCGACGACGCTCAAGCGGTAATAGAGATCCTCGCGGAAGCGACGTTTTCGAACCTCTTCATCGAGCGGTCGGCTCGTGGTCGCGATCACCCGCACGTCGATGGGACGCGCGTGATTCGCCACCGGTCTGAGGTTGCGCTCTTCCATCACCCGTAGCAGGCGCACTTGCAGGCACGCCGGCAGCGCACCGACGTCGTCGAGCAACAACGTGCCGCCGCTCGCTTCCTCGAAGGCGCTGCGTCGCCGGCCGCGCGCGCCGCTGAACGCGCCGCCCTCCTGACCGAACAGCTCGCTCTCCAGCAGCGCCTCGCTCAGAGACGCGCAGCTCACGACGACCAGCGGCCCCATGGCGCGCCGACCGTGCTCGTGCAGCGAGCGAGCCAGCAGCTCTTTGCCGGTTCCGCTCTCACCCGTCACCAGCACGGCCGCGTCGGTAGCGGACACGCTCGCGACCAGCTCGAACACGTGGCGCATGGCCTTCGAGTTGCCGATCATGCCGCCGAAGCGCTGCGAAACCTCGAGCCGCTGCTCCAGGTAGCGGTTGCGATGCTTCAAGCGACGATGCGCGATGGCGCGCCCGAGCGCCAGCGTCAGCGTCTCCGAGCTCAGCGGCTTCAGCTGGAAGTCGAACGCCCCCTCGCGCATGGCCGTCACCGCTGCCGGCACCTCACCGTCGCCGGTCACCACGATCACCGGCAGCTCGGGCGACGCCTGGCGGACGTGCATGAGCAAATCCATGCCGGATACGTCAGCCATGTACAGGTCGGTGAGGACGCAGTCGAGCTCCGCCTCGCCCTGCTCGAGCAGCTGCATGGCCGCGGCGCCCGAGCTCACACAGATCACCTCGAAGCCGCAGGCGACGAGCAGCGCTCGCACCGCGTGCAGGGATTGCTCGTCGTCATCGACGATAAGGACGCGGCCGGTAGAGAGCGGAGTCTGCATGGCGTCGCCTCGGGTCTCCTCCACCTCCAAACGTACCAAGCGGACGCCCCCTTAAGCCCCGCCCGGGGTAAAACGGACCCAGGAGTCCCATCGATCCCACCGGCTACGTTTGCCCTAGGTGAAAATGCGGCGCCAGCGCGAGACGCTTCTCGCGAGTGATCGGCTGGTAATCTCGGCACGAACGCGAGAGACTCCCTGGCCAGTCGAGCGCGCCCTGCGAGCAAGGCGCGAGACAGAGGAGGAACCCATGCTGCGAGGACTTTCGAAGCTATTGGCGGGCTGTGGTGTCGTACTCTCGCCGGCGCTGGCGAGCGCCGCGACGCTGCGCGTTCCCGCTGACCATCCGACGATTCAGCGTGCGGTAGACGCCGCCCGTGACGGCGATCGCATCCGGGTGAGCCGCGGCCGCTACTGCGGCGCGACCCTCACCAAGCGCGTCCACTTGGTCGGGCATGGCAAGCCGACCATCATCGGCTGCGACACGAGCCCGCAGGTCACCGCGGGGCTACGCGCCGGCTTCTATTTACCCGGCACGAAGGGCAACAGCCCTGCGAGCGGCAGCCGCATCGAGGGCTTCCGCTTCGATGGTCGCGGCGTATCGAACGCGAACCTGGCGCCGCTATCCTTCGGGGTATTCGCGCGCTTTGCGAGCGACGTGCGCGTCAGTCACAACCGCTTCGAAGGCACCGTACAAGCCATCACCAACACCGCTGGTGATCGCTGGATCATCAAGCACAATCGCGTGCGCGGGCTGACGCTGCTCGACTGTACGACTCATTGCACGGGCGGCGACGGCATCGTGATCGCGCTGGCGCGCGGCGCCATCGCGGTGCCTGGAGGCAACGCCGATCCCCTCAATCGGCCGGAAGACAACCTCGTGGTCGGCAACTGGATCGAAGGCAAAGCTCCCGACGGCTTCGCGGTGTTCTCGATGGCGGGCGTGCTGCTCTTGTCGGCCGATCACACGACCGTGCTCGCGAACCGCGTTTCGCTGCGCGACAACCCGCGAGCCGACGCGGTGGGGCAAGGCATCGTGGTCTCGAACAGCTGCTGCGGCCTGCCCGCGTCTTTCCTGCCCGGCTCGCGCTACAGCGTCGTCGCGCTCAACGACGGTAGGAAGAGCGAGGTCGCGGTGCTGGTCGAAGGCGCCGCGGGCGCCAATACCGAGGGGCTCTTTCTGCGCAAGAACCGGGGCAAGGTCGTGGTCGAGGGCAACGAGCTTTCGACGCTCGCTGCCAGGCGCGTGCTCGCTCCCGTTCGCGCGCAGCCCACGCTCTGAGCGCGAGCCCGGTCGGGGCTCGCCGTGCAACTCGGCGTCGGGTCGGGTCTCCCTGCTCGACGCCAGCGTGACGCAGCCGCTCGTAAGCACTCCTTACCAGCACCGAAAAAGCCGCAGCGTGGCATTATGCGACGCGACGCGAGCCGCGCGACGCCGCAAACAGCGCCCGAAATCAGCGGCGCCCGAGCCGCCTTTCGACGTGCCGTGCGGGCACCGCGACCTGGAACGGCGGCTGCAATGGCCCCGCGCATGCTTCCGCTTCGGCTGGTGCTCCCGGCCATCACCGCTTCCTTAGCCCTTGCCTGCAGCCGCAGCGCCGCACCGGCCCACGTCGCAGCCGAGCAGCCTGCCCCGTCCGTCGACGCTTCGTACGTCACGATCGAACCCAACGTCAGTGTGTCACCCGCGCCCGAAGCCGAGCAAGCTCACGCCGCGCTCGACCCCAACGCCGACGTGATGGCTGAAATCTTGGCGATCCCCCCCGGTCGTTAGGGCGACGTGAGGCACCTTTTCGTACACTCGGGCGCGTGCCCAGCGACGACGCGCTCGACGTGCCCCTGATCGACCTGGAGCTGCTGATCGTCGATTGCCAAACGACCGGCGCATCGCCGGCCCAGGGCTCGGTGCTGGAGCTGGGGCTCTGCCGCACGCGCGCGAGTCTCCCTGCCGGCGAGGCGAGCGCGGAGGCGCATTGGGTGCTCCCCAAACCAGGCGAGCGCGTGTCGGCGCAGGTCCGCCAGCTGACGGGATTTCACGAGGGCGTGCTGGAGAGCGCGCTCAGCCCCGAAGCGGCGTGGCAACGACTTCGGGCCGTGGCCGGCGCGGGCGCGCGAGTGCCGACGGCCATTCATTTCGCGCGCTTCGAGCTGGCCTTCCTCAAAGATTGGGCGGCACGCTGGGAGCCCGACGGCGCCCTACCGCTCGACGCGGTGTGCGTGCACGCCATCGCGTGCAAGCTTTACCCCAGCCTACCGCGCCGCAATTTGCGTGCCCTGGCGGGCTTCTTGGGGCACGGCCTGCACCTGGAGCGGCGCGCGCTCGGGCACGTGCTCGCGACCGCCTTCATCTGGGAGAAGCTCGCGCACGAGCTCACGGCCCGGGGCGTCACTCGCTTCGCCGACGTCGCGCCTTGGTTGCTCAGCAAGGAGCCCAGCGCGCCGCGCAAGCGCCGCTATCCGATCGCGCCCGCCTCGTACCGCGCGCTGCCCGACCTGCCCGGCGTGTACCGCTTCCTACGCTCCAACGGCGACTTGCTCTATGTCGGCAAGGCCGCGAGCTTGAAGCGCCGCGTCTCGTCTCACTTCACCAAGCAGAGCGGCGCGACGGAGCGAGCACTGGAAATGCTGACGCAGGTCAGCGAGATCGCGTTCACGCCCACCGCCACCGCCCTGGAGGCCGCGCTCCTGGAGACTCGCACCATCAAAGAGCTGAACCCGCCGTACAACGTTCAGCTGATCGCCGGTGATCGCGGCGCGTGGTTCTCGTCGGCTGATTTCTCGCATGCCAGCCAGGAGCCGGACGCGCAGCACCCGCTGGGCCCGCTGTCGTCTCGCCATTCGCTGCGCGCACTGGGCGCGCTGACGCGGCTGCTCGGGGGCGAAACGCCGAGCGACTCGCTGCGCGCCGGCAGCGTCGGGGCGCCGCTGCGCTGGGCGCCGGACGAAGCGTCCTTCACGGCCGGCTTCCGCAGCTTTCTCGCGCGCCACGCGGGCGAGACTTCCGAGGGCTCGCCGCGCCGACGCGCGCTCGAGCTGGGCCGCCGACTGCTCGCCGTCACGCCCGAAGAACCCGAAGCGAGCGACGAAGGCTCACTCCAAGACGCACCCAAGACTTGGGACGAGGCGCGGGTGTGCCGGCATTTGGAGCGGGCGAGCGCGCAAGCCTTCCGCGTGCTGCGCCGGGCGAGCTGGCTGCGCTTGCTGGCGAGCGCCAGCGTCGCGTATCGAGAGCCAGGCGCCGAACAGACACGCGTCCTGCTGCTCCACGAGACGCGCATCGCCTCGTCGGGCGAGCTGACGGCGGGCGCGACGCTGCCGGAGCCGCCGCGACGCGACGCTGAGCGCATCGCTCGCGCCTTCGACGCTGCGAGCTACGACTCGCTGCGCATCTTGACGACTGAGCTGAAGCGCATCTTGCGTGACGGCGGCGACGTGTCCGTGCGCATCTCCCGATCGCGACAGCTGCGCGCGAACAGCCTGAGCCACATCTTCGCGCTGGTGTAGCGCGCTTCCCCCGGCGCCAAGCCGGCGCCGGCTCGCGGAGGCAGCGGTCATCGCTGCCTCGCGCCTGCTGCGCTCTTCTCAGGCGCTCTTCACGAGCTGAGCTTCGATGTGGATCTTCACCTTCTTGCCTACGAGCACGCCTCCCGCTTCCAGCGCCTGGTTCCATCCGAGGCCCCACGCTTCGCGCTCAATCTCGGCGCTGAGGCTGAATCCGAAGCGCTCATTGCCCCACGGATCCTTGCTGGGCCCGACTACCTCGCCCTTCAGCGTGACCGGCTGCTCGTGCTCCTTGATTTTCAAGCTCCCGACCACGACCAAGTCATCGCCGTCGCGCGTCACCTTGGTGCTCGTGAAAGTGAGCGTCGGGTACTTCTCGGCGTCGAAGAAGTCGGCCGAGCGCAGGTGCTCGTCGCGCTTGGGCTCGCCCGTGTCGATGCTCGCCGCGCTCACGCGAGCCGTGACGGTGGACGCCTCCAGGTTCTGAGGATCCAGCGCGACGTCGGCTTCCACGTTCTTGAACTTGCCGCGCACGGTGCTGATCATCATGTGACGAACCGAGAAGCCAATTTCCGAATGAGTGCTATCGATGTTCCAGGCCATTTTGAGCTCCGTATCGTTGTTGAGTACCCCTTGAACTTGCGCGGTTCAGGGCGCCGCTACTAGCCATTCAAATCGGCACACATAGTTGCCAGCAGAGCAACAATCCGCGAACGCAGCCAAAAATGGCCGGCGTCGGACGTTGCAGGTGGTATGTTTTAGCGCTGGGGCAGCGCGATGGCGCGGATTCGACGAGGCAGCGGACCTTCAAAATGAGGCCAGCTTTCTCGCCGACCGCGCGAGCGTGGCGCCCGACGACGCACCTGTTTTCGAGCAGAGGAGGTCACGATGGCTCACCTAATCCACGCTGAAAACTATTCTGCCGAGGAAGCGTTGATGCGCATCAAGTCCGAGCGCTCGCGGCGCGCGTGGCTCGCGCTACTGCTCTTCACGCTGTCAGCGGCGGCGCTCGCCGTCAGCTTCTACCTCTCGTACCGCGATCTCCCGGCGCCCGCGTCACCCGCCGTCGACGTGCCAGGGTTGGCCGATCCCTGAGGAAGAAACCTTTGGCAAAAAGCTAGGTTACGCGAGAGCGCTGGTCAGCGCGACGGGTCGCTCTATGCTTGCGCGCCCATGTCGATGAGCGAGGCGCCCACGATGCTCCGGAACGCAGCGCCCGCGCCCGCTCCGACCGCGCTGAGTGAGCCCACGGTCGGCGCAGCCAGCGCGGCGCTCGAGCTGCTGCACCCGGCGGTTCGCGCCTGGTTCGAGCGGCGGTTTCCGCACGGCCCGACGGAGGCGCAGGCTCTCGGTTGGCCCGCCATCGCGCGCGGTGAGGACACGCTGATCGCGGCGCCCACCGGCTCCGGCAAGACCCTGTCCGCGTTTCTGATGTGCATCGATCGGCTGTATCGGGTCGCGGCTCGCGCGGAGCTGCCCGAAGCGGGCGTCGAGGTCGTGTACGTGTCGCCGCTCAAGGCGCTGGTCGTCGACATCCAGCAAAACCTCGAGGAGCCTTTGGCGCAGATCGCCAGCGTCGCGCGCGAGCTGGGCTACATCGCTCCCGAGATCCGCGTCGCGGCGCGCAGCGGGGACACGCCCGCCTCCCAGCGCGCGGCGATCTTGAAGCGGCCGCCGCACTTCCTGATCACGACGCCCGAGTCGCTGTACTTGATGGTGACCGCGGGCAAGAGCCGCGAGCTGCTACGGAGCGTCAAGAGCGTGATCGTCGACGAGATTCACGCCGTGGCGCGAGACAAACGCGGTGCCCACCTGGCGCTCACGCTCGAACGCCTCACCCATCTGGCGCGCGACCGACCGACCCGCGTTGGCTTGTCGGCGACGCAACGGCCTCTCGAGCGCGTGGCGCAGCTGCTCGTTGGAGCCGGGCCGCAGCGCGTCGACGCCGCCGGCCGACCGCGCTGCACGATCGTCGACGTGGGACACCGCCGCAAGCTCGACCTGGCGATTGAGCTGCCCGAACGTGAGCTCGACGCGGTGGCGTCGAACGAGCAGGTCGGAGAGGTTCTCGATCGCATCGCCGCGCACGTGCGTGAGCGGCGCACGACGCTGGTCTTCGTCAACACGCGCCGTTTGTCGGAGCGGCTCGCGCATCAGCTGGCGGAGCGCCTGGGCGCCGAGAACGTCGCCGCGCACCACGGCAGCTTGTCGAAAGATCGCCGCGCGCGGGTGGAGCTGCGGCTGCGAGAAGGCTCGCTCAAGGTGCTGGTCGCGACGGCTTCGCTCGAGCTCGGCATCGACATCGGACCGGTCGAGCTGGTGTGCCAAATCGGGTCCCCCCGCAGCATCGCCACCTTCCTGCAGCGCGTGGGGCGCGCGGGTCACAGCCGCTTCGCGACGCCCGTCGGCAAGCTCTATCCGCTGACGCGTGACGAGCTGGTCGAGAGCGCCGCGCTCTTGATGGCCGTCCGCGGCGGCCGCCTCGACGCGCTGCAGCTGCCGCTCGCGCCGCTCGACATCTTGGCGCAGCAGATCGTGGCCGAATGCGCGGCCGAAGAGTGGGAAGACGCGGCGCTGTTCGAGCTGGTGCGCGGCGCCGCGCCGTACGCCGACTTGAGCCGGCAGAGCTTCGACGAAGTCTTGGAGCTCGTGTCGCAAGGCATCGACACTGGACGCGGCAAGCGAGCTCACTTCGTGTATCGCGATCGCGTGGGCGGGCGCGCCAAGGGCCGGCGCGGCGCGCGCCTGGCCGCGCTCACGTCCGGCGGCGCCATCCCCGACAACGCGGATTACCGCGTGATCGCCGAGCCCGGCGACAGCTTCGTCGGCACCATCAACGAAGATTTCGCGATCGAGAGCATGGCCGGCGACGTGATCTTGCTCGGCAGCACGTCGTGGCGAATCCGCCGCGTCGAGAGCGGCACGGTGCGCGTCGTGGACGCCGAGGGCGCGCCCCCGACGATCCCGTTCTGGCTCGGCGAGGCGCCGGCCCGCACCGCCGAGCTCTCGGAAGAGGTGTCGGCGCTGCGAGCCGCGGTGGAGCGTGAGCTGGGCGCGGGCGGCATCTCCGCGGCTTCGCTGTGGCTGCAGCAGCAGGCGGGCGTCGACGCTGTGGTGGCCGACGCCGCCGTCGCCTACCTGCGAGCCTCCCACGGCGCGCTCGGTGTCTTGCCCACGCACCGCGATCTGGTGTTCGAGCGCTTCTTCGACGACTCCGGTGGCATGCAGCTGGTGCTGCACTCGCCCTACGGTGGCCGCGTCAACCGCGGTCTGGGCCTGCTCCTGCGCAAGCGCTTCTGCCGCTCGTTCGACTTCGAGCTGCAAGCCGCCGCCAGCGACGACTCCATCGTCCTGTCTTTGGGTTTGCAGCACGCCTTCCCGCTCACCGACATGCGTGACTTCTTGGCTCCGCGCGGCATCGCGACGGCCCTGACGCACGCCGTGCTGGTGACACCGATGTTCGGTGTGCGCTGGCGCTGGAACCTGAACCGAGCGCTGGTCGTCCTGCGCTTTCGCGGCGGCCGACGCAATCCGCCGCCCATCCAGCGCATGGAAACCGACGACATCACGGCCGCTGTCTTCCCCGCGCTCGCGGCCTGCCAGGACAACGCGGCCGGCCCGCGCGAGATTCCGGACCACCCACTGGTGCGGCAGACGCTGCACGACTGCATGCACGAGGCCATGGACCTGCCCGGCTTGCAGGCGCTGCTCGACGCCATCGAGGCCGAGGAGGTGCGGCTTCATTTCCGCGACACCACCGAGCCTTCGCCGCTGACGCACGAAATCCTGAACGCGCGACCTTACACGTTCTTGGACGACGCGCCGCTCGAGGAGCGCCGCACGCGCGCAGTGCAGGTGCGGCGCGGGCTCCCGCTCGAGGCTCGCGACCTTTCCGCGCTCGACGCCGACGCCGTCGCGCGCGTGGCGAGCGAAGCCAAGGCCGTGCCGCGCGACGCGGAGGAGCTCCACGACTTGCTGCTGACGTTGCTCGTGAAGCGCCCGGAAGCAGAGCTACTTCCGCTGTTCGACGCCCTGGTCGCGACGGGGCGAGCGCTGTCGGTCGAGGCCGGCGCAGGCGCGTTTTGGTGCGCGATCGAGCAGCGCGCCCTGGTCGAGGCCCTGTTCACGGACGCGCGCTTCACGCCCGATCGTCGAGCACCGGCAGAGCTCGAGCCCTCGGCCGCCAGCCGCGAGGCGGCCGCGACGCGCGCCGTGCGAGGCCAGCTCGAGCTGTGCGGCTTGACGACGCCGTCGCGGCTCCGCGCGCTCACCGGGCTCGACGCCGACGCGATGACGCTCGCGCTCGCGCAGCTCCAGCACGAGGGCTTCGTGCTGAGCGGATTCTGGCGTCCCGAGCTCGACGAGCTCCAATACTGCGCCCGCCGACTGCTCGACCGCATCCATCGCTACACGCGGGATCGGCTGCGCCGCGAGATCGAGCCGGTCGCCCCGCAGGACTTCATGCGCTTCCTCTTGCGCTGGCAGGGCGTTACGCCGGACACGCAGCGCGAAGGCGCCGCGGGGCTGTCGAGTGTCATCGAGCAGCTGCAAGGCTTCGAGGCCGCCGTCGCGAGCTGGGAGAGCGACGTGCTCAGCGCGCGCGTCACCGGTTACCGGCCCGAGTGGCTGGACGCGCTCTGCTTCTCCGGCGAAGTGACGTGGGGCAGGCTCAGCCGGCGAGCGGCGGGCGAGGCTTCGGCGCAGAGCGCGACGATTTCGCGCGCGACGCCGGTCACGCTGGCTTTTCGCGGCGACCTACCCTGGCTGTCGGCCGCGCTGCGCGGAGGCCGCTCGCCTGCCGCGGAGCCGCTGAGCGACGCCACAGCGCGCTTGCTCGAGGGGCTGCGCAGACGCGGCGCGCTGTTCACGGCAGAGCTGACGAACGAGCTATGCATCCCACCCGACGAGCTGAGCGAGGCGCTGTGGGACGCCGTGGCGCGTGGGCTCGTCACCTCCGATGGCTTCGGCGCGCTCCGCAGCCTGATGCAACAGCGCGCCCCGCAGGTCGTGAGAAGCGTGCGGCTGCGTCGGGGAGCGCGAGGCGCCTTCCATCGTGAGGGGCGCTGGGCGCTCTTGCCCGACACGCCGAGCGAGCTCGACGCCGACGCGCTGGCAGAGGCGGTGGCGGAGCAGCTGCTCGCGCGCTGGGGCGTGGTGTTCGCGGATCTGCTCGCGCGTGAGAGCGGAGTCGTTCCCTACCGCGAGCTGGTTTGGGCGCTCCGACGCTTGGAGGCGCGGGGGGTCGTGCGCGGCGGTCGCTTCGTCGGCGGGTTCGTCGGCGAGCAGTATGCGTTGCCCGAAGCCGTCGAGGCGCTGCGCCAAGCGCGACGCACGCCTCACAGCGGAGAGACAGTGACGCTCTCGGCCTGCGATCCGCTGAACTTGGTAGGGACGATCGTGCCCGGCGTCCGCGTTCCGGCGCTGCGCGGGCGTAGCGTGACCTACGTGGACGGCGCCGCCATCACGAGCCCGGATTCGCTCACGACGAACTGACGCGAGGTGGCGGCAGCGCGCGAGTGGCACGAACGACCGGATTGTGGCCCATGCCGCCAAGGCGCAAAGCCGCGCTGGCTCCTATCTCTTCGGAGGGTCAACCACCGAAAGGGAATGCCGTGCCGACACTCGTTCAACTGTTCTCGGATCCGATCACGTGGGCTTTTTTTGCGCTTTTCGCCGGGCTTTGGACGGTCGAAGCCCTCGCTCCCGGTCGTCCTTTGCCGCACATTCCGGGCCACCGCGCGCGCGGGGTAGTCGCCCTGCTCGGTTTCTTCTTGATCTCCTCGTACCTGCCCTACTTTGTCGCGCCGCTGCTCGAGCCGCTCCGCGTGGCCGACCTGAGTGGCCTCGGCCTCGGGGGCGCCGCGCTGGTGATGCTGCTGTATCAGGCGCTCGGATACGCTTACCACCGCTCGATGCACGCCTCGAACGTGCTGTTTCGCGCTCTGCATCAAGGGCACCACTGCTCCGAGAGGTTGGACGTCGCGAGCGCGTTCTACTTCGGGCCTCTCGACATGATCGGCTGGACGCTCGTGTCGACGCTCGCGCTGAGCGTGCTGGGCGTGACGCCCGAAGCCACCACGGTGTTCGTGCTCGCCGGCTCGTTCGTGAGCATCTTCCAACACTCGAACATCAAGACGCCGCGGTGGCTCGGCTACCTGATTCAGAGGCCGGAGAGCCACAGCCACCACCACGGCCGCGGCCGGCATCGCAGCAACTACGCCGATTTGCCGATCTTCGACGTGCTCTTCGGAACCTTCTATAATCCCAAGGAGTTTGCGCCCGCCACCGGCTACTACGATGGCGCCTCGGCGCGCGTCGGTGACATACTCCTCTTGCGCGACGTGACCACGCCTCGCGCCGACGCCGCCCTGGAGCTGGGCTCGTCCGCGCATCCGTGAGACGCGGAGAGGCACGGCTCGGTGAGCGGTCCTGCTAGCTGGGGGCGCAGCCGCCGTCGTCCGGCGTTAGCATTTGCCGAGCGCGCTCCGCAGCGCGCTGAAGCGACGGCGGTACTGGGCGGGCGTGAGGCCGACCGAACGACGGAAGAGGCGCGAGAAGAACGTGGCGTCTTCGTAGCCGACGCGCGCTGCCAGCTTCTCGAGCGTCTCTTCCGTCGTTTCGAGCAGCGTCTTGGCCTCTTCGAGACGAATGGCGTGCACGTACTCGAGCGGCGTCATGCCTGCCGCCTTGCGAAAGCGGCGCTTGAAGGTGCGCTCGGGCAGACCGCTGAGCCGTGCCATGGAAGCCACCGGTGCCTCGACGCTACTTCGCTTGGCGATCCAGTCTTGGCACTTGGCGATCACCGCATCTTCGACTTGCCGCGTGCTGACCAGGCGCGCGTACGGCTGCTGCCCGACGTTGTGCCAGTCGATCAAGTTCAGCTTGGCCACCTGCATCGCCGTCTCCAGGCTCACGACGCGCGAAATCAAGTAGAGCGCCAGATCGAGCCAGGTGGTGCCTCCCCCGGCCATCACCAGCCGCTGTCCCACTCCCGAGGCGACGAGCGCTCGCTCGCGGCGCACGGTGACGGAGGGATAGCGCTGCTCGAGCGCGTCGCAGTAGGCCCAGTGCGTGGTGGCTTCGTGGCCGTCGAGGAGACCGGCAGCCGCGATCAGCGCCGCGCCCGAGCACGCCGTAGCGATGATGGCTCCGCCCGCGTGCTGAGCCGTAATCCAGGCGATTTCGGCGCCGAAACAGCCGTCCAGCTCGGTGCGCGGGGCGATGGCGAGCTCCGGGATACAGACGATGTCGTAGAGCTCGGCCGGCAGGACGCGGTGCGGCCGCACGATCGCACCGTTTGCCACCTCGAACGGCTCGGCGCGCGTCGCGACGACCTCCGCCGTCACGACGGCGCTTCCCGGCTTGCCCTCCGTCACGAGCCCCCAATCGCGACCCGCCGAGCAGAACAGATCGAGCATGCCGTAAATGACGGAAGCGGTGGCTTCGGGCAGCGCCAGGATAGCGATGCGAGGGAGACGCTTCGTCACGCTTGGTTTCTACACCAGGAGCTCCGCACAACGCCAAGGCTTCACTAGTTAGCCCGCGCGCAGCATCGGCGCAGCCGAACGCCGCTCGCCGTCAACGCAGCTGGCAGCGCGCGAAGGCGCGGAACTGGCTTGCGGGCGAGCCGCGCCGGAACACGACCTCCGCGCGCTCTCCCGCGCCGACCTCGACGGACTGCGGCGGCGGGTCGACGTCCGTCCACAGCGAGCAACGCACGCTCGCGCTGCAATCATTTTGAACGGCTGCGTAGTGCAGGTAACCAGTGCCATCGAAGGTGGTGTTGGGCTGGATGAGCAAACAGCCTTTCGACTCTTCGGCGGCGTCGCTCGAGGCGGCGGCCAGCGCGCCCGCCAGGCAGAGCGACCACGACAGGAATCGAGCCTGCGAGGTCATGCTGGAAATCATGGGGGGCAGGCGCTTCCGCCGCCAGCCCGGACGGCCATGCACCGGTGCTAGAATTTTCCGCGCCCTCCTCCGTCGACTGCGACCCGCCGGGCAGGCCGCAACTCGCATCGCTCGCGACGCCCCCCCGGTCTGACGCGATAGGCAACCGGCCGCACGTGCGGGGAATGTGCAAGAAAACGCGGCAGCGCTGCAAGAGCGCAAGCCCGCGCTCGCGTAGCTTGATCCGATGAAGCGTCTCGCCGGCTGGTCGCTACTTTGCGCCATGAGCGCGCTCGCGTGCGAAAACACGAGCGACATCCCGAGCGACACCGGCGGCGGTGCCGGGACGCCCGCTGCGAGCGGCGCTGCGAGCGGTGGCGGCGGCGCGGGTGGCGCTCCCAGCGCCACGGCCGGGTCGACGAGCGACGTCGCGGGCAGCAGCGGCTCGGGCGGCGGCGCCAACGGAGGAGGCGGCGCTGCACCAGCTGGCGGCGGCTCGGGCGGCGAGCAAGCAGGAGCGGCCACGGGCGGCGGCGGGAGCAGCGGCGATGGTGGTGGTGGTGGCGGTGGCGGACAAGCAGGCGCCGGCGGCGACGCGAACGTGCCCGCGCGACCCAAGCGGGTGCTGCTCTACCACTTCAGCACCCTCAACATCGCGTCGGTCCCCGCGCAGCTCACGTTCCTCGAGTCGCAGCTGCAAGGCTGGGGCTATGAGGTCGAGAAGAGCGTGGATCCTAGCAAGCTCAGCGCCTCGAACCTCGAGCGTCTAGCAGCCGTAGGCATGATCAATACGTGCTTCGAGCCGTTCGGCGCGGGGAAGATGGGCGCCACCGAAACGGAGGCGCTCGCAGCGTTCGTCGCCGAAGGCGGCGGCCTGTTCGGGACGCACTGCGCGAGCGTCACCTTCCAATCGGCCCAGCCGCCGCACGCCTACAACAGCGTCATCGGCGGCCGAGGTGGCGACGGCTACTTCGACGGCAAGAGCGCGTGTCGCACCCTCGAGCAGCATCCGACCACGAGCATGCTCGCCGCTACCTTCGACTACACCGGGAATCTCGACAACGCGGACTACCTGGCGCCCGACGCCACGGTCCTCGTCAAGTGCAAGTGGTCTGGCGGCGCCATGAAAGACGTCGCCGTGTCCTGGGTTCGCACACCGGGTAAAGGCCGCGTTTTCTACACGAACTTCGCGAAGGAAGACAACGACCTGCGCGACGCGACCCTCGGCGCCAAGCACATCTTGCTTGGCCTTTCCTGGGTGCTCGGCCGCTAACTCGGCCGCTCATCTCGGCCGCTCTGCTTCGGCGGCCGTCTCGGTGGGCCCTGGTCTCGGCGTGGCCACAGCGCCCGCGCGCGGATGCAATCCGAGCCCCGCGTGTTATTCGAAGAGGGTGACACCCGAGCTGCGGCGCGCGGAGCACAACAAGCGGGAGGGCGTCTGCTACGCGCTCACCGACGACGGCCTCGAGCTGCCCGTCGTCGACGTCACGCACCCGGCCTTCGAGCTGAGCATGACAGCCGAGCACCAGCAGCAGCTGATCGCGCACTTTTTGGAGAAGCAGCGGCGCTTCGCGCGGCTGCCGGCGTGGGTGCGCCGGGTCGTCATGCGCTTCGCGCTTCGTGGCTCTAGCATCGCGCGAGGGCTGAAGCGCGCCGAGGGCACTTACCTCGACGGCATGACGACGTATTTCTTCAAGCTGGGGTCCAAGAACTTGGGCTCTTACGCGGTGCCGGTGGATCGCAAGATCGCGGCGTCGCTGCCGGGCATGGCGGTGCGGCTCCGCGCGCGCGACATGGCGCAGCTCTTGGCCGAGGCGCTCTCGCCGCAGCTTGCGCTCGACGCGCGCCGTCCCCTGCACTTCCTGAACATCGCGGGCGGAGCGGCCGCCGACAGCATCAACGCGCTGCTGCTGCTGTTCAAGCGAGAGCGCGCGCTGCTGCTGGGCCGCCCGTGCGTCATCCACGTGCTCGACGCGGACGCCCACGGTCCCGCTTTCGGAGCGCGCGCGGTGGAGGCGCTGCGCCAGCCTGGGGGCCCGCTCGCTGGCGTCGACGTGCGGCTCCGGCATCGGCGCTACGACTGGTCGCAGGTCGAAGGGTTGGAGCCGGTGCTCGCAGAGGCGCGGGCCGCGGGCGCGATCAGCATCGGTTCCTCGGAGGGCGGCCTGTTCGAGTACGGCAGCGACCAGGCGATAGTCGACAACCTCACGGCGCTCGCCACGGCCGGGCACGCCTTCAAGGTGGTGGGCTCCGTCACGCGTGACGACGAGACGATGCGAACCCTGAAGCTTACCAGCACGGCCGCGACGCGCCCGCGCGGCCTCACGGTTTTCAGCGAGCTCGTGGCGCGCGCAGGCTTTCGCGTCACGGCGTCCATCGCGCGGCCCTTGAGCGATCAAGTCGTGCTCGGGCGCGACGAGACGCTCGGGCAGGAAACAGCGCCCGCTCGAGGCTCGCGCGCCGCAAGAACCCGCCGAGAAAGGTAGAGCTTTACGGGCCGGAGCAAGTGATCGAGGCTCGGCCCGGGAGTGAGCATGAAAAGTTTCGTGGTTGGGTTTGGATCGATATCGCTCAGCGTGTTGCCGTGGGTCGCGTCAGCGCAGAGCGCGGAGCCCGCTCCCGGTGCCGCACCGGTGCCCACGTCAACGCTTGCTCCAACCGCGCCCGCGCCCGTTGCGCCCGCGCCCGTTGCGCCCGCGCCCGCGCCCGCCGCGCCCGCGCCCGCTGCGCCCGAGACGCCGCCGCAAGCAGCACCGCCCCCGGC
>JAEYWK010000164.1 GCA_023431345.1 Pseudomonadota bacterium
GGCCCGCGCCACAAACCTGGGCCTACCAACAAACGGGCCCAACGACCCCTCACGGACCGTCGGGCACGGGCACGGGCACGTTTACGGGCACGCGCGAGCAATCCCAATTCAGGGACACGCCCTAGGCTCAGACGCGCAGCCAGAGCAGCGCACCGCCGAGAGCAGAGACCACAGCGTAGTTGTGGATGGTCTTCTCGTACCGAGTGGCGAAGCGCCTTGGCCTGCTCGAGTAGGTTGAACGTGCACTGGATCTCGGAGCGGGACTTGGACAGCTGCTTGTCGTACGGCAATTTACCGGCGCGGCTGCCGTTGGAGGGGATGACAGGCAAGCAGCCCTGGCAGGCCAATGCCGCGCGAAATGCGTCTGCATCGTAGGCCTTGTCGACTAGGATGCAGCTTGACCGTGCGTGCTGAACCAGGTCGCTAGCAGGCCGGCTATCGTGTCGCTGGCCCTCGGTGATCTCGAAAACCAACGGCAGGCCCAGTGCATCAACGACCAAGTGAACCTTGGTCGTCAGGCCACCACGAGACCGACCGATGCGGTGCTCCGACGGTCCCCTTTTGCTCCGGCTGCCTGCTGATGAGCGCGATTGATCGTGCTGTCGATGCTATGCCACTCATCGTCGGGGTCTTGACGAAGCGCTTCGAACAGACGCTGCCAGATACCCTACGAAGGTCGGCTCGCCCTGCGCGCCCAGCTGGGCGCGGCGCGCGCGGGCCTGGCCCGCGCCACAAACCTCGGCCTACAAACAAACGGGCTCAACGTCGCCTCACGGACCGTCGGGCACGGGCATGGGCACGTTTACGGGCACGCGCGAGCGATCCCAATTTAGGGACACGCCCTAGCGCGGGCAACATTAGAGAGTAAGCTCCCCGCCGTTCATGTCGGGCAATAGCTTCGGTCAAGCGTTCCGCATCTCCACCGCCGGCGAGTCTCACGGGCCCGGCAACGTCGTGATCATCGATGGCTGCCCGCCCGGCATCCCCCTCAGCGTCGAGGATCTGCGCGTTGATCTCGGACGACGCCGCCCCGGTCAGAGCCACATCGTCACGCAGCGCCAGGAGGCGGACGAGCCGGAGATCTTGGCGGGCGTGTTCGAGGGCCGCACCACCGGCACCAGCATCGCTATTTTGGTGCGCAACACCGATCAGAAGAGCAAAGACTACTCCGACATCAAAGACAAGTACCGCCCCGGTCACGCCGATTACACCTATGATCAGAAGTACGGCTTTCGTGACTACCGGGGCGGAGGCCGCTCGAGCGCGCGAGAAACCGTGGCGCGCGTGGCGGCAGGCGTGGTCGCGAAGAAGCTCATCGCCGAAGCCTTCGGCGGGCGCGTCGTCGGCTACGTGACTCAGGTCGGCAGCGTCGTCGCCGACGTGGCCGATCCGGCGAGCGTGACGCTCGAGCAGGTGGAGACGCTGCCCGACGGCTCGCCCAACATCGTTCGCTGCCCCGACGCGGCGCGCGCGGCCGAGATGGTGAAGCTCGTCGAGGAGGTGCGCAAAGCGCAAGACTCGATCGGCGGCGTGAGCGAGCTCGTCGCGACGGGTGTGCCGGCCGGGCTCGGCGAGCCGGTGTTCGACAAGCTCAAGGCGGACCTGGCCAAGGCCCTGTTCAGCGTGCCGGCCGTCGTCGGCGTCGAGTACGGCGCCGGCTTTCGCGCCGCGAGCCTGCGCGGCAGCCAGCACAACGACCTATTTACCGCCGAAGGCGGCGGAGTGCGCACGCTGAGCAACCGCCACGGCGGCATGCTGGGCGGCATCTCGAGCGGCATGCCGATCGTGGTGCGCGCCGCCATCAAGCCGACGAGCAGCCTGCCGCTCGAGCAGGCGACCGTCACCCAAGAGGGTGAAGCCACCAGCATCCGCACCAAGGGCCGGCACGACCCGTGCCTGCTACCGCGCTTCGTGCCCATCGGTGAAGCGATGATGGCGCTCGTGCTCGCCGATCACTACTTGCGCCAGCGCGGTCAGCGCGGAAATTTCGGAGGCTGACCGATGACGAAGCGTGACATCTTCAGCGGCACGACCGCGCTCGTCACCGGCGCGTCTTCGGGCTTGGGTGCAGAGTTTGCTCGGGAGCTAGCGCGCCGGCACTGTAACCTCGTGCTCAGCGCGCGCTCGCGCGACAAGCTCGAGCAGCTCGCGAGCGATCTGTCGCGCGTGAACGGCGTGACGGTCCAAGTCGTCAGCCAAGACTTGGCAGCGCCGGGCGGCGCGCTCGAGCTCGCGAAAGAGCTGAAAGAGCGCGGGATCAGCGTCGATCACCTCGTCAACAACGCCGGCTTCGGCACCGCCGGCCGCTTCGAGAACATGGACGTGGAGCGCGAAGCGAGCATGGTGCGGGTGAACTGCGAGAGCGTCGTCGTGTTGAGCCGCGCGCTGCTGCGGGGCATGCTCGATCGGCGCCGCGGCGGCATCTTGAACGTCGCGTCCACCGCCGGTCACCAGCCAACGCCGTTCATGAGCACCTACGGGGCCAGTAAGGCCTTCGTGCTGAGCTTCACGTTGGCGCTGGCCGAAGAGCTGCGAGGCACGGGCGTGCACGCGCTGGCGCTGTGTCCCGGCCCGGTGCCCACGGGCTTTCAGGCCGCGGCCAGCATCCCGAGCGGCGCGGTGCTGTCGTTCGCCAAGCTCGACGCGCACACGGTGGTCGAGCGCGCCCTCGACGCCTACGCGCGCCGCGCCGTCCTCAAGACGCCGGGGCTCGTCAACAGCGTACAAACGCTGGCCAGCAAGGTCTTGCCACGCGCGCTCATCGTCCGCGCCGCGCGGCTGACGATGACCAAGCTGGGCCGCGTCTCGACCTAGCGAGCCGCGCAGTAACGCCACGTTTCGTCGGCGCCGGCGCCTGTTCCAGGCGAGCGGTTTGCTGGGGCAACGAAGGCCACGAGCTAGCACCGAGCAGAGCCGCCGCGTGGGGGGAGGCTCGCCTGAATTCACTTCAGGCGACCGTTCGGCGTTCTAGGATGCCGGCCATGATGACGCTGCGTGGCTGCTCGATGGGACTCGCTTCGACTCTGCTGCTCGCCTGCGCGACGAGCGCGCCGCCCGCGAGCGTGACCGCTCCCCCGCCTCCGAGCGCACGAGCGAGCGCGCCGCCTACGGACGCGGCGCCGGCCGAGCCGACCTTCGAGAACCCGGGCGGCATGTGGATGCCCTCGCAGATCCCGCAAAAGGCGGACGAGCTGAAGCGCTTGGGCCTGCAGATCGACGCCGCGCTGCTGGCAGATCCGAAGTCGAGCGTGCTCGGCTCGATCGTGAACTTCAGCGGCTGCTCCGCCTCGTTCGTATCGAAAGAGGGCTTGGTCGTCACCAATCACCACTGCGCGACCACGGCGCTGCAGCAGAACTCCACCGCGACCGACAACCTGCTCGAAAACGGCATGCTGGCCCGAACGCGCGCCGAGGAGCGCAACGCCGGCCCCGCTGCGCGCGTCAGCGTGCTGTCGAAGATGACGGAGGTGACCGATCAGGTGCGCCCGGCGCTGCTCAAGCTGAGCGACGACTTGCAGCGCACCCTCGAGCTCGAACGCATCGAGAAGGAGACGATCAAGAGCTGCGAGCAGGGCCGCCCCGGAGTGCGCTGCGGCTTCGTCAGCCTTTACGATGGCTTGCGGTTTTTCTCGATCGAGAGGCTCGAAATCCGCGACGTGCGCATCGTCTACGCGCCGGCGGAAGGCATCGGGAACTTCGGTGGAGAAGTCGACAACTGGCGCTGGCCACGGCAATGCGGCGACGTCGCCTTCTTCCGTGCCTACGTCGGGAAAGACGGCCTGCCCGCCGACTACTCGCCCGACAATGTGCCCTTTCAGCCGCCCTCGTTCCTGAAGCTTTCGAGCACGCCGCTCACGGAGGGTGATCTGGTGCTGGTGACCGGCTACCCGGGCCGGACCTCACTGCTGTCGCCTGCGATCGAGATGCAGCTGATTCAGACGACCATCTATCCCGAGCAGCTGGCGATGTTCGACGCCTACCTGACGCTGATCGAGGACATCAGCAAAGACGACGCCGAGCTCGCGATCAAGGCCACCACCCGCCGCCGCGGCTTCGAGAACTACCGCACCAAACGCCAGGGCGAGCTCGACGGCCTGAAGCGCGCCGGATTTTTGGAGAAGAAGCAGGCCGAGGAGCGGCAGCTGCAGGCGTTCATCGACGCCGATCCGGCGCGCAAGGCGGCTCACGGCAGCGTGCTCGCCGACATCGCGGCCGTGTTCGCGGAGCAAGAAAAGACGCGCGTCGCCGACACCGCCCTCGAGCGAGAGCTGCTGATGCCACGCTTGCTCTGGGCCGGCTACCGCATCGCCAAGATGGCCGACGAGCGCCAAAAGCCCGACGCCGAGCGCGATCCGAGCTACCAGGAGCGCAACGTTCCGCGCCTCCGCGACGAGCTCAAGATGATGGCCGCCAGCTATCACCCGAAGCTCGATCGAGCCCTCTTGAAGCTCGCGCTCCAGCGCGATCGCGCGCGCGGCGCCGGCCAGCGCACGACCGCGCTAGCGCTGATCGCTGGCAGCGATCCCAGCGATCGCAACATCGACGCCGCCATCGCCAAGCTGTACGAGAAGACGAAGCTGGCGGACGAGCAGACCCGCCTGGAGCTGTTCCAGAAGGCGAGCCCGAAGCAGCTCCAGAGCCACGCGGATCCGATCGTGCGTTTGATGGCCAAGCTGTACCCGGAGCTGCGCGCGGTCGATGAGCGGCGCAAGCGCATCGAGGGCAAGCTGCTGCTCGTCAAGCCGCGCTTCCTCGAGGCGCTGCTGGCGTTCAAGGGCGGGCCGGTGGCGCCAGACGCCAACTCCACGCTGCGTGTCGCCTACGGCAACGTGAAGCGCGCGCCTTCCGGCGAGCCGGGGGCAAACATCGGCGCCTTCACGAGCGTGGCCTCGCAGGTCGCCAAGCACACCGGCAAACCGCCCTTCAACGCGCCCGCGAAGCTGCTCGCGGCCGCCAAGACGTCGGCCCGAAGCCGCTTCGCGGACGTGGCGCTCGGCGACGTGCCGGTCGACTTCTTGAGCGATCTCCACATCACGAATGGCAACTCCGGCTCGGCGACCCTGAACGCCAAGGGCGAGCTGGTCGGCCTCGCGTTCGACGGTACTTACGAGTCGGTCGCGTCCGACTGGGTCTTCACCCCGAACACGCGCAGCATTCACGTCGACCTCCGCTACGTCTTGTTCTTGCTCGCCGAGGTCGAGCACGCCGACGCGCTGCTCAGGGAGCTGGGCGTCACGCCGAAGTGAGCTGGTGGGGGCAGCTCACGCCATCACTTAGGCAGGGCTAGCGCCGCGCTACTTGGCGAACAAGTTGCCGGTCTCCGCGGGCTCGGGCTCGGCCTGGGCCGCCGGAAGCGCCGCGATCGGCAGCACGAAAGGCCGCTTGTTCGCCACCACCAAATCCCAAAAACGGAAGGCCATCGCCAGCGCGATGTCGAGCTCGCGCGTTTCGCGGCCGGGCTCGAGCGCGGCGCCAGGGAAGCACTGCGCGGCGATCGGGCACGCCGCGAGCATGTGCAGGATACCCGCTGAGAAGCCGCTGCCCGCGTAGACCAGGCACACCGGCAAGCCCATGGCTTGCATGTCTTGAATCGCGTAGGGAATCTTCTCGTCCACGGTGCCGAACGTGTCTTGGTATTTGCACTCGATGGCGAGCACCGCCGAAGTCGCTTCGTGGATCACCAAGATGTCGAGGTGGCGATTCTTGCCGATGATGGTCTTACCCATCGCCACCTCCCGGTAGACGGTGAGGCCGCGCGCGCCGAAGTTCTTGACGATATAAGACGCGACGAGGTCTGCGTATTCTTTGCCGCTCAGACCCATGGCTCAGCCTAACGCCAGGCGCTGCTGCGTCGGCACGGAGCGCCGCGACACCTCGACGACGGAGCCCTCCACGCCGCCGGCGGTGAGCAAGCGCTCGCGCGCCACCTTGAGCGCGTCCGGCGAAACGTCGTTCCCCGCGTAGCGACGGCCGAGCCTCAGCGCCGCCACGCCGCTCGAGCCCGAGCCCGCGAACGGATCGACCACCAGATCTCCTTCGATGCTGCTCTGCTTGATCAAGACCTCGCTCAGCGCGCTCGGCTTCTCCGCCGGGTAGCCGCCGCGAACGCGCGGAACTTGCAGCACGTCCGCCACGCCGAGATCCGCCAGGCGACGCTTGCCCTTCTCGAAGAACAACACGAACTCGTAGCGCGCTCGGTAATGGTACCCCATCCCGATGCTGACCTTGTCCCACACGATCGGCTTCCAGAACCTGAAGCCGGCTTGCTCGGCGATGGGCTTGGCGATGAACGCCGTTTCTTGGTCGCACATCAAATAGAAGTGCGTGTCACGCTTGAGCACGCGGTGCACCTCCTCGAACAGCTCGGCGAAGCGCGCGTTCGGGAAGATGTTGAACCACGGGTTGCTCGAGCCCGCGCTCACCTTGAGCCGCGTAGTAGTTCCTACCGCGCGATGCTTTTCGAGAGACTCATACGCCGGATCGGTGACTAGCAAGTCGACCGACTCCGCGGGCAACGAGCGTAAGAACGCCACTGCGTCCAGCTGGGCCAGCTCGAAAGAGGCGTTCGACGTCACGGATCCGCTTGTATCACCGCGATCTCCCCGATTCTAGGCGCAAGCACGGCCAGCGCGGACAATGAATGTCCGAGCTATCCACAGCTCGGCGCAACCCGTGCGCAAAAAGCGCTCGGAGCCGGGCGATGAGAGGAGAAGCCGCCCGCACCCGGCGCAGCCTCACGAAGCCACGTCACCGCGTCGTCGTGCGGCCTCACCTCGGCTCGCCGCGCCGTCCTGAGCCGAGCTAGTCGCCGAGCGCTTCCCACATTCGCGCAAACTGAGCGGCGAACGTCGCGACCAGCGCGGCGTCGCTCGTCACGATCAGGTTCTCTTCGTTGAACCTGGACGCGCTGCGCGTCCAGTTGAAGCTACCGTTGAGCAGCACCGCGCCGTCGAGGATGGCGAATTTGTGGTGCATGTGGTGCTCCGTCGCGTCCACGCGTAGGGCGATGTGGGCGCGCCGCAGCTGCTCGATGTCGGAGCCAGCGTCGTATTGCTTGTCGTTGTCGGTGATGATGCGCACCGCGACGCCGCGCTGGTGCGCGCCCAAGATCGCCGACGTGATGCGGTCGTCACTGATCGTGAAGACGCAAATGTCAGCCGTCGTATTGGCCCTACCGAGCTCCGCGATGACGCTCGACAGGCAGGCGTCTCCAGGGCTGAAGCAGGCGCGCGAGCGCGCGGCACCGCTCGTGGGCGCCTCGAGCTGAGCCAAGAGTTTGACGAAATCCTCCGTCCATTCGAGCAGGGAGCGAGCTTCGGGGTCGGCTAGTCGGTCTTTGGCGAGGGCAAACGCCCGCGACCGAAGCTGAGCCAGCTTGCTCGAATCGAGCGGCTGTTCCTCGAGCAGCTGGCTGAGCGCGCGGCGCTCGCTGCGCGACAAGCGCCCATCTTCCAGCGTCGCGAGCAAGGCCCGATCCAGCTCGACCGTGTTCATGGCCGAGGCGATGCTATCACGCGCGGCACTGCGGACGGGACGAGGCACGAGCAGCGCCCGGAGTTGGGCTGGCGCGAATCGAAACGCCGCGCCGTTTTGTTGTCCTGCCCGAGCGGGACGGGTGACCCTTCTCGCGTCCGAAGATGCGAAGCCGCTCGACTATCTTGGCCGCCAGCGCGCTGGCTTTCACCCTCGTGGGTTGTAATGAGCTCCCGAGGCTCGATCGCGGCGAGGACGACTCCTTGGCCAAGGTGAGTCGCAGCCGCCTCGGCGTCGGCCAGCGCCTGCCGAACGACGCCGAAGCCAACGTGGTCGGCGCCGCCGACTCTCCGGTGCGGCGTGGCTCGCCGGGCTTCAAGCAGCTGATCCAGTGCGACGACTGCCCGTTCGTCTTCAAGAACGAGGAGCGCAACCACTCCGACCGGGTGATGACCCCGCGGCTCCGGCAGAGGCTCGTCGTGCTCTCCAAGCTCGTGACGCAGACTTGGCCGAAGGTCGAGCTGCGCGTGACCGAGGCTTGGGACGACCGCGCCGAGCACGGCGCGGGCAGCGTTCACTACGAAGGCCGGGCCGCCGACATCACGACGAGCGATCAGGATCCGAAGAAGCTGGGGCAGCTGGCGGCGCTAGCGGTGCGGGCCGGGTTCGACTGGGTCTTCTACGAGGACACCTCTCACGTGCACGTCTCCGTGAAGCGCTGAGGCAGGGCCGCTTTCGAGGGCCGCGTCGCGGTTCGCGGCGAGCCTAGCTCTTCAGGCACTTCGACAGCTCGTCCAGCATCGTATCGGCCAAGACGAGCCCGTTGACGATGGCCTCCGCCTCGAGCGCCCGCCGCGTGAGCCGGCCGTCGGGCGAGATTTTGTAGGGGGATTTCTTGGTCGCCACCAGCGCCCCCACCTTCTGCGGGTCGAGCGGCGTATCGTCGGCGAGGTGGAGCGTGACGGCCTTGGCGGTAGCTTCGCAGCCGCGGACACGCAGCTTACGCAGCTCCGTCTTCAGCCGCATCAGCTCGATCAGTTGCTTGGCCTCGATCGGCGGCGGACCGAAGCGATCCTCCATCTCGCTGGCGAGAGCCGTGACGTCGGCGTCGTCGGACGCGCTCGAGAGGCGCTTGTAGAGCGACAAGCGCACGCCCACTTCGGCCACGTAGGACTCGGGCAGCAGCGCTTCGACGTCGAACGACAGCTCGGGGTCGATATCGTGAACGACGTGCTCGCCGCGCAGCTCGCGGGTCGCTTCTTCGAGCATGTGACAGAACAGCTCGAAGCCGACGCTCGCCACGAATCCGCTCTGCTCGCCGCCCAGCAGATCACCCGCGCCGCGCAGCTCCATATCGAGCGCGGCGATGCGGAAGCCGGAGCCAAGCTCGGTGTGGCGCTCGAGCGCCTCGATGCGCGCGCGCGCCTCGTCGGTCATTTGGCTCGGCGGCGGCACCAGCAAGTAACAGTACGCGCGCTCTTTACCGCGACCGACGCGGCCACGCAGCTGGTAGAGCTGCGCCAAGCCGAACAAATCGGCGCGATCCAAGATCATGGTGTTCGCGCGCGGGATATCCAGCCCGCTCTCGATGATCGTGGTCGCGACGAGGATGTCGTACTTGCCCTCCACGAAATCCAGCATCGTCTGCTCGAGCGCGCCTTCCGACATCTGCCCGTGGCCGACGATGATGCGCGCTTCGGGCACGAGCGCCTTCAAGCGATCGGCGCGCTCGTACAGGCCTTCGACGCGGTTGTACACGTAGAACACCTGCCCCCCGCGCGACAGCTCACGCAGCACGGCCTCGCGCAGCAAATTGTCGTCGAACTGCGAGACCACGGTGCGAATCGCGCGGCGATCGACCGGGGCCGTGGAGATCAGCGACATATCGCGGAGACCGCCCACCGCCTGCTGCAAGGTGCGCGGAATCGGCGTCGCGCTCAGGGTCAGCACGTCGACCGAAGTCTTCAGCTGCTTGATGCGCTCCTTGTGCGCCACGCCGAAGCGCTGCTCTTCGTCGACGATCAGCAGGCCGAGGTTCTTGAAGTGAACGTCCTTCGAGAGCACGCGATGCGTGCCGACCAAGACATCGACGCTGCCCTCTTTGACGCCCTTGAGCGTCTCCGTTTGCTCCGCCTTCGATTCGAAGCGGCTGAGCGGCTTCACGCTGAGCGGGTACTCCGCGAAGCGGCTGGCGAAGGTGAGGAAGTGCTGCTGCGCCAGCACCGTCGTCGGGCACAAGAGCGCGACCTGGCGGCCTTGGCTAGCCGCGACGAACGCCGCCCGCAGCGCCACCTCCGTCTTGCCGAACCCCACGTCGCCGCACACCAGCCGGTCCATCACCTTCGTGCTCTGCAGATCGCTCAGCACCTCGGAGATGGCCGTCGCTTGGTCGCGCGTCTCTTCGAACGGGAACGCGGCCTCGAAGGCCTGGTAGTCGTCGCCGGGCGGCTCCAGCGCGTCCTTCGTTACCGCGTTGCGCTCGGCTGCGAGCCTGAGCAGGTCGTCCGCCATCTGCCGCACGTGGCGCTCGACCTTGGCCTTCGTCTTCGAGAAGGTCTGGCCGCCGAGGCGATCGAGCTTGGGGGCGCCCTCGCCGCCCGAATACTTCTGGATTTGGCTCAGGCGGTGGACGGGCAGAAACAGCTTGTCGCCGCCGCCATACTCCACGACCAACAGATCGACGCCGACGCCGCCGATCAGCTTGCGCTCGAGACCGAGGTAGCGACCGATGCCGTGGTCGGTGTGCACGACCAGATCACCCGGATCGAGGGTGCGCAGATCTTCGAGGAAAGCCTTGGTGTTTGCCTTCTTGGGCTCGGCCTTGCGCTTGGCGCGCGCCCCGAAGATCTCCTCTTCCGTGACGAGCACGAAGCCTTCGCTGGGCGCTATCACCCCGCGCGCGAGCGGCGCCGTGACGATGCGCAGCGGGTCGCGCCCCGGCGCCCCCTCTTCATCGCCAGTGCGGGTCGCGCTGACGCCGCGGTGCTTGAGCAGCGTCACGAGCCGGTCGGCCTGCGTCTCGGTGCGCGCGCCGATCAAGGTCGTGAGGCCTGCCTCGCGCCACTCGCGCAGCGCCTCGACCAGCGGATCGAGCGCGTCGTGCTTACCTTTCTGCTGGCGCACGGCCTTGATTGAGCGCTCGAGCTCGCCCTGATCTTGCAACGCGAGCGTTGGCGCGTCCGGCGGCGCGTGCTCCAGCCGATCGATGGCGTCGGCTCCCGCCGGCCCGGAGACACCCGCGCGGTGCAGCGAGACGACGCGCAAGCGCTCGAGGGAAGCGCCCAGCTCCGGCTCCGTCAGGTACAGCTTCTCGAGCGGAAAATGCGGCAAGCCGTGCCGGCTCGCCTCACCTGCCCGCGCGCGCTCCAGCTCATCACGCAAGGCGCGCACGACGCTGGGCGGATCTTCGACGAGCAGCACGTCTTCAGGGCCGAAATAGTCGAACAGCGACTCGAGCTCGTAGAAGGCGGGCAAATAGCCTTGGGCGCCGAAGAACGTGCGTCCGGAGGCGACGTCGTCGATCAGCGCGCGAGCCTTGGTCGTGGGAAAGTCGACCGAGTCGCAGAGGGCGCGGAGCGCCTCGCGGGCGCGCGCTTCACTCTTGGGCTCCTGCACCGCCTCCGTCGCAGGCGGCACGACGACTCGCTTCACTTCGTCGAGCGTGCGCTGATCTTCGGGATCGAACAGCCGCAGCGCCATGATCAGATCGCCGTAGAGCTCAGCGCGAACGGGCGCGTCGGCCGAGCTCGGCCAAACATCGAAGATGCCGCCGCGGATCGCGAAGCTGCCGGGATCTTCGACGAGCGGCACACGCAGGTAGCCGGCCAAGTCGAGCTTCTTCCCGAGCTCCACCACGTCGACCTCGGCTTCTGCCTCGAGCACCACGCCGCTGGCTTTGATGATGCGCCGGGGCGGCACGCGCCGGACCAGCGCGCCCGCGGTCGCCACCACCAGCTGTGACGGCAGCCCCGCCGCCATTTGGTAAAACGCCGCCGCGCGCGAGAGCGACATGCGCCGATCGGCGCGGGCTTCCGCGTAGGGCGTGGCTTCTTGGCTGGTGATGGTGAGCGGCTCGAGCCCGCGCGCGAGGGCGGGGAGCCGGCCGAAGCCCAGCCCGCGCGCGAGGGCGGCAAGGTCACTCGCGGTGCGCTGCGCCACCTCGGCGTCCGCGCACACGCAGATCACGCGCGGGGCGCCGGCGCGCACCAAGCGATGCGCCGAGAGCGCCACGCCCGAGCCCTCGACGCCCACGAAGGCGGCGGTCGCGCGGCTGCCGAGCACTTGCTGCGCGAGCTGGTCGAGACTGACGATTTTCCGATCTTCGGGCAGGGGAGCGATGAACTGAGGCACGTGCGAGGGCGGGGGTTTTAGCACCTCTCGCGCCGCGCGCCGGAGGCTTGCCCGATTTGGCAGGCCCCACGAGCGACAGGTCAGTCTTCGGGCTGAACCAGGGCGCCCCTCGGCAGGTCGCGAGCCACGAACAAGAGGTGATTACGCGCGCGCAGCGTCCAGGCTTCACCGCGGGGCCGCGCCAAGTGATCGGTCAAAGCGCCGGCGCTCTCCGCGCTCCTGCCACTTGCGCCCAGCAGCACACCGCGCGCGAGGTTCACCGGGTAGTCGCCGTCGTAGCGCGCCAGGGCCGTGACGTAGCGCAGCCGCGCGGCCGCCACTTCGTGCTCATCAGTGGCGGTGCCGCGCTCGGGGTGCAGCAGTAAGAAGCGGTAGTAGCGACGCAGGTCGCCAAGCGTCGGCCTGAACGGGGCTTGGCCGCGCAGACGAGTGAGCTCCGCCCAGCGCAGCTCGAACGACGTGGTGAGCTCGTCATCGCTCGCGATGCACTCGCCCGACTCGACCCAGCCGCTGCGACGCGCGTGCTGGACGAAGTCTCCACCGAGGGCCATCAGCTCGCGAGAAGGCGCGCCTTGCCACGAAAAATCGCGCACGGCGCGCACGAACAGCCGCGCCTGCACGGCGCGGAGCCGCACGAGCGCGTCCAGCTGCTGGGCTTGCAGCGCGAGCTGCACGCGCTCGGCCAAGAGCCCCGTGAGGTGCTCTCGGTCGTGACCGGGGGCGCCCGCGAGCGCGACGTTCAAGCGTCTGAAGCCGTCTCCGACGGCGCGCGTCTCGAACGGCAGCCCCTCCCGCTCCGCTCGCTCCGCGAGCGCGGCGCGTTTCTCTCTCGCCTCGCGCGCCTCGGCGACGTCGACCAGCGGCACTGGAAAGACGGCAGGCGGCGCCGCGCGTGGCACCGCGAGGAGCGCGGCGATGGCGACGAGCGCGACCGTCACCGCGAAAGGCTCCCAGCCGTCGAGCAGCCCGCCCGGCCGACTTTTCTGCTCGAATTTCGGCAGCTTGACAGCGTCACCGGGAGGTTCCAAGGATGGCGGTCGAGTGGGCATGCTCAGCCGCCCGCTCCCGAGGCACCGTGCACGACAAGCGATCTCATCCCCGAGTTCCCCTCAGCGTCGACATCACGTGCGAGGTGAGCGGGGGCGCCCCCATCCTCGGTCGCTCCAGAGACATCAGCGTCGGCGGCATGTTCATCGAGTCCGAAGCGCAGGTCACCTTCGGCACGCAGGTTAACATCGTGCTCAGGCTGCCCAACACCAAAGGCGACGCCCGCCTGCCGGCCGTGATCCGCTGGATCAAGCCGGGCGGCTTCGGGGTGCAGTTCGGCTTGCTCGGCGCCCGTGAAACCCACGCCATCAGTGAGCTTTTCAAGTCGTGAGCTCGGCGCCGCCTGCCCCGCGCGAGTTCTTCGAAGCCTTCTTGCCGGCCTGGTTCGCGGCGAACGGGGGCGCGACCACGAACGCGAGCTCGCCCGGCAGCCTGGTTTTCCACGTCGACGCCGAGACCTACGCGCTGCGGCTCGACGCCGGAAAGCTGGTGGTCGCCGCTGGCTCGAGCGCAGAGGCAATCCTGCAGGTGTCGCTGCGCAGCCCTGACTTCGCCGAGCTGATCCGCGGCGCGCAGCCCCTGCTCGACGCAGGCGCGAGCGACCGCTTGCTCGCGCTGCGCTCGCTGAGCCTCGACGCCGAGCGAGCCCAGATGATCCGTCAGGTCGACGGCAGCGTGGCGTTCGAGGTGACAGACGCCTCCGACGTGCGCACCCTGCTGCTGACGCCGGGGGCAAGCGTCGTGGGGGCGGCCCCTCCCGCGTGCACGGTGCGCGTGGCTTCGGTCGACTTCTGGGCGCTCTCGCGCGGCGAGAAGAACCCGTTCGAGCTGCTGATGGATGGGAAAATTCGCATGCAAGGCCGCATGGAAGTCGCGATGGCTCTGAGCTCCGTGCTCCTCGGCTAACGCCGGCCCCTGCCCGCAAGAGCGCGCCCGCACCCGCTGACCCTGACGCGGCCCTGACGCCGAGCCTGCCAAAGAGCGAGCGCGAGACCGAGAGCGAGACCAACAGCGGCTCTTCGAGGCCGGCGTAGACGCCTGCTCGCAAAAGCAGTATGTTTTTACGTTGGTCGAGGGCTGCCTGGCGGAGTGCGAGCGCCGGGAGCTGGAGAGGTTCTCTATGTTTGCAGCTTTCCGTCGGGGCCTGTGTGCGAGCGCCGTGCTCGGCACCGTTGCGTTTCTATCTGCGGTTGCCTGCAGTAGCGGGCAAGAAACGAGCGGCGAGGAGCGCGCGCCCCGCGAAGACTCGGGGCTGCCCAGCGCGAGCGCGCAGCTCGATAGCTTGGGCCGCGCCACCGTGCGCTTCAGCTCGCGCGGACGCGATCTCGCGCCCGTGCGGAGCGCCGCAGAGGCGGAGATCAGCTTGCGGCTCGGCATGTCGCTGCCCATGACCGCCGACGGCCGGCTCGAGCTTCGCCCCGAAGCCACGCCCACGCGCTCGCTTGCCCTGAGCCCGGTGCTGGCGACGCGCGCGGCCGCGACCCTGGGCGCGGACGGCAGCGCCGTCTACGAGGGCGCGTTCGGCAGCGCCGATCTCGTGCAAAGTGCGTCGCTCGATACGCTGCGTACCCAGATCGCTCTGCGCGACGCGAAGTCGCCCGATTTGTTCGTGTGGCGCGCCGACTTGGGCGAAGGCCTGCGCGCGCGCGCCCGAGACGACCTCGGCGTCGACTTGATCGACGAGCAAGGCGCGACGTACCTGGCCGTCAGCCCCGCCCTCATCACCGACGCCGCTGGTCGCACGCGCAGCGTGCCGCTGCTGTTCGAGGCAGACGGCCACGTGCGGCTCCGCGTCGATCATCGAGAGTTGGCCTATCCGGCGCTGATCGATTTTTCGGTCGCGCTCGGCGGCGGAGTGCGAGCCCTCGCCATCCAACCCACCCAGATCAAAGGCCGAGTGATGGTCTTGCTCGACACGTCCGGGTCGATGATTTGGCAGTTTGGCAGCAGCACCGGCACCCACGGCGATAGCCCTCGCGATGGGCGCGCGCTGCGCTGTGACAACAACATGCCGGGCTCCACGTTCTCGTGCACGCAGAACGTGCCCTGCACCGCCGCCAACGGCGCCGGCGCCTACTGGCCGGTAGACAACGCCGCCCAGCCCAGCCGCATGCTGGCCTCGAAGCTGGCGATGCAGAACGTCATCAACGCTTACTCGGGCATCCTCGACTTCGGGCTCGAGCGCTACGCCGAAGATGGAAGCTGCGCCAACTCGCTCTACTGCTGTAACCCGCAGACCAACGGCACGACGCGCGGCATGTGCGCGGACGTGGGCGAGTACACCGACGTGGCCAACAGCGGCACGGGTAACGACCTCAGCTACAGCGGCGGCTGCGGCACCGCCAGCGTCGGCGGGCGCGTGCTGGTCACGCCAGGCCCCACGTCGGGCGCGGAGCTGCTGCCGTGGGTCGATTTCGTCGAAGATTTCTGCTCTTCGACGGCGGCGGTGGGCGGCAAGCCGCGCAACCCGGAGCTGCGCGGTGACGGCAGCACGCCGCTGGCGCGCTCGATCATCACCGCGCGCGAGAGCTGGTACCGCCCGATCTACAACGACTCGCGTCAGGCCGGCACGCAGGCGCTCGACGACCCGCTGATTGACTGTCGGCCCTACGTGCTGGTGGTGATGACGGATGGCGACGACACCTGCAGCGTCGCCCCCTTCGACTGCCAGGGCAATAACGCCAACTGCGGCCCGGGTCAGCGCTGCGTCGACGTCGATTTGGACGACAACGACGAGACGTGGCGCTGCGCTTGCTCGAGCACCTCTCAGTGCGGCAGCAGCCAAGACGACTGCATCGCCGACCCGCGCACCGTCGACTGCAATGACTCGGACGCGCAGTGCGCGAGCAACGACTGCGTCGACACGCCCGGAAACAACGACAATTTCCGCTGCGCCTGCGCCAACAACGCCGACTGCGGCACCGGCATGACCTGCGTGACGGCGGGAGCGCCCGAGGTCGATTGCCGCAACGACGACTCACGCTGCCTCAGCGGCAACTGCTACGACTTGCCCAACACGGCCGGCACGAACTGGCGCTGCGCCTGCAACGGTGACGCGCAGTGCCCCGCCACCCAGCGCTGCTCGAACGGCCGCTGCGTGACGCGCGGCGTGTGCCAGGCCGCCGGTCGTTGCGATCGCTTCTTCGAGCCGCGCCCGCGCGCCCAAGTCACGACGCTGACCGGCGTCAACACGGTCAACCCCGTCAAGACCTACGTGCTCGGCATGGGTAACCCGGCCGGCTTGAATCAAACCGAGCTCAACGCCATGGCCGTCGCCGGTGGCACGACCCAGGCTCGCCTCGCCAGCAGCCAAGCCGAGATCGAAGCCGCCTTCGCCGACATCGTCGCCAACACCGTCAAGTACGAGGTCTGCAACAAGGCCGACGACAACTGCAACGCGCGCGTCGACGAAGGCTTGGGCGTCTACCAAGAGTGCGCCACCACCGCCGACTGCAACGGCGGCGCCTGCGACCTGGGGCGCTGCGTGTGCAACGGCCCTGCCCAGTGCGGCAGCGGCTACACCTGCTCGAACGAAGCGCCGACGCGCTTTTGCCGGCCGTCCTGCTCGGAAGGGCAAGGCGCATGCCTGGTGAACGGCGTGCGCAAGTGCGGAGTCGGCGTCGGCCAGTGCTGCGTCAACGACGCCTCCGACACCTGCACCGACATCACCCCGCCCGCCGGCAGCCCCGAGGTGTGCAACGGCATCGACGACAACTGCAACGGCTTCATCGACGAGAACCTGTCGTGCCAGGGCTGCGTGCCCCTGCCCGAGGTCTGCGACGGCAAGGACAACGACTGCGATGGCAAGATCGACGAGCCCGGAGTCGGCGGCTTGGTCGACGCCGGAGGACCGTGCGGCTCGTCCGTGGGTCGCTGCAGCCCCGGCACCGCTGCGTGCAGCAACGGCACCCTCGTCTGCTCGGGCGCGACCGGTCCCTTCCCGGAGGTCTGCAACGGCTACGACGACGACTGCGACGGGGTGACCGACGGCATGACGCGCGAGTGCTACACCGGCCCCGCGGGCACCAAAGACGTCGGCGCCTGCCACGGCGGCACGCAAGCTTGCGCCGTCACCACGCCCGGCGCCGAAAGGTGGGGCACTTGCACGGGCCAGCAGCTGCCGACGAACGAGATCTGTAACGGCATCGACGACGACTGCGACGGCGTCATCGACGACGGCATCCCGAGCAGCCAGCCCGGCGAGGCCACGGGCGACGCCTGCTGCAGCGACAAGGCGCCGGGCAGCAAATGCGGTCAAGGCCAATGCCACAAGGGCACTTGGGTGTGCGCCGGCAGCTTGGTGGTGTGCGACAACGCCGGCTCTCCCAGCAACGAGACCTGCGACAATCAGGACAACGACTGTGACGGCCAAGTCGACAACATCCCTGGCCTCGGCGGGCCGTGCGTGGCGCCCGGCGGCTGCGGGGGCGTGTTGAAGTGTGACTCGGACGAGCAAAAGCTGGTCTGCGAGCCCACGGGCTCGACCGGCGTCGAGGTTTGTAATGGGCTCGACGACGACTGCGACGGCAAGACGGACGAGATCGAAGACATTCGCGTGAACGACGACTGGTGGGGCGACGACTGCGACGCGCCTCCCTCCGGACACCAGCAGCTGCCGTGCAAGCCGGGCACGTTCGTTTGCAAGAACGGCGAGCAGGTCTGCGAAGGCGCGGTCGGTCCCCTACCCGAGGTTTGCGATCTGAAAGATACGGACTGCGACGGCGTCGCCGACACGCTCGCGGCTTGCCCCGGCACCAACGCCTGCGTGCAAGGCGTGTGCGTCGAGCCCTGCCACGGCGGTGAGTTCCCATGCCCGGGCGGCTACGAGTGCCAGCCGTTCGGCGACAAGAAATACTGCGTGCCGAACACCTGCAACAACGTCGAGTGCCCGCCCGGCGCCACCTGCCAGGGCGGCGCCTGCACGCTCGACAACCAGGGCGGCGCCGGCAACGAGGCCGGTGCGCCCAGCGGCAATGAAGCCGGCGCAGCCACGAGCAGCGAAGGCGGCGCCAGCGCGAGCGAAGGCGGAGAGGGCAACGAGCCCGGCTCGGACACAGGCGGCAGCGGCAACGCCGGCAAGACCGGCAGCGGCGCGACCGGCAACCAATCCGGTGGCCTGGAGGCGCGCGGCAACTACGGGCTCGTCACCGGCGGCGGCGGCTGCGCTTGCCGCACCGCGCCCCGCGAGGGCGGCAAGTGGGCGGCGCTCGCGGGCTTGCTGCTGGTCGGCGCGGCCTCACGCCGCCGGCGCAGCGGAGAAAGGAGGGCGAGCCGATGAGGCGCGTCTCCGCGTGGACGGCGCGCCTCGCGCTGCCGCTGTCGCTTCTCGGCGCGAGCTCGCTCGGCGGCTGCACCACCGAAGCGGCGTGCTTCTCGAACTGCGAAGGCATCGACGACACACCCGGCGGCAGCGGAGGTAGCGGCAACGGCGGCAGCGCGGGCTCGCTCGTCATCGGCGTCGGGGGCGACTCCGGCGGGCCGAGCCTCGGCGGCGGCCAGAACCGCGCCGGCAGCGGCGGGCTCGTGGACGCCGGCACCGCTTGCGACGGCGTGAACCTCGAGACCGACGTAAACAACTGCGGCGCGTGCGGCAACGTGTGCATCTTCACGGGGGCCAGCGCGATGTGCGTCGACGGTGAGTGCGTGATGGGAGCGTGTCGCGACGCTCGCTACGACATCGACCGCGACCCGAACAACGGCTGCGAGTACGCCTGCGCTCCCGCCGACGACGAGACCGAAATCTGCAACTACCTCGACGACGACTGCGACGGCGTGGTCGACGACGGCTTCGACCTCACGACCGACGCCGACAACTGCGGCGTTTGCGGGCGCGCCTGCAGCCTGCTCCACGCCGAGAGCGAGTGCCGGCCAAGCGCCGACACCGCTACCTGCGTCGTCACCGCGTGCGCGCCGGGCTGGTACGACCTCGACGGCGTGGACCAGAACGGCTGCGAGTACGAGTGCGTCAAGAGCGGTCGCGACGGCGTGCCGTGCGATCCCAACGACCCCGAGTGCGGCAAAGAGCTGTGTGACAACGCCGACAACGACTGCAACGGCATCATCAACGACGGCAACGAGGCCGGCGGCGGCCCTGAAGGCGGCACGCCCTGCGACGACTACTGCCCGAATCAGACCTGCCTCGGCGAGTGCACCTCGGGCGTGACGACCTGCGTCGGTGAAGATTTGGTGTGCGTCCCTGGCCAGGGCCCCAAGCTCGAGACCTGCGACGTCGGAGACAAGGACAACGACTGCGACGGCGTCGACGACAACGGCTTCGACCTCACGAGCGATCCGCTCAACTGCGGCGCTTGCGGGGTCTCGTGCGTCGACGCGCTGCCGAACGCGGTGGCCGAGTGCGTCGATCCAGCGGGAGCGGCGCCGCCCGCGTGCGCCATCAAAGCTTGCAAGCCCGGCTACAAGGATTTGGACCCGACCAAACCCGGCTGCGAGCAGTGCCCGAAGTTTCCCACCAGCGCCGAGACGTGCAACGGCATCGACGACGACTGCGACGGCATCATCGACAACCCCGCCGCGATCGCCGCGCAAAAGCCGGCCGTAAGCAGCTTCTGCAATCATGGTCGCAACACCGCGGCGACGCCGTGCGCGGGCACGACCGTGGAGTGTAGCGGCAGCAGCGGCTGGACGTGCAAGTACCCAACCGGCACCGGCGTCGAGATCGACACCGCTACCAAGAAGGTGCGCGTCGTCGAGAACAAGTGCGACGACATCGACGGCAACTGCGACGGGCAAAAGGACGAAGCGTTCTCGAACAAGGGCACCGCCTGCTCGGCGGGCAAGGGCGCCTGCGCACGAACCGCGACCTACGTCTGCGCCGCCAACGCTGCGAGCACGGTGTGCGCGGCCGCCGCCGTCGCCACCGACGCAAAAGACGAGCTGTGTAACGGCGTCGACGACAACTGCGACGGACAGATCGACGAGCGCACGCCGATGCCGGGGACCCAGTGTTACAACGGAGGCAGCCACGCTTGCCTCGGTTACACGGAGCCGATGGTGAAGGTCGGCAGCACCTGGATCTACACCTACGAAGCCTCGCGCCCCGATGCCACCGGCACGGATCCCGGTATCTACGACGTGCGCTCGTGCTCGAAGCCGAGCGTGCTGCCGTGGACGAGCATCAAGCAGACGGAGGCGGCCGCGGCCTGCGCGGCGGTGCCGACGAGCGTGACGGGCACGAAGATGCGCCTGTGCACGGAAGCAGAGTGGCAAACGGCGTGCTTGGCGGGCGGCAACGTGAACACGACGCGCTGGTCGTACTCGACGACGCCCGGCACTTACGACGACTTGGTCTGCAACGACGCGGCCTCCGGCGCCAACGGGCCTTGGGCCACCGCCTTCAACAACGGTCAGTCACAGCGCTGCCGCACCAGCACTCAGATCTGGGACATGAGCGGCAACGTCGGCGAGTGGACCAGCACCTGCATTACCGTCCTCGACAAGCAGTATTGCCGCGTGCGCGGCGGCAGCTACCTCTCTCAGGGCCCCGCCACCGCGTGCAACTTCAGCTTCGTGCTCGACGTCCCCGACTTCGTCAACTCCGACCTCGGCTTCCGCTGCTGCTCGGACGTGGCGCCGTAGTTGCTAGGAGCTGGGCGGTGGATTGAACAGAAAGGGTGGAAGACGGGAAGGGGGAGCTAGGGAGTGTCCCTGAATTGGGATTGCTCGCGCGTGCCCGTAAACGTGCCCGTGCCCGTCTGTCGATCCTGCAGAAGTTTCTGAGTGAGATCGATCGGTTAGGCCGAGCGGTGCGTCGACCCCTTGCCAGGATCGGCAAGTTGGGATCTATCGCTTGTGATGAAGCTTCCG
>JAEYWK010000209.1 GCA_023431345.1 Pseudomonadota bacterium
CGCCACGCGCCTCGCGCTGGCGCTTGGCGCCACGGATCGAATGCTGGACGTGGCGATGCAGCGCGCGCTCACCACGACCCTGCTGAACCTCGGCAATTTTCTGCACGAGCTGCGCAACGTGCAGACGGCCGTGCGCATGAACCTCGAGTTCCTCGATCGCGATCAGCTCGGCCCCGAGCAAAGCGACGCGGTCAACGACGCCTTGCAGGCGGCGCGGAGCGAGCAGGCTCTGCTCGAGGAAACGCTCGAGGAGCTGCGCCGCCAGGCGCAGCCTCGCGAAGGCACGCAGATGGTCGTCGGTGAAGTGCTCGAGCGCGCGCTGCGTGGGCGCGTCAGCGGTCTCCACGTCGATTACCGGCACGACGCGCCCCGCTTCGAGGTGCACGGCGAGCCCGCCCACCTCGCGACGGTGCTTCGCAACCTGCTTCGCAACGCGCGTCAAGCCGGCGCCACGCAGGTTTCGGTGTCCGTCGAGCTCGAGAGCGCCGCGCGCTCGGTGCTCATCACCGTGAGCGACGACGGCCCTGGCATCCCGCCCGAGCGCATCAGTCAGCTGTTTCAACCGTTCACGACCGGCAAGCCCACCGGCACGGGTCTTGGGCTCTACCTTTGCCGTCGCTACGTCGAGCTCATGCAAGGCGAGATCCGCGCGATCAACCAGGCCGGTCGGGGCGCAACGTTCCTGATCCGTTTGCCTGGCAAGGTGGCGCCGCCGGCGCGTGAGCCCGCGAGCGTGGCGCAGCATGCTTGAAGCGCGCGGCGCGCGCGACGGCTCGCAGTAGCAGCGCGCGCGTAGCTATCGATCGCGGCATTCACCGCATTACGTCTCACGTCGAGACGCGGCGCGGCGCGTTCACGAGTGTCCTACGTGTCGTACCGTGTGTCACTTTCCAGGGTGATTTCCAGCCGGAAAGTTGGCCCGTTGCATGGCCCTGAGCGACGCTCCGTCTATTCTGCTGCTGGCTCGCTCGCGCACGATCGAGCCGCGCAGGGAGTAAGCGCTTCTGGGTGGTGGCAAGCAAAGGTGGGAGACGCGCGGCGCGAGGGCGCGCGCAAGGCTTTGCCCATGTGGGCAAGAGGAACGGAAAGGAACACCATGGAAACCAAGAGCGAAATCGACCTGTACGATCTCGAAACCATCGAAGCCAATCTGCGCACCGACGACGCGCCGCCGAGCGAGTCCGAGGACGATCCCGCTCACGCGGCGGCGGCCGCGTTCATGATCGGCTGAGAAGCTGGCGGCTCGCTCACGACGCCGGCGCTCGTGACCGGTGTCGGGTGCGCGCCGCAGCCCTTGGGGGGTCCCGGTCGCGATCGAGGCCGGGACTCGCCGCCTTCTTATCGGTAATTTCTGCGAATTTCTTACGGCGCACGCGTGATGGCGCGGACGGAGATCGGTATGCAACTCGAGCGAGCTTCTGGACTTTGCGGATTTCTCGGGCGCGTCGAGCAGCGCGTCGACCAGGCGATTCTCGATGGACGTTTCGACCCGACGCAGCGTGACCTGCTCCTGAGGTCAGCCGCGCACTACCGGCCGCGAACCCACCACAACCCGCTCGGCGATCCGCTCGCGATCTTCTACCTGATCGCGCGCGCACATCGCGACGCGCTCGACGAGCAAGCAGTCGAGCTCGGCGTGTTCTGCCACCTGTACCTGCTCGCGCTGGATCTGCTCGACGACGTCCAGGACGACGACTTGAGTGGCAAGCCTCACGCCGACGTGGGCGCGGCGATGGCCCTGAACGACGCTTTGACGCTGCTCTTCTTGGGCCTCTCCGCGCTCGAGCGCTGCATGCGGCTCGAGCCCAGCCCGCACCGGCGCCTTTCGTACCTGAAGATCGTCAACCGGGTAGCGCTCACGACGGGCCGGGGCCAACACGTCGATTTAATGGGAGAAAAAGGCGCCCGCTCCCCGAGCGAGGTGCTCGACATGCAGCGCGAGAAGACGGCCAGCCTCACGCTGATCTGCGAATGCGCGGCGCTCTATAGCCACCTGACCGAAGCCGAGCGCGGCCACTACCGCGTACTGGGCGAGAACCTCTCACTGCTCGTGCAGGTGCTCGATGACGTGCGCGACGTGTACGGCAAGCGCCGTAGCCCCGACCTCGAAGCGGGAAAGATGACTTATCCTCTCGCCTGCTTCCTCGAGCTCGCAGACGCCCAGCAGCGCGCGCGACTGGCGGCGCTGCGATCGCAGCTACCCGGCTCACTGCGCGAAATTCGGCAGCTGTTTTACGACACGGGCACCTTGCAGCGGGTGGCAGAGCGGATGGAGGTCTTTCGCCGCGCCATCCACGCAGAGCTAGCGAGCTTCGGCGAGGAGGCGGGCACGCACCGCTTGCTGCTGTTCGTGGTCGACCATTTGGTGGAGAGCGTTTACCGGCCGGGGCCGGTGCCGCTCACGTCGCGCCTGCGCGCGCCCGAGACGGGGTGGCACGCCCGCGTCAAGCGCCTCGCGCGGGAAATCCACGCAGATTTGGCGCCGCACGGCGCGAGCGAGCCGCCGCCGCTGCTGCCCTGGCATTTGCCGCAGTGGATGTACGACAAGTCGCGCGGGGTGATCTTCTATCCGGACATCGAAGGCCTGCCCGACGAGACGCTCGCGTTCCACGCCGTGCTGCTCGGCGAGGAAGACCTGGCCGAGGTGGCGACGCTCGTGGAGCGGCACGCGCCGGCGGTGCTCGCCCACGAGCTGTTTCATCACTACCGAGACGTGATCGGCGAGCTCAGCGACGACAAGTGGCTGGAAGAGCTCGCAGCCAACACGTTGGCTGTCGCCTACTGCACGGCGCACGCTCCCGCCGCGCTGGCGAGCGGTCTCGAGCTGGCGGAGCGCGTCCTGTCGAGACCCGAGCTAGCGCTCGGCCCCGAGGCGGAGCAAAAGCTACGCGAGCTGCTCGATCCAGAGCGCGTCTCGCGAGCCGGCGGCTACGGGCTCGACGCGATGACGACCGCGCTCGTGCAGCTGGCGATGATTCGCGAGCTGGCGCGCGCGCCGGAGAGCCTGGCGAGCGCGGCGCAGCGCTGGCTCAGCAAACGTAGCGCCGCCGCCTGAAGCTATCCGAGCCCAGGCTCAGCGCTCGATGCTCGGACCGCTAGGCCAAGGCGTCGAGGAAGTCGCGCAGCAGGTCGCGATAATCTTCGACGCCGATCGACACACGCACCAAGCCTTCACCGATACCGTAGCGGGTCAGCTCCTCGGGCGACATCTCGGAGTGCGTCGTGGTGCGCGGGTGACAAGCGAGCGTCTCGACGCCGCCCAAGCTCACCGCGTTGCGCGCGATGCGCAGCCGGCGCAAGAAATCGAAGGCGGCGGTGCGCGTCCCGAGCTCGAGCGCGAACACGGCGCCAGGAAAGCGACATTGCGCGTCCCGAATCCGGCGCTGCTCCGGATCCGTGAACGTGCTCGGGTAGAGCACTTGGTGCACCTTGGGGTGCTCCGCGAGCTGCGGCACGATGCGCGCGGCGTTCTTGCTCTGCCGGGTCATGCGCAGCTCTACCGTCGGCAAGCGGCTGTCGAGAATCCAGCACTCGTCGGGCTGCAAGATGTTGCCGAGGATGGCGCGCACCCCCCGCAGGCCCGCGACCAGCGTCGGATCCCGCCCCATCACGACCCCGGCCAAGATATCGCTCTGCCCGGCCAGGTACTTGGTAGCCGAGTACACGCTCAGGTCCGCCCCGAGCGGAAGCGCCTGCTGAAAGACGGGCCCCAAGAAGGTGTTGTCGACGACCATCAGCGGACGTCCGCCGGGGCGGGCCGCCGCTTGCTTCACCGCCGCCGCGATGTCGGTCATCACCAGCGTCGGGTTCGCTGGCGTCTCGATGAACACCAGCTTGAGGTCTTCCGTCTCGGCGATGGCGCGCGCGAGCGCCTCGGAGTCCCCCGCTGGCACCGGCACCGCCCGAATCCCGAGCGGCTCGAGGAACTGATGAATCAGATGCTGCGTGCCGCCGTAGATGGGCGTCGTGTAGACGAACGCGGAGCCCACCGGGCAAGTCGCGAGAAAGACGGTGGAGATCGCGGCCATGCCCGAGTTGAAGACGGCGGCGGCTTCGGCGTCTTTCTCGAGCGGCACGAGCTGATCTTCCAAAATCTCCGCGTTGGGATGCGAGAGGCGCGAATAAATCAGGTCCACGCTCTCGCCCGCGGCCGGCTTCGAGCGGCCCAGCGCGATCGCGAAGGCGCGCTCCGCCGCCTCCGGGCTCGAAAACACGTACGTCGAAGAGCGAAACACGGCTGGTCGAGCCGAGCCGACGGAGAGCCGTGGATCGAAGCCGCGAGTCAGGACGGCGGTGGGCGGGCGCACGAGGTAAGGAATGCTGTCGCGGGCCATGATGAATCTGCTCGTTTCAGCGTACCACGGTTGCTGAGGCTCGACGCCGAGATTACAAGCCGGCGAACGTGGCAAAGGTCTCCGTGGTTAGCCCGTTCCGAGTCAACTTTGCGTGGCTCGTGCGCCTCCGCTTCGGCGCCGTGGCGGGCCAGCTCATCGTCATCATAGCGGTCACGCTCGGCCTTCACACGCGCCTGCCGCTCGCGCTCCTCGGCGGGGTGATGCTGCTCGAGCTCGCCGTCAACGCGTGGGCGCTCGCGCTGCTCCGCCGCGACCAGGCGATCGGGGAGCGCCACGTGACGCTCGCGGTCAGCCTCGATTTGTTGCTGTTCTCGGCGCTGCTCTACCTGAGCGGCGGACCCGCCAACCCGTTCAGCTTCCTGTACTTGATCCACATCGCCCTGGCGGCGGTGGTCTTGCCGCCGCGCACGACCTTCGCCCTGGTAGCGGCCGCCCTCGGTTGCTCGCTCGGGCTCTTCTGGGTGCACCTGCCGCTGCCGCACAACCACGCGCAGCACGCCCACGAATACGACTGGCACATGCGCGGCATGTGGGTGGCGTTCGGGCTCGCCGCCTGCTTCATCGTCTACTTCATTCAGCGCGTGCTGCGCGAGCTGCGGTTGATCGAAGCGCAGCTGGCTGCGTCGCGCGAGCGCGCTACCCGCGGCGAAGCCGTAGCGGCGCTGGCTACGCTCTCGGCGGGGGCGGCGCACGAGCTAGCGTCACCGCTTTCGACGATCGCCCTCGCCAGCGGGGAGCTGCTACGCCATTTGCCCGCCGGCGCCAGCGGGGAGAGCGCCCGCGATGACGTGCTGCTCATCAAGAGCCAAGTCGAGCGTTGCCGCGCCATCCTGGATCAGCTCGCGGCGGAGGCCGGGCAAGCCCCCGGCGGCTACAGCGAGCTGGGCTGGCAGGCCATCGTCGAGCGCAGCTTGAGCGGCTTCGACCGCTCGCGCGTGCAGCTCAGCGCGCCTGCAGACAGCGGGCCTCCGCTGCACGGCTCGCTCAACGCCGTCGCGCAGGCCCTCCGCAACTTGGTGTCGAACGCCCTCGACGCGAGCCCTGCCGGCGCGCCCGTGAGGCTCGAGGTGACGCAGCGACCCGATGAGCTGCGCTTCACGGTGCAAGACGACGGACCGGGCATGTCCGAGACGCTGCTGCGCCGCGCGACCGAGCCCTTCTTCACCACCAAGCCGCGAGGTCAGGGCATGGGCCTCGGCTTGTTCCTGGCGCAGAGCGTCGCCGAGCAGATGGGCGGGCGACTCGAGCTGACCTCGCAGGCCGGCCGCGGCACTCGCGCGAGCCTGATCCTGCCCGTACCTGCGACAAACCGCCGCATGGCCTCCTCCACGGTCTCCGCCCAAGCTGCCGCTGTCGATGGCTGACCTGGAGTCCGCCCCCAGCCTGCTCGTCGTCGAAGACGACCCGCACCTGTGTCAGCGCTTGGTGCGAGCCTTCGCCGAGCGCGGCTTCCTCGCGCAAGGTGCGGAGTCGGTGCACGACGCGCTGCGCTTGTCCGAGGAGGCGCCGGAGTACGCGGTGGTCGACCTCCGCATCGGCGAAGGGTCCGGTCTCGACGTGGTGCGCGCGCTCGTCGCCAAAGACCCCGCCACGCGCATCGTGATGCTCACCGGCTACGGCAGCATCGCCACCGCCGTCGAAGCCATGCGGCTCGGCGCCGTGAACTACCTGACGAAGCCGGCCGACGCCGACGAGATCCTGCACGCGCTGCGCCGCGGCGAGGAAAGCGCCACGCCAGCGCCGCCGGGCGAGACGCTGTCGCTCGCGCGCGCGGAGTGGGAGCACATCAACCGCGTGCTCGTCGACGTCGCGGGCAACATCTCCGAGGCCGCCCGTCGCCTCGGCCTGCATCGCCGCAGCTTGCAGCGCAAGCTGTCGAAATACCCGCCGACGCGCTGACTCGCGCTCGGCGGCGAGCCGCAGCCAGCCGGTCACTGCACGACGGAGGGGATGGCGCAGCGCTTGTTGATACAGCGGGCCTTGGAGCTACAGCAATCGCTGGGCTCACCGCAGGCCTCGTCGATGTTGGAGCAGGCGTTGTCGGGGGGCGGCGTGCAGGTCAGCACGGGCGCGCCGCCTTCGTCGCGGCGCGTCTCACGGCAAAAGCCGTCGCAGCATTCGGCGCCGGATTCGCAGCTCGCGCCCTTGCTGCGGCACGGCTCGAGCGCCGCGAACGCTCGCATGTTGCCCGACTCGAGCTCTTGGCCCGGTAGGTAGAACGCGGGGTGGCTCGGGTCGGGGCGACCTTGGTGATCGATGTCGATGGCCGCGACCCAAATCTTCTTGCGCGGGCTGGGCGACTCCTTCTCGGTGCCTTGGGGAATGCCCCAAATGTCGTCGCCGCGCGCGACGGTACCGCCGGGAGCGATCGTGTTGCCGAACGTGCGGCGGCTGGTGAACATCACCCAGTAATAGCCGCCTACCGGAACGGGGAGCACGCTCGGCTCGTAGTTCAGGTGCGCTTCCTGCGCGGCGCCCCCGGGCAGGTAGAGCTCGCCGTCCTCGGTGTAGCCGTTCAGGGCCGCGAGCTCGCTGACTTGCTGGCTCTCGACGTCGACGAGCCTCAAGTCGGCGTAGAGCGCGCCGCCGCCGAACCCGGCCGTGTCGAATGAATCGCCCGCGTGGTAGACGACGGCGGAGCCATCGGGCAAGAAGCTCGGCCACGCCACCACGTGCTCGGGATCCGTCACGACGTTCACCACCGCGCCGAACGAAGGCGGTGACCTCGTGCCGTTGAAGTCCGCCACTGACAGCACGTGTCCGGCGCTGCTCGCGTCGTGGTTGTTGAACGCGACGCGGCTCCCATCAGGGGAGAAACTGGGCGTCATCGCGATCTTCACGCCGAACGAAGGCGTGGGGACGGTCACGCCGCTGGCTGTCTCCAGCAGACGCGTGGCGAGCTGGCCGCTCATGCCTCGCATCTTCGCGCCGGAAGCGGGTACGCCGCTCGTCAGCATCAAGGCGCCGTCGGGGCTCAAGCCACCGAACGAGTACACGCGCCCGTCGGCTTGCTCATCGCGCAGCGCGATGTTGCCATTGGTGAGCAAATCGAAGGCGCGGCTCACCACCGCGTTCTGCTGGTCCCACTGCACTCCCACGACCAGCACGTTGCCGTGCGCGCTCACGCTGTGGCATACCGTGCAGCCGCTTTGAAGCACCTTGGCGTCTTCGCCGGGCTTCATCCGCATCACCGCCCCACTGTTTCCCGCGAGCTTGGAGCGATACGTGTTGTAGTAGACGAAGCCCTTCAGGCTGCCTTGCGCGATGCGCCAGCGCGCGGAGACCGGTCCCGTCACCTCCCCCGACGCGAGCTTGGTGACGGCTACCTCGACCCAGTCTTCTCCGCCGGTCGAGCCCGTGATGCCGCGCCAAACGCCGTTGGGTAGGGCGATACGGGTGGGCTCGCTTTCGCCCGCGAACGCCCGGTAGGAGAAGTCTCCGGCATGAATTTCCACGTAGGTCGCGTCCGCGCGCGCTCCGCCCAGCTGAAGCTCGGGAGCCGCGAGGCCCTGCGGAAACACCGTGCGATCATAGGGATAGAGAAAGCGGAAGTCGCCGTCGGGCCCGATGTCGCGGGGACCGCCAGCGCCACCCGCGAGTAGCGCGTCTTTCTGCCCCTCCTCGAGGCCATCGGGGTCGCTCTCGATCGCGACCGTCACGTGAATCGTGATCGACGCGCTCTGAGATCCCACACCGGCCGTGATCGTCACGTCGCCGGCGACGAAGCCGTTCGAGCGAAATTCTCCGGCGTCATTGATGGATCCGAATCGACCATCCTCGACGCTCCAGACCACTCGATTCGGCCGAGAACCGTCGTCGTAGCGGGCCGAAATCTGCAGCGTAGCTGGTTCGCCGTGGACTTCGAGACTGTCACTCTCCGCAGTGACGAAGAGCTGCGGGAGCGGCGCCTCCCCCGCCGAGCCCTGGAGCGCCCCGCCCAGCTCCAAGCCGAAGCCATCACCGCCCGAGCCGATCGGGCTACGCTCCCCTCCCGCGCCGATCGGCCTGCCGTCGCCGCCCGTGCCACCGCGATTTTCCAGTGTCGGGTTACCTCCACAGGCGGCGACGATCGCCGCTGCGAGGCTCGACGCCGTGAGCAGCGAGGCCCAAGATCGCGATGAAATCGCGAAATAGCGTGCAGAACGGCGGCGGCTCATGCGGCTCTCTTCATGAGCGGCCATGAAGGCGAGCGGTTTAGCGCCTTCATTTCCCTACATGCTTCTCCACCTCACCCGGAACACCGCGCCGGCGCGGCTGCCGACGACTTTTGGTTGGAAGCTCGAAGGGCCTCACCGACACCGGCCCGCTGCGCGGGTCACCCTCTGCAACCGGTTCCCGTTCTGAGCCAGTCGGTCAAAGTATTTTCTACGAGATGCCGGGATAATTGCACTGAAACCGGTTCCGGAAATCGTCGTTTACGGTCCCATTTTGGCTGGCCAGGTAGCCGTTTACCTGGTTGAATTAGCGCAGAAAGCAGCCATGAAATACGGTCATTTCGACGACGCCGCCCGCGAATACGTGATCGAGAATCCGAAGACTCCCGTCAAGTGGATCAACTACGTGGGGTCGCTCCGTTTCGGCGGCTTCGTCGATCACACCGGCGGCCTGCTGCTGTGCAAGGGTGATCCGGCGCTCAACCGCATCACCAAGTACATTCCGCAGCTGCCCAGCTCCCAGCTCAAGGGGCACACGCTCTACCTGCGCCTGCACACGGCCGAGGGCCTGCGCACGCTTTCGCCGCTGTTCGTGCCCTCGCTCGACAAGCTGGAGCGCTTCGAGTGCCGCGTCGGCCTCGGCTACAGCCGCTTCGTCTCCGAGATCGCGGGCGTGCGCGCCGAGATCACCCTGTTCGTGCCCACCGGCTCCGAGGTGCTGATCGAAGACGTGACGATCACGAACGTCTCGCAAGCAGCCATCGAGCTCGACGCCGTGCCCCTCGTCGAATACACGCATTTCGACGCGCTGAAGCAGTTCACCAACGCCGACTGGGTGCCGCAGACGATGCAGAGCGTCGCGCACGACGGCGCGGGCGGCACGCGCATCTTGGCGCAGTACGCGTTCATGTTGCGTGACCTGCGGCAGAACTACCTGACGGCGACCATCCCCGCGTCCTCCTTCGAGACGTGTCGCGCGCGCTTCTTGGGCGACAACGAGTACGGCACCTTCGCGGACCCGCTCAGCCTCAAGCAACCGGAGCTGTCGAACTTCCAGGCGCTGCGCGGCGACAACGTGGGCGCGCTGCTGCTGCCGCTCGGCACGCTGAAGCCCGGTGAGGCCAAGCGCTTCCGCGTGATGCTCACCCAGCAGAGCGGCACGCGCGACCAGAGCCTCGAGCTCGCCAAGGCCGCCTTCGCCGCGTTCGCCGATGACGCTCAGGTCGACGCCGCGCTCGCCACCATGCGCAAGTATTGGGACGACTACTTGGGCAAGCTGCAGGTGAAGACGCCTTCGCCAGCGCTCGACAGCATGGTCAACGTGCACAATCCGCGGCAGTGCTTCATGACCAAGAACTGGTCGCGTGATCTCTCGCTCTACCAGCTCGGCTTCGGCGGCCGCGGCATCGGCTTCCGCGACAGCTCACAAGACGTGATGGGCGTGCTGTCGTCGATGCCGGGTGAAGCCAAGGAGCTGCTCGAGAAGCTGCTCAGCGTGCAGAAGGCCGACGGCTCCGCCATGCACCAGTTCTACGCTTCGACGATGGTGGCCAACGAGGGGGACTCGCGCGAGCACCCCGATCGCCCCGCCTATTACGGCGATGATCAGCTGTGGATCGTGCTCGCCGTGTGCGCCTACCTCAAGGAAACGGGCGATCTGGCCTTCCTGAAGCACGAGCTGCCGTTCTACGACAAGAACCTCGAGCCCGAAGCGCGCGAGCGCGGCACCGTGCTCGAGCACTTGAAGCGCGCCGTTGAGTTCACGCGCAAAGACGTGGGCGCTCACGGCCTGCCCTTGCTCGGCTTCGCGGACTGGAATGACACCGTGAACCTGAAGAAGGGCGCGGAGAGCCTGTTCGTCGCCAACCTCTACGGCAAGGCCCTGCTGGAGCTGATGGAGCTGTTCACGGAGCTGGCCGACGACGCGCAGGTCCAGAAGTACAAGCGCGACTACGAGCAAATGAAGGCGCGCGTCAATGAGCACGCCTGGGACGGCGAGTGGTACGTGCGCTACTTCGATCACGACGGCAGCGCCATCGGCACCCACAAGAACGAGCAAGGCAAGATCTGGACGAACGGCCAGAGCTGGCCGGTGATCAGCGGCTTCGCGACCGACGTCCGCGGGCAGAAGGCGCTCGACTCGGTGCAGAAGCACCTCAACACCAAGAACGGGATCAAGCTCTCGGCGCCCGGCTACAACGGCTACGACGAAGCCAAGGGTGGCGTGACGACGTATCCGCCCGGCGCGAAGGAGAACGGCGGCATCTTCCTCCACAGTAACCCGTGGGTGATGATCGCGGAGACGCTGGTGGGTAACGGAGACCGCGCGTTCCAGTACTATCAGCAGATCAACCCGGCCGCGAAGAACGAGGTCATGGAAGAGTACGAGCTGGAGCCGTACGTCTACGCCCAAAACATCCTAGGCGACGAGCACCCGCAGTTCGGCCTCGGCCGAAACAGCTGGCTCTCGGGCACCGCTTCGTGGTGTTACCAGGCGGCCACCAAGCACATCCTCGGGGTACGCCCGACCTACAAGGGGCTCGAAATCGATCCCTGCATTCCCAAGGCGTGGGACGGCTTCGAGGTGACGCGCGTGCTCCGGGGCACGACCTACAAGGTGCGCGTGAAGAATCCGAGCCACGTCTGCAAGGGCGTCAAGTCGCTCGTCGTCGACGGCAAGACGATCAGCGGGCACATCGTGCCGCTCTTCACGGACGGCAAGACGCACGAGGTGGAAGTAACGCTCGGCGCCGTGGAAGCCACGCAGCAGGCGCCCGCTCCCAAGGTGAGCGCCCCCGCCCCCGCCTCGCCCTGAGCGCTCGCTGAGGTCTCGGGCCTCGGATCGGCGGGCGCACGTCGCCTGCCGATCCGGATTGCGCCGTCAGCGGCGGCTGGCTCGAATGTGGCTTTCGGCGATCTTCAGGAAGCGATCGCGCCCTAGCGCGTGCTCGACGATCGGCTCCGGGTAGGTCTCGCCGAGCCGGACGCCCGCGGCGCTGAGCACGCTGGCGGGCGCTTCGTGCGGCCGGTGGATGAATTTATTGGGCAAGCGCGCGAGCTCGGGCACGTAGCGGCGCACGTAGTCCCCGTTCGGGTCGAACTTCTCGCCCTGCAACGTGGGGTTGAAGACGCGAAAGTACGGCTGCGCATCGGTGCCGCAACCTGCCGACCACTGCCACCCGGCGTTGTTTTGCGCCCAGTCGCCGTCAGTCAGGTACTTCATGTAGTGCGCTTCACCCAGCTGGTAGCTGAGGAGCTGATGCTTGGTGAGAAAGCTCGCCGCGATCATGCGCGCGCGGTTGTGGACGAAGCCCTCTGTCAGCAGCTGTCGCGCCGCCGCGTCGACCACGGGGTAGCCGGTCCTACCCAGCGTCCAAGCGTGCCAACCGGCTTCGTCGGTCGCCCAGGGAAAGCCGACGAAGTCCTCGCGGAAGGGGCGCGACAAGAGCTCCGGCCGATCCCAGAGCGTAGCGTGGGTGAACTCACGCCAAATCAGCTCGTTCGTGTAAGCCTCGAGCGCGCGCGGCGTCGCCGCGAGCTCCCGCGTGACGTAGCCCCAAACGCTGCGCACCGAGAGCGTACCGAACTTCAGATCAGCGCTGAGGCGGCTCGTTCCCGGCAAATCCATGCGGTCACGCTCGACGTCGTAGCGCGCGCCGGCGTCGCGCGTGAACCTCGCGAGGCGTTGCCACGCGGCGCGCTCCCCGCCCGGCTGCAGCGCGGGGTTCGGCTCGATGCCGAGGCTTTGCAGCGTGGGTAAGGGCGGGGAGCGATGCGCGACACCTTCCGGCAGCGCCGGCAACGAGCGCGGCGCGGGCAGCGGGGCGAGCGCGCCGAGCTGCCGGCGCAGCGCGCGGGCGAAGGGCGTGAAAACGGCGTAGGGCGCGCCGCTGCCGTTGCGCACGCTCCCCGGCGGCGCCAGCGTTTCTCCGTCGAACAGCTCGAAGGGAACGTCGAGGACCGCGGCGACGCGGCGATCACGCTCGCGGGCGAACGGCTCGGTCCAGCGGGACGCGACGACGCGCGTGACCCGCCACTGTCGTGCCAGCTTCGGAACCACGTCGACGCTCTTGCCTTCGACGAGCAGCAGCTCCGAGCCGAGCTTCGCGAGGCGGCCACGCAGCTCCGCCAGCGAATCGAGCAGGAACTGCATGCGGTGAGGCAGCTCGCGGGCGCGCGCAGGCGCGAAGAAATAAGGGTCGAGCACGAACAGGGGCACGACGTCGCCCGCGGCCACCGCGCTCGCGAGCGCGGCATGATCGGCCACGCGCAAGTCTTTGCCGCGAAACCAGAGCAGGGTGCGGGAGCGACCGGTCACCGGCGGCAACTATCAGGGGCTAGAGGGTGTGTCGAGCAGGACGCGCAGCTTTTGCCCCAGGCTGTCGGGCGTGAACGGCTTGTGGATGAAGGCGGCCGAGCTACTCAGCGACGAGGCGTCTACGATTTGTCTATCGGTGTAGCCGGACATGAACAGCGCCTTGAGCCCCGGTCGCAAGCTGCGCAAGCGCTCGACCAGGGCGATGCCGGAGATGCCGGGCATGACGACGTCGGTGAGCACGGCGTGCACCTCGCGCTCGCTGCTCGCGCAGGTGTGCACGGCGTGATCCGGATCGTCGGCGACGATCACGTCGTAGCCGAGCGCGCGGAGCGTGAGCGCGCACACCCGCCGCACCTCGGGCTCGTCTTCGACCAGCAGCACCGTCTCGATGCCGCGCGTCGGGCCTACGCTCTCGCCCGGTGCCGGGGCGGCTTTGCCCTGCGCCAGCGGCAAAAAGACGCGGAATGTCGAACCCTTGTCGAGCGCGCTCTCGACGACCAAGGAGCCGCCGCTCTGGTGCACGATGCCGTAGACGGTGGCCAAACCCAGGCCAGTGCCGCGCCCTTCCGCCTTCGTGGTGAAGAAGGGCTCGAAGATGCGCCGCTGCGTCTCTGCGTCGATGCCCGTCCCCTCGTCGCGCACCATCAGCTCGACGTGACGACCGAGCTTGGCCTCGGGGTGGGCAAAGACGTGGTCAGGCCCGAGCGTGGTGATGCGGGTCTCGATCCAGAGCTGTCCGCCGCTCGGCATGGCGTCACGGGCGTTGATGGCCAAGTTCAAGATCACCTGCTCCATCTGCACCGGATCCACCCGCACCGGACACGCCTCGGCGGGCAGAGTGATGCGGAGCCTGATGTGGTCGCCGATCACCCGCTCGAGCATCTTCTCGAACTCGCGCACGAGCTCGCGCAGGTCGAGGAAACGGAGGCTCACGACCTGCTGGCGACTGAAGGCCAGCAGCTGCTGGGTCAAGCCCGCCGAGCGCAGGGCGGCTTGCCGGATCGTGTCGAGCGCTTCATGTAGCTCGCTGCTCGGTTCCAGGCGCCCCATCGCCATCTCGGCGTGACCGAGTATGACCGACAGCATGTTGTTGAAATCATGAGCGACGCCGCCTGCCAAGCGCCCTACCGCGTCCATCTTTTGCGCGTGTCTGAGCTGCTCTTCGCTCTTTTGCAGCGCGCTCTCCGCCCTTTCGCGGTCGGCTATTTCGCGCTCGAGGCGGGCGACAGTCAGCGACAGCTCGCGCGTGCGCTCGATCACGCGCCGCTCGAGCTCGTCTTGGGCGCGCCGCAGCGCTTCCTCCGCCTCGTGACGCTCCGTGATGTCCACGGAGATACCCAGGAGGAAGCGCGCGACACCCTCCTGGTCGAGCACGGGTATCTTCTTCGTGTGGAGCCAGCGCCGCCCGCTCGCCGTATCGATGGGCTCGAGCGGGATGTCGACCAGCGTCTTGCCGCTGAGCACGCCGCGGTCCTTGTCTTCGAAGAAGGCCGCCTGATCCGGCGGGAAGAAATCGGTGTCGCCCTTGCCGATCATCGACTCACGCGGGATGCCCAGCAGCTCCTCGCCGGCCTTGTTGAACAGCTCGAAGCGCAGTGTTTCGGCGTTCTTGACGAAGACCATCGCCGGGATGTTCTCGACGATCGACGACAAGAACGTGCCGACCCGCTCCAAGTCGCGGCGCGAACGGTTGATCGGATCGTCGAAGTCGCCGGCCACGTGATGCATCGGGGCGGATCGCGCCCCGCCTCTCTCTGCGGGGCACGGAGCACGCCCCGTCCTCTCCGGCCTACGCTAGCACCTCTGGCTGGGTAGATGGACCGGCCGCCCCGCCGCGCCAGCCTCGATCCGTTAACGAGGCCCCGCGCTCGCGCGGCCCCGGGGGGGCGGCGTCGGTTTCGGGAGCGGGAGCGGGAGCGGGAGGGGCTTCGGGCAAGGAAGGCCGCGCTCGCGCGAGGCCTGGGCTTGGGACTGATGGCGTAGGCGCGGCTCTTGTCCGCGAGCGTTTGCCGCGCCGCACCCTCGGCGGTTGGTTATGCCATGCTCGCCCGGCCGTGCTCGGACCGCTGCTGCTCTCGTTCCAGGTATCGCTGATCGCGACGGCCGCGGCGACGCTGGTGGGGGTGGCGCTGGCGGGGCTGCTGTCGCGCAAGCGCTTCCCGGGCTCGCAGCTGCTCGACGCGCTGCTGAACGCGCCCCTGGTGCTGCCGCCGACCGTGCTGGGCTACTACCTGCTGGTGCTGCTCGGGCGAGAGACAACGCTGGGTCGCGTCTACGAGAGCGTGACGGGCAGCTCGATCGTCTTCACGCGCACCGGCGCGATCTGCGCGGCCGCGCTCGCCGCCCTGCCCTTCGTCGTGCGCTCGGCGCGCGCCGCGCTCGAGTCGCTGGAGGCGCGCTTCGGCGAAGCGGCGGCGACGCTCGGGGCTTCGCCGCTTCGAGCGTTTTGGCGCGTCGAGCTGCCGCTCGCCTCGCGCGGCATCTTGGCCGGCGTCACGTTGGGCTTCGCGCGCTCGCTCGGTGAGTTCGGCGTGACGCTGATGGTCGCCGGCAACATCCCCGAGCGCACTCAGACGGCCTCCCTCGCGATCTACGACGCGGTGCAAGCCGGCCGCGACGTGGACGCCGCGGGCCTGGCCGCAATTTTGACGGCGCTCGCGGTGCTCGCGCTTTACGCCATCAACAAGCTGGCGCTGGCGCCGAGCCGATGAACGGCAGCGAGCGCAGCGCGGCCGACGCGCGGCGCCGTAGCCGTGATCCATCGACTGACTTGGCCGTTCGCGGGCCCTAACGCATGGCGCTATCGTTGGCTGGTGCGGCCAGCCGCGGCGTGCCCGCCTCCAAGCGGCGTCCGGTGATCAACCGCGAGCCACGGCGGTAAGCGAAGTAGGCCCACGCCCAGTCGAGCAGCACGACCAGCCGGTTCCTGAAGTCGATCAGGTAGAAGATGTGCACCGTGAGCCAAGCGAGCCACGCCAGCAGCCCCGTGAGCTGGAGCTTGCCCACCTGCGCGACCGCGCGGCTGCGCCCGATCGTCGCCATGATACCCTTGTCCCAATACTGAAAGCGCTGCCGCGTCGCGCCGGCGATGCTGCGACCAATCTGGCGCGCCACGAAGCGGCCTTGTTGCATCGCGACCGGGCTCACCCCGGGCAGCGGCTGCGCGCCGTCGGCCGGAACGAAGGAGGCAGCGTCGCCGACCACGAACACCTCCGGATGCGCCTTCAGCGAGCAATCTTGCTCGACGCGCGCTCGGCCCTGCCGGTCGACCTCGAGGCCCAGCTGCTGGCACAGGCCCGAGGCGCGTACCCCCGCCGCCCACAGCACCGTCGAGGCGGCGATGCGCTCGCCGCCGCACTGCACGCCGCTCTCGTCCATGGCCGTGACCCGCACGCCCGTGCGCACCTCGACGCCCATCTCGCTCAGGCTCTGCGCGGCCTCGGCCGAGAGCTTGGCGTCGAAGCCGCCGAGGATGCGATCGCCGCCCTCTACGAGCACGACCCGCGTCGCGTCCGAGTCGATGGCGCGAAAATCATGGGCGAGCACGAAGGTGGCAAGCTCGGCGATGGCGCCCGCGAGCTCGACGCCGGTCGGGCCGCCGCCGATGACGACGAACGTCAAATGTTGGCGCTGCAGCGCGGGATCGGTCTCACGCTCCGCCGCCTCGAAGGCCAAGAGCACGCGGCGTCGGATCTCGACCGCGTCATCGAGGTCTTTCAGCCCCGGTGCGATGCGAGCCCAGTCGTCGTGGCCGAAATAGCTGTTCTCGGCGCCGGCCGCGATCACCAGGTAATCGTAGTCGAACGGCATCGCTTCCCGCGTTTGCACGCGACGGGCCACCAAGTCCACGCCCGTCACTTCCGCCAGCAGCACGCGCACGTTCTCTTGCCGGTTGAGCACGGCGCGGATCGGCACCGCGATCTCGCCTGGCGAGAGCCCCGCCATCGCGACCTGGTACAGCAGCGGCTGGAACACGTGATGGTTCGAGCGATCGAGCAGCGTGATCCGCACCGGCTCTCGAGCGAGCCCCCGCGCCGCAGAGAGCCCGGCGAAGCCGCCGCCGATGATCACCACGTGCTTACGGAGCTTCATCGAGCCAGTGATGTAGACGCACCTCGGCTCCGGTGACAGGGAAAAGCTCAAGCGTGGAGAGAAAACCACGGGCCGGCGCGGTTGCTCGTTACAGCGGGGAGAAACGCCCTGGTGAGGGGCGCTTCGGTCACCTCAGCGCGCGCAGCCCGCGTTCCCTGACTCACCAGCCATCACCCCGCGGTTTTCGGCGGAATCTTGCTCATCGCCAGCTCGCTGAGGGCGGTGATCGTGAGCGACGGATTGACGCCGAGGTTGGCCGAAATCGCCGAGCCATCGCACACGTAGAGGCCAGGATAGTTGAAGACTTGGTGATCGGCGTCGATCACGCCGTCGGCGTCCGTCGCACCCATGCAGCAGCCTCCGAGGATGTGGGCCGTCGTCGGCGCGTCGAGCAAGGCTTCGTTGATCGCGCCCAGCGCCACGCCGTCGGTCTTCTCGGCGACCTTGCGCGCCACCAAGTTGGCGGCAGGAATGAAGGTGGGCGGCTGCGTTTGCCCCGCGGGTAGCTCGCTGACGAGGCGCTGGCCGAAGGGCCACCACCAAGGTCGCTCGAGCTTGAGCCGCAGGTGATTGTCGATGGACTGCATGGCTAGCAAGATCACGGTGCCTTTAGCCCAGCCCCACGGCTTGAGCGAGCGCAGGAAATCAGCCGGGTGATGCGCAATTTCGCCGAGGAATCGCAGCAATCGGCGCAAGCGCCCCCCCGTACCGTCGACCATCAGCGCGCTGATCCGGCCCATCGCGTCTTGACCTTCGCCGTAGCGCACCAGCTGCACGTGCGTCTGAGGCTCCGGGTAGAAGCCGCTCGTGATCGCGATGCCGCGCGAGTTGTTGACGTCCGCGCGACGCGACAGCGCGCCGACGATGGCCTCGGAGTTGGTGCGCACGTAGTCGCCCAAGCGCGCGCTGAGCTGAGGCAGCGAGCCCCGCTGCTTGCAGGCGAGCAGCAGCGGCACCGTCCCCAATACCCCTCCCGCCAGCACCACGGCCCGGGCTCGCAAGGGGCGCCCGCGCCTGCCCAGCGGCCCCGTCCGCCGCGTCGAGACGACGTAGCCGCCGTCAGGGTGAGGAGCCACGTCGATCACGGTCGTCAAAGGCTGCACGACAGCGCCGCGTTTTTCCGCCAAATACAGGTAATTTTTATCGAGCGAGTTCTTGGCGCCGACGTTACAGCCCACCATGCAGCCGCCGCAGTAGGTACAGCCGACGCGCTCGGGCCCTTCCCCGCCGAAGAAAGGGTCGGGAGCGCTGCGGTTCGGCTCCCCGAAATACACGGCCACCTCGGGCTGATGGAACGTTTCGCCGACCCCGAGCTCCACCGCGACCTCGCGCAAGGTTTGATCGCCGGCGCCGAGGAAACGCGACGCGGTCGCCCCGAGCATACGCTTGGCGGTCGCGTAGTGCGGCGCGAGGCGGGCGCGCCAGTCATCGAGCTGAGCCCAGCGCGGATCAGTGAAGAAGGCGCCGGGCGGCTCGAGCAAGGTGTTGGCGTAGACCAGCGAGCCCCCGCCCACGCCCGCGCCCGACAGCACGAGCACGTTCTTCAGCAGCGTGATGCGCTGAATCCCGTAAAAGCCCAGCTTCGGCAGCCACAAGAACTTGTGAAGCAGCCAGTTCGTCTTCGGAAACTCCCCCGTACGCCAGCGCCGCCCTGCTTCGAGCACCAGCACGCGATAGCCCTTTTCTACGAGACGAAGCGCGCTCACCGATCCGCCGAAGCCGCTACCCACGACGACGAAATCGGCGTCGAAGCTGGCGCCTTCGGCGCTCGTCATTTGAACGCGAGCTCCTTACGGCTCCACGTGCGGTACTCGCCGTCGACCTCGCGCTCGAGCTCGGCCGAGCCCGCGCGCGTGCGGAAGCGCTCGACCGCGAACAGCTTCGACAGCTGCTTCGAGAGCTCCGCCGGCGGCGTCGCCACGACCGCGCTGTCGAGCGCGTACAGCGTCAAGTCGACTTGCTCTTCGCCCACCTCGACCACGCTGCAGCCGTTGCGCGACAAGTCTTGGTACGCGAGGTGCGGGTTCGGTCGGTGCAGCGGGTCGCGCAGTAGCGCGCCGATGTTCTGGACCAGGGCGCCCACGTCCATCGGCACGCTGCCGTCTTCGGTCAAGCTGCCTTGGATGCCGTCGAGCCACGTCGTGGACGAGAGGCTCCCCGTCGTCAGCTCGACGACGCGCTGCTCTTCGTCGCCCTCGACGAAGGGGGTGCCCGCGAAGAAGCAATGCACATCCCCGGACAGCACGACGACGTTTCCAGCCGCGCTGAGCTCGGCGAGGAGCGCGCGGCGCTCGTTCGGAAATCCATCCCAATCCTCGGCTGAAATCGAGATTCTCCGCCGCAGCTCCGGCGGAGCTTGCAGGATGCCCGTCAGATCGATGTGCCGCGACAAGAGCGTGATCTCGCTGCCCCAAACCTTGAACGTGCGCTTCGACTTGGCGATCGTGTCCAGGAACCACGCGCGCTGCTCGTCCCCCATCAGGCGCTCGCTCGCGCCGTCCGTCTCTCGCCAGCGCTTCTTGGCCAGCGCCTCGAACGGCTCGACCGCGACCACGTAGCGCGCTCCGACACGCGTGAAGCTGCTGCTCTTGAGTAGACAATGGTAGGCGTACCCACGAGGTAGCCCCTCGAGCTCGATCGGCTCGAGCTCGGACTCCAGCTGCTCGAGCGCGAGGTTGATCCAGAGCGCGCTGTGGTCGCCGGTGAGCGTGTCGGGGTCGACGTCGAGCAAGTCCGCGCCGTCACGCAAGGCCTCCGCGTAAGCTCCGTCCGCGAGCTCGTCGAGCGCGACGTAGGGCACCGCGTCCTCCGGAACCGAGCCCAGCAGCTCCTTCAGCTCCGGCTCGGTGAGGTAGACGACGCCGGGCGGAGCGTCTTCGGGGACGAGGTGGTCGGGCCGGAAGCGACGCAGGTCAGTCAGCACGAGCTCCAGGTGACGCCCGAAGCCGAAGCTGCGATACACCGTCAAATTATCGGGAAAATCAGCCTTCTCGTCGTAACGCTGCACCGGCGCGGTCACCCAGTCCACCGGCATGTACTCCGTCCACGCGCGATCGGCAGCGGCCCGACGCGCGGGTGACGCTTCATTTTTGCGCCCATCGAGGTACGTGGAGACGTCGCCGTGGCAGTCGTCGGAGAACTCGTGATCGTCCCAGATGGCGATGATGGGGTGACGCTCGTGCAGCGCCTGCAGATCGGGGTCACTGCGGTAGCGCTTGTAGAGATCGCGATAGTTCGACAGCGACTGCGCCGCCAAAAAGGTGCGCTCGCCCCGGCCGAGCTCGAGCGCCTGCTCGGGCGCGCTCAGCACGACCTGCCGCGCGCGGGTCGAGCTCTGAAAGGTCGGATCACCGACCGTTTCGTAGATGTAGTCCCCGAGGTGCAGCACGAAGTCGACGTCTTGCTCGGCGACGTGGCGCGCGACGTGGAAGTATTTCCCGCCGTAGTCTTGGCAGCACACGACCGCGAATTTCGCGGTCACGTCGGCGTCAGCGCTCGGCGCGGTGCGCGTGCGCCCGACGCGGCTTCGGGCGATCCCCGCCTCGGTGAAGTAAGAAAATTGGTAATAATAGGTGGTGCCGGGCTCGAGGCCGCCCACGCGTACGGTCAAGCAGTGGTCGTCCTCCGCCTTCACCGCGAGGGCCAGCGCGTCGGCCGCGAGCGAGAGCTGGTCGTTCATCTCCGGATCGAGGGCGATCCGCAGCGCGAGCGCGGCGTCCTCGTCGGGGCGCTCGCTGTCTTCCAGCCGAACCCAGAGCACGACGCTCTCGGGGCGAGGGTCCCCCGATGCGACCGATTGCGGAAAGTAGCGAGCGCTCTCGGCCTCGGACAGCGCCCCGGGCGGCGTGCCTTCGCGGTAGCAGGCGCTGGGCAGCGCTGCCACCGTGAGCATGGACAATTTCAGGAATCGGCGGCGCCGCTCGAGCTCGGTCATTGGCCTCAGCTTAGGGCCCGTCATGGGCGAAGTCGATCACCGTCGCCGTCGCCGCATCCGGGCAGGAAATCAGCCGTACGACGGCGCGCCGTTGTATCCTGCCGGCGCCCATGAAGCGGCCGCCCGCCTCGCGACGAGCACCGCCTGCCTCGACCAAGCCGCCCGATGAAGCGCCGCTCGAGCTGACTCGCGCGCACGCCTTCCTGGCGGCCCAGAACGCGTTCACGTCGTTCTTGGACATTCCCTGCTCGCTCGTCACGCGCACCGGGTCGTGGATCGTGGTCTACAGCTCCGCGACCCCCTCCGTGGTCGGTGCGCACGACATGCTCGGCCAGCGCGCGGCGCGCAATCGCTACAACGACGAGCACGTCCAGCGCGTGCTCGAGCAGCAGGAGCTGCTCCAAAGCGAGCTACACGGCTTCTCGGATCTTTGGGTTCCCGTGGTGAGCGCGGGGCGCTGCGACAACCTGCTCGTGAGCGGGCCGTTCTTGCGGCGCCGCTGGAGCGCAGATGACCTGCGCAGAAGCTGGCTGTCGCTCACGCGCGAGAAGCCGCGCGGCACGGAGCCGCGCTTGCTACACTACGCGCGCACGGTGCTGCGCACGCCCGTGCTCAGCGACGACGAGCTAGGGCAGTTCGAAGATTTCTTGCGCGCGCTGGCCGACCTTCTGGCAGGCCGCGGCGAGGAGCAGGAGCACGCGGAGAAGTTCTGGCACCAGGCGCGGCGCGACTTCTCACGACGCCCTGCCGTGCAGCTCCAAAAGGGCGCGCTGCTGGTGGATCCCATCAGCAGCTGGACCTGGGCGGCCGGGCTCAGGCCTTGGGATCGCGAAGAGCTGGGCTTGGACGAGCTACCCAACGAGGTGCTGGCGGTGCTGCCGGCGCCGCCGAGCGCGGTGGCAGAAGAAACGCTCGACTTGTTGGTGCGGGCCGAGCACTTCCAGCTCGAATGCGTCGAGCTGGCGCGCAGCCTGCCGAACACCATCGCCACGCGCCTGGAGGACACCGGTGTGCTGCTGCTCACTCACGTGAGCCCCAAGCTCGGTGCCACGCAGCGCCGCCTCCAGCTGCGCCAGCGCGTCGAGCAGGTGCAGGATTTCGTGCGCAGGCGCTTCGGCACCAAGGCGCTGGTCGGCGTAGGTGAGCGGAGCGCGCGCATCGTGGACTTGCACCGCGCGGCGCAGCAGGCCGTCTTCGGCATGCAGCTGGCTGTCCATCGCGAGCAACCGCTGTGCTTCTACGCGGACGAGGTCGAGGCAGAGGGTCGCACCCCGAGCCGAGCCGCCGCGCGCGCGCTGCCGGCGGCGCGCCTCGGCAACCGGCTCCTGTCGTCGTTTGGCCGCGCCGAGCCGGCGGTGCTCGACGTCTCGCGGATGGACTACGTGCGCGGCGTGGTGCAAGAGTCCGGCGGGCGCGCGTCGGTGATGCGCGTCCATTTCGAGCACACGCTGTTCGCCCTGCTGACGCAGATCGAGCGGCGCGCCCAGCTGGATAGCAAGACCACGCAAGATCTCGAGCGGCGACTGACCGATAGCCTGGCGGCGGCGCTCACCACCATCGAGCTCATCACGGTGTTCCGGCAGTGGTGGGACACGCTACTGCGCGTCTCCAGCGCCCCCGGCACGGAAGCCCGCGCGCTGCGCCTCGAGCGAGCCAAGACCTTCATCGAGGACAACTGCCAGGCGGAGCTGACCCTCGCCCAAGTGGCGCGCCACGCGGGCATGTCGCGGCCGTATTTCTCGCGCATCTTCAAGCAGGCGTTCGGCCAAGGCTTCGAGCAGTACTTGACGGCGCAGCGGCTGGCGCTGGGCGAGCGTCTGCTGCGAACCAGCGCCCTGCCCATTGGTCGGCTGAGCCTGGAAGCCGGCTTCAAGAGCCCGGCGCATTTTTCGGCCGTTTTCCGCAAAGCTCACGGCGTTTCGCCGCTCGTCTACCGTCGCCGCGAGGGCGCTCAGGCCGCGAGCGGGCCTCGCTGACAACCTCAGACAAGCAATTTCGCAACCAGGCGATATTCCGTTGAGGACCGATCGGGCACCCTTTCTGTCGTGGCAAACCTCGCCGTTCGTGCTCCGAGCTCCCTGGCCCTGAGTCGTCAAACGCTGTCCGGTGACGTCACCTTCTACGACGCCGCCCAAGTCCTGCTGCTCGTCGTCGCTTCCGGGCGCGCGCGCCTGAGCGAGTGCGGCGCCGAAAGCCTGATCGGCAGCGGCACCGTCCTCGCGGTGCCGCGCGGGCGGAGCCTCGTGCTGCGCAGCGCCGAGCAGCTCAAGCTCACGCTGCTGTCGTTCGACGTCTGTGAGCAGCTCGAGGGGCTCGGACGTCTCGGCGCGGTCCTCGCCAGCTCCGCAGAAGCACCGGCCACGCTGCTTGGCCTGGCGCCGCGTCACCTCGATGCGCTTTGCGAAGTGCTGTCGCGCATCGAGCTCGAGCTTGGCGAGCCCCGGCTCGGTCACGAGCTGTTCCTGCAAGCGCAGCTGCTGGAGCTACTGGTCATGTTGGCGCGGTCCGAGCGCATCGCGGAGCCGGATCCGGCGCGGCATCGCGCGCGCCTCGAGCACACGCTCGCGTTCATCCACGAGCGCTACGCCGAGCCGCTCAGCTTGGCCGCGCTCGCGCGCAGCGCCGGCATGAGCATCAGCCGATTTTCTTGTCTGTTCCGCGAATCGCTGGGCACCTCTCCCTTGGAGTACGTCGCGGCCACGCGAATGCGTGAGGCGCGCAAGTTGCTACGAACGCCGAGCCAGTCGATCGCCGAGGTGGCCTACGCGGTCGGCTTTCAAGACAGTAACTACTTCTCGCGGTCGTTCAGGCAGCACCACGGCATGAGCCCCCGCGAATTTCGTGATGTTTCGCGGATCGCGGGCTGAACCGCGGGAATTGATTGACGCGTGCAGGCCATCGAAGGAAGGACTGCGCCATGCGCTTCTCCCGGCTCATCGTCTGCGCCACGCTGCTCTCCTTCGGTTGCTCGAAAGAGCCGCCGCCCCTCACCGCGGCTTCGGGTGAGCAGCCCGGCTACGCCGAGCAGTACCCGACGCGCCTCAACACGTTGCGCACCCGCTTCCTGGAGGACGAGACGCGCCTCCAGCGAGCGCTGCCCGAGCTCGAGCCTGCCTCGCAGAAGCTGGCGAGCGCGGATCCCGCGACGCTGCAGCAACTCTTCGAGCTCGCTGACGCCGAAGGCCGCTCGGGCGCGTACGCGAGCCAGTCGCTCGAGAACGAGACGGTGTCGCGCTTCTGGAGCGAAGAGAAGCAGCCGTTGCACCAGAAGATCGCCGGCTCGGTGGTCTACGCGGGCAAGCAAAAGGACTGCCCCTGCACCGAGGAGCTCGGCGGCGTCGCCGCGGGCGCGTCGGATCGCGCCGTCGAGAAGCAGCTCGAAGAGCGGCAGCAGCGCTTGGGCGAGGTGCACCGCTTCGTCGAGGACCACGAAGAGGAGCTGGGCAAAGCCAACCTCGACGGAGCCGAAAAGCAGGCGAACGCGCTCGCCCTCTCGAGCCACATCGCGCACGTCCGGCTCGAGCTGTACCGCCGCGAGCTGGAGGCCCAGCTCAAGGAAGCGAGCGAGGTCGGCTCGACGCTCGATCGCATCCAGCAGGAGAGCGACGAGACGCTCGCCAAGCCGAAGCTCTCGAAGGGGCGCCGGGCCCTCGCCGAGAAGCGCAAGGCCAGCGCCAAGAGCGCGCGCGACGCGCTCGACGCCGAGGTGCAGCAGGCCACGGCCGCCATCGAAGACATGAAGCAGCGCCAGCAGAAGGCGGCCGACGACTACGACAAGGCGTTCCAAGCGCTCATCGCCTCGCTCGAAGCGCGAGCGAAAAAGTAGGACATGCTGGCGTATGCGCAGCTTCACGCCCCCCGGTGCCCCCGGCCGCTGCCTGCGCTGCCTTTTGCTCGCTGATTATTGCGTGTGCGGCCTGATTGGCGAGCCGCAGCCGAGCTCGCCCGCGATCGTGATCGTGCGCCACCACTGGGAGGCGTTCAAGAGCACGGGCACGGCTCGGCTCGCGGGGCTCGCGCTCTCGAACCTGCGCATCCTCGATTTCGTGCCCGAGAACCCCGCGCCGACGCGCGCCGCCATCGCAGCGCTCGAAGGTGCCTGCTTGCTCTACCCCGGGGGTACGCCGGCCGAAAGCGTCGCGCCCCCGCTGCGAACGCTGCTCTTGCTCGATGGCACCTGGCGGCAGACCGCGAAAATGCTGCGGCGTTTACCGGAGACGGCACGGCTGCCGCGCGTCTCGCTGCCCGCTCCGCCCTCGGGCCAAGGCGGCGGCGAGCGCGACCGGCTGCGCGAGTCGCCTCGCGCGGGCGCCCGCTCGACGCTCGAGGCGATCGCGGACGCGCTCTCGACGCTCGACTCTGCGGAGCTGGGCGCGCGCTTGCTCGACCTGCACGCGCGCTTCGTGGCGCGGACGCGCCGCGCGCGCGGTCAGCTTCAAGAATCGTAGCGCACGGCGCGCATCGAGAGCGAGCCGGCGTCGAAGCCCTGGATCGGAAAGCTGACGCGATCGCCAGCGCTGGCAGCCCCCGCCGCGTAGAGCAGCGGCAAGTAGTGCTCCGGCGTGGGGTGCGCGCTCGGCCCCTGCCCGCGTGCGTGCGCCTGAGCCAAGTACGCGCCGTCGTGCTGCACGAGCGCGCGCTCGGCGTCGGCGTCGAAGCTGGCGGCCCAATCCGGCGTGGTGTCGTCGCCCCGGCGCATGCGCCCGAAGGCGTCGCGCAGGTTGTGCACGATGTTGCCGCTGCCCAAGATCAGCACGCCTTCGTCGCGCAGCGGCGTGAGCGCGCGTCCAATCTCGAGGTGCCTTTCGCCGGGCAGCCGCGCGTCGAGGCTGAGCTGGACGACGGGGCAGTCCGCCGCCGGTCGCAGGTGGCAGAGCACGCTCCACGCGCCGTGATCCAGCCCCCACTCGCCGTTCAGCTGCGCGCTCGGCCAGAGCGAGGTCACGCGCCGGGCGAGCGCGACGTCGCCGGGCGCGGGGTATTGCACGCGCTGAAGAGCGTCGGGAAATCCGCCGAAATCGTGGATGGTTCGCGGGCGCTCGTCGCTCGTTACCCGCGTACCCTCGCCGTACCAGTGCGCCGACACGCACAAGATCGCCCGGGGGCGCGGCAGCTCTTGCCCGAGCCTCTTGAAGGCGCGGCTCCAGGTGTTGTCCTCGATGGCGTTCATGGGTGAGCCGTGCCCAATGAACAGCACGGGCATGCGCGGTGAGCTTGCGGGCATCGACACGGGATTCCCTTCGTGCTTCCGGTCCGTTTGCCGGCAGGCGAGCGCCGACACCGACGCCGAGAGCCACGCACGGCGTGACATGACAGCAAATGGCCGTGGCAGCACCCTGCAAACCTAGAGCGCCTTTGGCCCTTCGGCGAGCCCCGCTGCTCGCTCGGCGGCGCCCCAGGCCGTTTATAGCCGGTAGTTCGGCGACTCGCCCACCGCCGCGGCCCCTACCTCCGCGAGACGCGGGCCCCGCGCGCGGCGGGCTCGACGCTGTCCGCGCGCCGCGTGGTGCTAGTGTCTGCGCATGTCCGACGCTGCACGGCTGCTCACGCTCGAAGAGAAGGTCGCCTACCAGGACAAGACGATCGCCGAGCTGAACGACGTCGTCACCGATTTGAACCGGCTGCTCGCGGGGCTATCGAGCCGAGTCGCCCTCCTGGAGAAGGTGTTCGGCAACGAGCTATCGCGCCGCGAGATGCCGAACGAAAAGCCGCCACACTATTGAGCACGCCCTGCGCGCTCGCCGCGCAATGACACTAGAATCTTTGCGCGCGAACGTAGTCACGAGGTCAAAGCGGCCCTTTTTCACGCCACTTCGAGGGCCTCAACCGCCGAGGGCTGAGTCATGCTTGGCGGCGCTTCATGAGGTCCTTCGTCGCTCGCGCACGCCTTCTGCTCTTGACGGTGCCGCTCTCGCTGGTGGGCTGCAGCAGCGGCACGACGCCTCAGCCGGATGACCCCGACGACGTGGCGACGCAAGCCAAGCCCCGGGCTCCTCGCGCCCCCAAGCCCCAGAGTGAGCTCACCCCGGCCGAAGTGGTGATCAAGCTCCGCGGCAACGAAACCGACATCCGTCGCTGCTTCTTCGCGAGCCCGAGCGCGCGCGGCACGCTGTCGCTGTCGTGGCTCGTGAACACCGAAGGTCGCATCGAAGGTCTCAAGCGCGAGAGCTCGACGCTCTCGGATGCGCGCATCGAGCAGTGCCTGAGCGAGAAGCTCCATGACGTGCGCTTCGATCCGCGAGCCGACGTCGCGAGCGCGAGCTGGACGTTCGTCTTCCGCCTCGTCGAGCCGGCGAAGGACCGCCGCGGTCGCAAGCGCAAGCTCACCAAGCGCGATCGCGATCGCGCCGAGGCCCGCGATCGCGGCGTCGAGATCGAGAAGGGCTCCCCGGGCACCTTGGATCTGGCCGCGGTCGACAACGTGATCGAGTCCGGTTATCCGCTCTTCGCTCGCTGCTACCGTGACGGCGTGCAGCGCAACTCGAGCCTCGATGGCGCGGTGCGCTTCCGGCTCGTCGTGGACGAATCGGGGCACGTCAGCCGGGTGGAGGACGGCGGGTCCGATCTGACCGACCGGCAGGTGATCGACTGCGTGGCGGAGGGCTTTTACGCGCTGCGTTTCCCCGAGCCATCGCGCGGAGGCGCGCATTTGCTGTATCGCATCCATTTCGACGCCGGCTGAACACCTGCCCCCTCAATCAGGACGGTTGCGATCATGTGGTGGCTGGCCCCATATGGACAGCTGACCCGCGCCATGATCCCCAGCGTCACCATCGACTTGTTCTCGGACATCGTGTGTCCGTGGTGTTACATCGGCGCAAAGCGGCTCGAGCAAGCGCTCGCGGGGCTGACGTCCGAGCTCACGGCGGAGATCTGCTACCACCCCTTCTTCCTCGACCCAGCTCTGCCCAAGGCAGGCACGTCCCTGCCCGACAAGCTGCGCAAGAAATACGGCGTGGATCCAAGGCAGCTCTGGGGCCGCGTCGAAGGCGCCGCCCGCGAGTCGGGCCTCGAGCTGGACCTTTCACGACAAACGATGACCTACCCCACGGACGCGGCGCACACCTTGCTGCGACACGCGCACGCCAAGGGCACGCAGCTGGCGCTCGCGGACGCCTTCTTCCGAAGCTACTTCGTCGACGCCCAAAGCATCGCCGACGAACAGCTGCTCGCCAGCATCGCTCAGGGCTACGGCTTCACGCGCGAAGAGGCCCTCGAGCTCGCGACCTGCGCCACTGAGCTCGAGCTGACGCGCGAAGAAGCGCTGTCCGCTGCACAGGGCGGCATCCGCGGCGTTCCCTTCTTCATCTTCGACGGACGCTTCGCGGTTTCGGGTGCGCAGCAGGTGAGCATCCTGCAAGCGGCGCTACGCAAAGCCCTCGAGCGCCCCACCCTCAGTGAGCCGCCCCCGCCCGGACCGTGACCCTTCCGCCGCCTCGTCTCACGTCACCGCTCGACTTCCGTTGCACGAGCTGCGGCAACTGCTGCCGCAACCTGCGCGTCGCGATCACCGCCCGTGACCTCACCCGTTTGCTGAGGGCCACGCAGCGCGGCCCGGGCGACCTCGTCGCGTTCCTGGCTCCCGATGAGGTGGACATGACGGGCGAGCCGGCGAGCTTCATCGAGCTCGGCGTGGGCCGGCGGTTGATGGTGCTCGCGCAAGAGCAGGGCGCCTGCCGCTTGCTCGGGCCAGACGATCGCTGCGGGTCCTACGAAGCGCGCCCGCGCGATTGCCGCGCGTTCCCCTTCGATTTCGGGCTGCCTCGAGCGACTCCGGGCGCGCGAAGGCTCCGGCTGCTGCCGCTCGACGGCTGCGACTACGCGCAGGGCGGTGCGCATCAGGAGCGCGAGCTGCGCGACGCTGACGCAGAGCGCTGGGCCGAGCTCTCCGAATATCAAGCTTTCGTCGCGCGCTGGAATCGCCGCGCCTACCACCGCCGGCGTCTCGGTCGCGGCGTCGGCACCGCCGCGCAGTTTCTCGACTACGCGCTCGGAGCGCCAGCGCACGGCGCCGCGTCGAACACGGGCTTGCTCGGCGACTGACCGAGCGAGCACGCGACCTGAGCGCCAACGACCGAGCCCGGCGTTCGTCAGTGGAATCGGTTTTCCTTCGAGATTTTTGGTCAGATTTCGACGGGCGGCGCAACCCCGGATTGCGCGAAGTTTGACTCGGGGTGGGGCGTTCTGATCACTCGCGTAGAAAAATTACACGCACACAATCCCGTGCACTTGGAACAGTACAATCACAGTGCGGGGTGAGCTGTTTTGAAAGGCGGTTTGCCTTTTTAGAGCGTTGGCTCACGCGCCAATCCCAAGCTAACGTGATGCCTACATGTCCTACGCAGCCACTGCTCAAGACGAAGCCGAAGATCGTTATTACACGCAGGTCGAAGCGGGCGACGTGCGGCTCTTCACGCTGGATCAGCTCGACGCGGCGTTCAACGCCGGTTTGATCCACGAGAACACTTACGTTTGCCTCGAGGGCGATTCGACTTGGCTGACCCTCGCCGAGGTCGCAGGGCTCGGAGAAGAAGAGCCCGTGTCAGCGCCGATCCCGGCCGCGGCACCGGTTCCACAGTACGCAGCGTACGCCGCCCCCGCGCCGGTCGTCGCGTCCGCGCCCGCCATCGTACAGTCTTCGGTTCCGTACAGCGTGGCGCCCACGGTGATCGTGGCTCCGAGCATCGCGCCCGTGTCGAACGACTTGAGCCTCGACGACGACGACATGTTCGCGATGCGTCCGAAGCGTCGCCTCGGCAAGGTCATCGCTGGCGTCGCCGTGCTCTCCCTCGCGGGCCTCGGCTTCGCGGTGGTGCAGAGCGGCGGCGTCAAGCTGCCGAAGCTCGCTGCGGGTACCGAGCAAGCGGCAGCTGCCAGCTTGACGATGCCGAAGGCGAGTGAGCCCGTGACGCCGATCGCCGCGGCGCCCACGCCGGTCGCAGAAGAGAAGAAGCCGGAGCCGCCCCAGGCGGAAGCGGCGAAGGCCGAAGACACGGCCGACAGCGGCAGCGCCAAGAAGGCTGACGATCGCTTCAGCGAAGAGATGAAGGCAGCGCTGCTGGCGAAGGACCAACAGCAAGCCACGACGCAGAAATCGAAGAAGACGGCGCGAACAGCGGTCGCGGCCAAGGCGCGCAGCGGCGGCGCCAAGACCAAGGGCGCAGCCGGCAGCTTCAAGAGCAGCGGCAGCGCCTACGATCCGCTGAACGGCAAGCTGTAAAAGGCGCCCGTCACGAGCGGCCCCTTCTGCAGGCGTGCGCTGCGGTCGGGCCGCTCGCTGCATTTTGTGCGGCGCAGGAGCTGGGACCGCGGGCGCGGCCGGAGCTCGAGTCGCTGCTTCAGAACGCGCCGACGTTCACGCCCAGGGACAGGACGAAGGACGGGCGGTCCAGCGTGACCACGGGCTTGTTTGCGATCACAATCGTGGGCGCAGCGAGCGCGAGCCGCCCGCCCACGCTGCCGTACAAACCGAAAGAGCGCGTGGCCCAGTACGTGCTGCTCACTCCGAGCATGAGCGCGGCGCTGCCGTGCTTCGTGCTGCGGCCCCGGTAGCCGGCATCGCCCTCCCCCTCGATCGCGAAGGCGGCGTAGCCTGCGCCGCCGCGCGTCGCGACCTCCCAGCTTCGGGTGGGGCGGAAGCGTGCGCCCAGCTGCACCCACAGCGCCTGACGTCGCACGTCGGCGCTACCGTGGGGCGCCGTCAGGGCGAGATCGTAGAGTGTCGTCTCGAACGCAGCGGCCGCGAAGGCGTGCCCTCGGCCTACCAGCGCGCCAAGCTGCACGCCTAGGTCGGGGGAAGCGCCAGCGTGCAGCGATACGGCGGGGCCCGCCCAGAACGCTAGCGGCGGCGACAGCGGCGCCGGCGCTGCGGGCGCTGATGCGGGCCGAGTCGCAGCGCCCTCACGCGTGAACCGCGTGAAGCCCTTCACCGCTTCCGGCACGCCCCCCCGCTCGCGGCGCGCGTATTCGAGCATCGCCGCGCGCAGCGTCTCCACTGCGCGCACCGCGATCACTTCCGCGGTGACGCCCGTCGCGTTCAAGTCGACCCGCTCGTCGATGGGCCGGGTGGAGCGTGGCGCCCAGGCGTGGATCCACAGCCAGCGCCCGCGCTGCTCGAGCTCCAACATGCCGTACACGTCGCCGGCCCAGTGCGAGGCGCGGCGTGCTGCCCGCGCGCTGGGCGTGAGCGGCTCTCGCTCGGCGACGAGCCCGACCGCGGACAGCTCTCCCTGCGCGCGCACCCCCGCTTCCTGCAGCAGCGCCGGCGCGTCGTGAGGCATCGCGACGACGACGCGAGGGCTGGAGCGCACGTCTGCCGCCGGGACGGCGGGCTCGCTCACGCCAACGGCGCGAGCGCCATCTAGCGGCTGAGAGAGCGCCGCGCGCGGACACAGGCACGCGACGCTCGTGATGAAGAGCGAGGCTTGGCGCGCGAGACTAGCGACCTTCCACGATGCCACGGGCGCTCTGAGCGTAGGCGCCCTCGGGGAACCGCTCCAGATATTCTCGCGCCAGCGGCAACGCCGCGGCGCGGCCGCGCTGGCGCTCCGTGAGGCTCATTCGCCGACCGAAGGCTTCAGCGGCATACACGCCGCTCGGCGCCTCGGAGACGTACGTGGAGAGCCAACGCAGCGCCTCGGCTTGATTGCCCTGCTCTTCTTGCAAGCGTCCGAGGAAGAACGCAGCCTGGCGGGCGGCGTCGCTGCCGCGGTTGCGCTCGCGCAGCGCCAGGAAGGCGCGCATGGACAGCGCGCGCTTCCCGACGTAGCGGGCGGCTTGACCGAGCGCCTTCAAATCGCTCGCGCCGCGCGTCCGCGTCACCGAGTCGACCCCGAGCGTCTCAGCGTCGCGCACGACCTCGGCGAACTGGCCCTTGGCGACCATGCCGTCCCACGAAACCGCCGACGAAGCCGGCGAGGCGTCGCGCCGCGCGTGCTCGACTGCCGGCTCCGCGGGCGCCGGCTGCGTCGCCATCGCCGCGACGGGCGCCGACGCGCTCGGAGCCGCCGGTGTCGGCGTCGGCGCCGGCGCTACGTTGGTCGCTAGCGGCTGCGGCACGGGGAGCCGCACGACCTGGCCCGCTCTCAGGGTGCGCAGCGCGCCGCCCGGCTCCGCGAGCCGCACCTCGCCCTTCGTCATCGCGAGCGACAGCCCCGCGCCGCGCGGATCCCAAGCGATGTCGAACTCGGTGCCGACGACGCGCACCTCGTACGGGCCGGCCAAGAAGCGGTACGAGGTGTCGTCGTTGTGCTGCACGCGCACGTGCAGCTTGCCTGAGACTAGCCGCGTCAGCGCCGCGTTGCGCCCGACGACGTCGACGCTGAAGCGAGTCTGGTTCTCCGCCAAAATGGAGCTACCGTCGGACAGGCTCACCGTCGCCTCCCCGCGCTTGGCCTCGATCACGCCCGCCTGCGAGGACCCCCCGCGCAGCTCGTAAGTCAGCTGCGAATCGGCGCGAAAACCCAGGGCTAGGATGCCGGCTGCGGCCGCAGCCAGCGCGACGCCGAACAGCGCCACGCGGCCGCCGCCGCCGCTCACGTGCGCCACCCTCGAAGGTGGCATGCTGGCCTCCACGCGTTCCCACGCGCGAGCCCGATCACGCGTCACGACCTCACGCGCGTGCTCCTCGGACAGGCGGCGAATCACGCCTGCGACCTGACGCTCGGAGAGCGGCTCACGCTCGTCAGCCATGCCCACGCTCCGTGCGCGCCTGAACGTAGTCGGCCAAGAGCACGTTGCAGCGGACGCGCTTCAAGACTCGCTCGTTGGCTCGCCGAATGCGGCGCTTGGCCGTCGACTCGGATACGCCTAGCAGCTCCGCCACCTCGAGGGCGGGCATGCCCTCCAAATTCGACAGCACGAAGGCGCTGCGATCGTCCGCGCTCAGGTCGTCGAGGATGCGCGAGAGCTGAATCAGCGCCGCCTTGGCCCGCGGGTCATCACGCCCCGCTTCTTGCTCGTAGTCTTGGGCCGCCCCCGAGAAGCGCTGAAACAGCTCACGGCGCTTGCGCTGCCGGAGCTCGCGCCGCGCGAGGTTCATGGTGATGGACACCAAGTAGCTGCGCACGGCTTGCGCGCTCTGGATGCGGCTGGCGTTGGCGAAGAAGCTGACGAAGACGTCGCCGACCAGATCGGCGATCTCGGCGCGTGGACCGAGGGCCTTGATCAGCAGCGCGTGGACCAGATCATGAAAGGCGTTGAACGCGCGACGTTGCCAGCCCGCCTCGTTACGCAGAATCGCCGCGTGGAGCTCCCCTTGCTGCTCGGAGCGATCCCCGACCGGCGCGGAAAAAGTCGTCGGCACGACGCTGGCCACGCGCGCTAGACTAGCAAAACTCATGATCCGCGCCTGCCTTAGAACGCCGGCCGGACGGGCCGCTCGACGCGGCAGCCCCTCGCAGCGATACCTTCGGCTCTCTATCCACCCTTCTTGAGTGCCTTCGATGCGCCCAATACCTCCATCTTTCGTCGACGAGCCCGCGAGCCCCCCTCTGCTGCTAGCGTCGTTTTTGGGTGTGCTGGGTGCACTTTTCGCGCTCGGCTGTGGAACCGCGCGCATCGACGCGGTCGTCAGCGATGAGGCGTTGGCGCAAGCGGGCGCCCCTGCGGAGGCGCCGGCGGACGTCAGCTGCCACGAGCCGGCGGAGGGGCGCCACACGTTGCGCGCAGAAGGCGGCTGCCTGTCGCGGGGCAGCGCGACGACCGTGTTCGGCATGCCTGCCTTTGCGGTCCAGTTGTCGCCCGACTGCGTATCGCCCTTGGCCCAGTGGGAGCTGACCCCGACCGTGGCCGGCGCCTTCACGCTGCGAAACGTCGAGACCAAGCTGCTTCTTGACGTGCGAGCCGGCTCGGATCTTCCCGGGGCGGCCGTCATTCTTTACGACGCGAACGGGCTCGACAACCAGCGCTTCTGGTTGCGCCCGCGGTCGGGCGACGCGCGCGAGCTCTCGCCTCGCAACGCGCCCACGCTGTGCGTGCAAGCGCGCGCGGACCGAGTCGAAACGTGGCCCTGCGAGCCAGCCACCGCCGCTCAAGACTTCGTGCTGCAGCGCGACTCGTGTCGCTGAGCCGGGCGGCGCTTTACGTCTGGCGCAACCCTCGCGTACCGTGCGCCGATGGCTCCGCCCGATGGCGACGTTCAGCTGGTCCCGGCCTTAGCGCTCACGGCCGCGCTCGTCGGCGGCGCCGCGTGCGAGGCGGCGCCCGTCGCCCCGGTGTCGACGGTTCAAATCGCGGCGGCCTCGGATCTGTCGCTGGCGTTCGCTGAGCTCGGGCAGCTATTCGAGCGGCGCACGGGTCAGAAGGTAGCGTTCTCGTTCGCGGCGTCGGGCGCGCTCTCCAAGCAGCTCGGCCAGGGCGCGCCGTTCGACCTGTTCGCGGCCGCCAGCGCGGCGTTCGTGGACAGCGCTGTCAGCGCCGGCGCGTGCGACGGCCGCACCAAATCACTCTACGCGCACGGACACGTGGCGGCGTGGGCCAAGCGCGGCGGCGTCAGCCTTCGCAGCTTGGACGATCTGAAGAGCTCGGAAATCGCGCACATCGCGATCGCCAACCCGGTCACTGCTCCGTACGGCAAAGCTGCTCAAGAGGCGCTCGTGAGCGCCGGCCTGTGGTCGACGCTCGAGCCGAAGATCGTTCAGGCCGAGAACGTGCGCCAAGCCCTCCAGTTTGCGCAGACGGGCAATGCCGAGGTCGCGCTCGTCGCTCTGTCGCTGGTCGCCCGCGACGAGTCTGGCTCTCGGCTCGTGCTCGAAACCAGGCTCCACGAGCCCATCGAGCAGACGCTGGTCGTGTGCAAGAACGGCAAGAATCAAGCGGGAGGGCGCGCGTTCGCGGAGCTCGTCGCTTCCACGGACGGACAGGCCGTGCTGCGGCGCTACGGCTTCGGCAGCTCAAGCGAGCAAGCCTCGAAGTAGGGCCTCACCCGCCTCCCAGTCACCGAGAGCGCTCGCGGCGTTGATGTGCCCTGCGTGCCCGACGTCGCACAGCTCACTGCCCCAAGCGCCCGCGCAGCGCGCCGCGTGCTCGAAGCTAGCGTAAGGATCATCGCGACTTGCCACGACACGCGTGTGAAAGCCGAGGCGGGTGAGCGGCACCGCGCTGAAGCTCGCCGCCGCGGCTGGGTAGAGCGGGCCCGTAGGGTCGGGGACGGCGACGAGCAGCGCCGCGCGCAGCACACCCCCGCGCGCAGCCCAGTGGGCAACCGCCAAGCAGCCCAGGCTGTGCGCCACGAGCACCGGCAGCGTCGGCGAGGCTTGCACGGCAGCGTCGATGCGAGCGAGCCACACGTCGAGCTCCGGCGCGTCCCAGTCGGGCATCTCGATGCGCCGGAAGTCATGGTGGAGCTGCTCCCAACGCGTCTGCCAATGGTCGGGCCCGGAGCCGCCAATGCCGGGCAAGATCAACACCTGGGTCATGCCGGCCGTCGAATGTATCACGCCACGAGCCGCGCTCGGCTCACGGATTCGGCTCCGACCCGGAGGAGGCGGATTTGGGGCGCGGCGCATTTCCGTCGTAGCGCCGTCGCAGCGCGGCAGCCGCGCTACGCCTGCGACTCGGCTTGCTCCAGCAGCGCGCACAGCACGTTCACGAGCTTGATCTGCTGCGGCGTCTTGCAGGCGGCGCGGGAGAGCTCTGGGCTCGCGACGACGACGCACAGCGCTTGCGCGCGCGAGACCGCGACGTTGAAGCGATTGCGGTTGAACAAAAACTCGAAGCCGCGTGGCGCATCCTCGGCGCTGGAGCTCGTCATCGAATAGATGACGATGGGCGCTTCCCCGCCTTGGAATTTGTCGACCGTCGCGACCTGCACTGCTTCCGGCAGCGCCCGCCGTAGCGCCGCCACCTGCATGTTGTACGGAGCGACGACCAGCACGTCCGCTGGCGTGAGTGGTCGGGCCTCCCCCGTGCGGGCCGTGAACGTGGCGCCGCTCGCGACCAGCGAGGTGACGAGCTCTCGCACCACGTCGACCTCCTCCGGCGAAGCGCTCGTGTTACCGCGGTGCAGCACCGGCACGAAGTAGAGCCCGGCGCCCGCGGGGCCGCTCGGCGAGGAAATGCCCTGTTTTTCCAGGCCGATGTTGGCGCGCGGTGAGAGGCGACCTTCGTAGAACTGCGACGAGATGAAGTCACAGATGCGCGGGTGGAGGCGGTGCGTCGTCGGCAAGAAGACGCCCAAGTGCTCGGGGATGGTCAGCGCGTCTCCGCCCAGCCAGTGTTCGAGCGCCGAGACGTCCGCGCCGAGCGGGTGTACGCCCTTCTGAGGCTGCTCGAGCTGGGCCGGATCGCCGAACAGCACCAGCCCGCGTGCCGAGCGCGCGACCGCGAGCGCGTTGGCGAGCGAGAGCTGACCGGCCTCGTCGATCACCAACACGTCGACGCTCTCCGCGAAATCATCGCGCGCGAAGGTCCACGCGGTGCCGCCGAGCAAGTTCAGGCGCCCCGCGAGCAGCTCCGCGCGCGCACGTGGCTTGTCGTCATCGACGAAGAACGGAAGCTCGCGCTCGTCATCGGCCTTGGCGTCGACGTGCTGGGCCCGCACCAGGCCCGGTTGCTCGACGCCGAGCTCGCACACGCGCCTCAAGACGCGTTTGACCACGACGTGGCTGGTCGCGGTCACCCCGACGCGCTTTCCTTGCCGCAGCAGGTCCAAAATCATGCGCGCGGCTTGGTAGGTCTTGCCGGAGCCGGGTGGCCCCTGCACGGCCAGCACGCTGCCGTCGAGCTCGCGGCCGAGACGCGAGAGCGTTTCCTCGGGCGACTCCGAAGGCCGCCGGAGCGAGCCGCTGGACGCCGCGGCAGGAGGAGTGCGGAAGAGCAGCGCGCGGGCCGCCCCGAAGCCGTCGCGCTCCGCTGCGATGGCTTCGGCGAAGGCCAGCAGGCTGGCCGGCAGCGGCTTACTGTCGATGGGCCGTCCGACGACCAGCGCGCGAGGATGCGGAGCCGTAGAGCGCGCGCCCCGCTTGATGTCGACGTGACGCGGCTTGATGTCGATCACCTCGCCCGCCGATTTTCCGGTATCCGGATCGATGGGATCGGGGGTGAGCCGCAGCGCGTGCTCCTGCTCGGGAAACCGATAGCGGTGGATGGCCGACTGCTTGATCCGGCCCACCTCCCCCTCGTATTCGAGACCGGCGATCACGGCGCGATCGTCGAGCCGGTCGGCGGGCGGCAGGTCGCGCGCACGGAAGTGCTCCCACCAGCCGCTCTTGGCCTCCCGCCAGTGAAAATCAAGTAAATTCGCCAACAGCTGACGCTGCTTGGCGTGCGGGTGGGCCACGTCGGCCGTCAGCTTGCGAGCGAGCTCCGCCGTCGCTTGCTGCCGCTGGCTCAGCTCTTCCGGCACCTTGGTCGGCTCGCGACTGGGTCGGGACAGCGGCTCCCCGCGCTGCACGACGAGCTCGCTACGGCAGCGCTCCAAGAACGCGCGCAGGCTCGCGGTGGACGCGCAGTCCTCGCGGTTGTAGCGCTCGACCGTCTCGCGCAGCGCGACGACCGGCAAGTCGTCGCCTCCGGTCTCGAGCCAGAAGCCCAGCAGCTGCATGGCGCGGGCCGCGTCGCGCAGCGGGGTCTGCCGCGTGAAGCCGTGGAGGGGCTCGAGCTCTTTCAGGCTGTAGCTCTCTACGGAAGCACGTAGGCCGTGCCTCACCACCGGCAGCAGATCCACGAGCACGCCGTCTCTCAGCAGCTGGTCGACCTCTTGCTCGCGAGTCGCATGACGGCAGGACAGCTTCTTCAGCGCGTCGGCCTCGCGATGCCCGAAATGAAACACGTGCAGCTCGGGAAACTCCTCCCGACCGCGCACGATGCGATCGATCACCTGCTCGAAAGCGAGCTTCTCTTCAGCGCGATTGGTCGCCCAAAATGCGTGGTAGCGGGCCTCGCCCGGCGCGTCGCGCACGACGAAATCGAGCTCCGGCTCTCCGAAATCGAGCACGCCGAACAGGTACTCGAGGCCGCCGTCGAGCACGAACGAGTCACCCTCGAGATCGAGGAACAAATCGCCGGGGGTGGGCAGCGGCAGGGCCGCGAGCCCCGCACAAGGCTCGCTCGGTAGCAGCTCGTAGAGGTGGCGGCCCTCCCGACGACCGCGCAGCTGCAGCGCAGCTTGCTCTCGCACTCGCTCGAGCGCGTCGGCTTGAATACCCGGCACTGAACGCTCGCGATCCATGCTCGCGAGGACCGTGAGCTGCTCGACGCCGGCGAGCGCGAGGCGATCACGCTGGCGGCGCGTGATGCCGGCGACGAGCGACAAGTGGTCGTCGCCCCGGCGCCGCGCTTCGCAGCGCTTCCAGAAGCGGCACACGCCGCAGTGCTCGACCGGCTCCGGGTACGGCTCGGAGACTGGCGCGGAGACGAAGCCCTCGAGCCGCGCGCGCACCGCCCGAAAATATGCCGCGTAGTCGGCGGTGAGCAGCGGCTGCGGCGCCACGAGCGGGCCTCCCGTGGCCACGTGGAAATGACGTGGAAGGACGCCCTGAAGCTCCTGCAGCTGATCCGCATAGGCGCAGAGCTGCAGCACCGCGCGCGCCTTCGCCTCACGCGACAGCTTGGCGTCGATCGGCTCGTAGTGATGCCCCCAGCGCTCGCCACCGGGCACCTTGAGCAAGAAGTCGGGCCGGCCGACGAAGCGCTCGGACACGAGCGCCGCTTGGTAGATCAGCTGCGCGCCATCGGCCATCGCCGCGAAAGTGCGCTCGGCGGCGCGGCGGAGCCCTTCGGCGCCGGGGGCAGCGTCGATCGACACCACCTCCAGCCCGCGCGCCTTGAAATAGTCGAGGACACGCGCCTCGTGCTCGAGCCCGCGCTTCTCCAGCATGCGGCGCTCGATGTCGTTCTGCGCCGGCCGCTCGAGCTCACCTTGCGCGACGCGGAGCTCGAGCCACGTAAGGTGCGCGCAGGCGAGAAAGTCGCCCACCTCGGTGGCGGCAAAGCCAGTGCTGGTGCCTTCGCGTCGCATCACGCGGCACTGTATCGGAAGAGCGCCCGCGCGCGCAGCCCTGCGTCACCGCTCGTCGAACAACGGCTGCGCTTCGCGGATCGCGCTGGAGGTACCGACGAAATAGACGATGTCGCCCGCCTCGAAAGGGACGCTCGGGTCGGGGGCTTCCAGGAGCTTGTCGCCACGACGCACGCCTACCACGAGCACCCCCGTCGCGCTGCGCAGCTGCATGTCGATCGGGGAGGCGCCCGCGGCCGCGCTGTTCTCCCGCACCAGCACCGACTCGATCTTCAGCTCCGAGAGCGCGCGCACGTCGCCGAGCTGTGCCCGCGGCAGCGTTTGCTTGCGCTCGCTCGTCTGGGTCTCGGCGCGAACGCTCTGGATGGTCGCGTCGATCACGTTGCGCGGCACCTCCACGCTGCGCAGCAGCCGCGCGATGATCTCGATCGCGCCTTCTACCTCTTCTGCGACGACGTCTCTCGCGCCTACCTTCAGCAGACCCTCGCGCTCGGCGAGGTAGCGACTGCGCATCAAGACGGGCACGTTCGGCGCTACCCGCCGCAGCATGTCGACCACACGCTGGGCGGCCTGCGGATCGTTCATCAGCAGCACCACCATGCGCGCTTCGAGGAGGTGCGCGTGTCCGAGCGCCTCCTCGCTGGTGGCGTCACCATAGTAGACGGGCAGGCCGAGCTCCTTGCCGCGGCGGACGTTTTCCGCGTTCAGCTCGAGGACGATGAACGGGGTGCCAGCCGCGAGCAGACTCTTGGCCGTGAGCAGGCCCGCGACGCCGAAACCGATGACGATGACGTGACTTTCGAGCTTCCGGCTCTCGTCCGCTTCGTCGATGCTGCGCACGCCGATCAGCCGCTCGAGCGGGGCCAGCAAGCGCTCGCCGGCGGTGATGTGCGGCGCGGCCCGCACCAGCAGCGGCGTGAGGAACATGCTGGCGATGCCGGCTGCGAGCAGCGGCCGCACCCCTGCCTCGTCCACCACGCCGCTCGACTGCGCGAGCCGTGACAGCACGAAGCCGAACTCACCGAACTGCGCCAAGCCAACGCCCGCGAGCCAGGCGACGCGCGAGGGAAAGCGCATCGCCATCGCCGCGAACGTGGCCAAGAGCCCCTTGGCCACGAGGAAGCCTCCCAGTAAGCCGCCGACGAGCAGCGGGTGCGACGCGACCTCGCGAACATCGAAGAGCATGCCCAGCGAGACGAAGAACACGCTCACGAAGGCGTCGCGCAGAGGCAAGATGTCGCCCATCGCGCGGTGGCTGTACTCGGTGTCGGCCACGACCATGCCGCCCAAGAACGCGCCGAGCGCGAGCGACAGTCCGACCATGCTCGTGAGCCAGGCGGTGCCGATGCAGAGCGCCAAGATCGCGAGCAAGAACACCTCGCGGCTGCGGCTCGCGTCGACCCAGCCCAGGATCTTCGGCACCACGAAGCGCGAGACGAGCACGGTGCCGATGACGACGACGGTGGCCTTGCCCAGCGCGAGACCGATGCTGACGGCGGCATCGCCCGCCGCGCCTACCGCGCCCAAGAGCGGCACGATCAGCACCATGGGCACGACGCACAAATCTTGAAAGATCAGCGTTCCGACGATGAATTTGCCGTGGGGTGCGTCGAGCTCACGGCGCTCCGCCAAAGCGCGCAGCACGATCGCCGTGCTCGAGAGCGCGAACGCGAAGCCGTAAAAGACGCCGCGCCCCACCGGCTGTCCGAGAGCCACCGCGACGCCCGTCGTGACGCCGGTGGTGAGCCCGACCTGCAGCACCCCTCCCAGCGCTACTTGACGCAGGATGTCGCGCAAGCGCGCGAGCGAGAACTCGAGGCCAATCGAGAACAGCAGCAGCACCACCCCGACCTCGGCCAACACCTCGATCGCGTGAACCGACCGCACCAGGCGCAAGCCGAAGGGACCGAGCAGCGCCCCCGCCGCCAAGAGGCCCGCTACCGTGGGCAGCTTGAAGCGTGCCAAGACGACCGTAACCGCCACCGCGAGCGCCGCCACGATGGCAAGCTCGTCGAGTAGCGGGACATGACCCATCTGGCTCGCATGTTGCCCGATCGCGCTCGCGCTGCGCAGCAAGAATCGCCGCGCGGTGAGCCGCGCTCTACCCGAAAAAATGCGCGACCGCGCGCGCCGAGACGCTTCCCGTTCGGCGGGCGCAGCGTTAGGTACCGTCCATGAAAACGCCGTTCGGGAGGCAAGCGAGCGGGCTCCGGCTCGAGCGGATGCAGGCCTCGCCTCGCTATCGCGACGGCGAGTTTCGGAATCTGCATCCCGTGCTGCCGGGCCTCAAGGCCGGAGCCATGCCTTCTATCGGCGAGTTTTTGTGCTCGGGCGGACGCCGCACCCCTGACGCGCCCCTCGCGACGATCGACCCACGCCCCCTCTGGTCCAAGTCCGCCGAGACCGGCTTGCGCGTGACGTGGCTCGGCCACTCGACGCTGCTCGTCGAGCTCGACGGCGTGCGCGTGCTCACCGATCCCGTGTGGGGTGAGCGAGTATCACCCGTGGGTTTCGCGGGCCCGAAGCGCTTTCATCCTGTACCCGTGAAGCTGGCGGAGCTGCCCGCGCTCGACGCGGTGCTCGTGTCGCACGACCACTACGACCACCTGGATTATCCGACGATTCTGCAGCTCGCGCGCGCGGAAGTGCCGTTCATCACCAGCCTCGGGGTGGGCGCGCACCTGGCAGCCTGGGGAGTGGCGGAGAGCCGCATCACCGAGCTCGACTGGTGGGAGGCCGCGTCCATCGCCGGCGGGCGTGCGACCGTCACGGCGGCGCCGTCGCAGCACTTCTCGGGGCGCGCCCCTGGCCTGCGCAACACCACGGCCTGGTCGTCCTTCGCCGTCGAGGGCTCGCGCCACCGCTTCTTCTTCAGCGGTGATACGGGGCTCACCACCGAGTACGCAAGCATCCGCGAGCGGCTGGGCGTCTTCGATCTGGTGGCGCTCGAGGTCGGCGCGTTTCACGCGGCGTGGGGTGACATCCACCTCGGCCCCGAGAACGCGCTCAAAGCGTTCGAGATGCTCGGCGGCAGGCACTTTTTGCCGGTCCACTGGGGCACGTTCAACCTGGCCATGCACGATTGGGACGAGCCAGCCGAGGTGCTGCTCCAGCACGCCGGCCGCGCTTCCCTGCCCATGCCGCTGCTCATGCCGCGGCTCGGCGAGGCGATCGAGCCCGCTCGCGCCGACGCACCCTCGCCCTGGTGGAGGAGCGCGCCGAGCCGGCGCGGGGACGTCAATCCCGGCGCCGCCCCCGTTAGCGAAGCCGGAGCCACGCCGGATGCGCCGCTCGCATTCCCGCTCGATTGACCCATGAGCCGCCCCTCCTTCGAAATCTCGGCTCTGACCGCCGTGGACGCAGCCACTTATAACGACTTCTTGAGGCGCGGCGTGCTCGCGCACCCCGACACGCTGCGCATCTCGCCCGGCGACCTGGAGCGCACACCTTTCAGCACGCACGACGGCCCCGAAGGCTCGACGTTCGTCGCGCGCAGCCCGAGCGGCGCCTGGCTCGGCGTCGCGACCGTCGAGCGCGAGAGCGGCCGCGAGAAGCGCCGGCACATCGCCTGGGTGCTGCGCATGTACGTGCTCGCCGAGGCCTCGGGCGCAGGCATCGGCCGAACCCTGCTCGAGCGAGCCATCGCTCGGGCGCGCGAGCTACCCGGGGTTCAGAAGTGTAACCTGACCGTCGCCGCCCACAACGAGCGCGCGGTGCGGCTCTACGCCGGGCTCGGCTTTCGCGAATTTTCCCGTGAACCCGACGCCTTCCGCGACCTCGAGCCGCGTACGGAGCTGACCATGAGCCTCTTCCTCTAGCGCGGCGCGCTGCGCTAGGGCGTGTCCCTGAATTGGGATTGCTCGCGCGTGCCCGTAAACGTGCCCGTGCCCGTGCCCGACGGTCCGTGAGGGGTCGTTGGGCCCGTTTGTTGGTAGGCCCAGGTTTGTGGCGCGGGCC
>JAEYWK010000254.1 GCA_023431345.1 Pseudomonadota bacterium
GCGCTGCTCGCCTCCGAGATCAAGGCGGTCACCGGCAAGTCGCCGAGCGAGCACTACGCCGACCTCGAGGCCCGCCACGGCGCGTCCAGCTACGCCCGGGTGGACGCCCCGGCCAACCGGGAGCAGAAGGCCAAGCTGGCCCGGCTCTCACCCTCCGACGTCACCGCGACCGAACTGGCCGGCGAGCCGATCACCGCCATCCTCACTCACGCTCCTGGCAACGGTGCGGCCATCGGCGGGTTGAAGGTGACCACCGCCTCGGCCTGGTTCGCCGCCCGCCCCTCGGGCACCGAGAACGTCTACAAGATCTACGCCGAGAGCTTCCTGGGCGCCGAGCATCTCGGCCGCCTCGTCGAAGAAGCCAAGAGCTTGGTGTCGCAGGCTTTGTCGAGCTAGCTCGCCGCCCCCGTAAAACGTGCCACGCCCAGCGTCAGCGGGATTGGCGTTGCCGCGGTTGGCCGCTCGGTGGCGTGGGGGCATTGTGATCATTTTGATCAATAAAAACATGGGTTTAGATAGATAGCCCCGGAGATCTCCGTGTGTGGCCCCTTGACGCTATCGATCGATAGTCGCATGTGGCTATCGGTCGATAGTTGGGAGGAAGCATGGCTAGATCGAGGCACGATTCGAGGCAGCGCTACCCACTCCACGCCTTGCTGCTGGTCGCGGGGGCGGGCGTGCTCGTTCTCTTCAATCTGGTGGTCGGGTTTCTGTTCATGGCGCTCGTTCCCCCCCTGATCCCGGTGTTCGTGTGCGTCTTGTTCGCCGGCGGCTGCTTGCTCGACAGCGCGCTGCAATACGCGACGAGGGTTTCCGTTCGCTTGCCTGCCGCTATGCTCCCTGCCGACCAGCATGAAGCGCAAGTCGGAAGGCGCGCCGCCCCGCGCGCAACGTGACGGAGAGGCACCCTCGCGTCGCGAGGAGGTGCTCGACGCCGGGCTCGAGCTGATCTCCGAGCACGGCGTAGCGGGCGCGTCCTTGCGCAAGCTGGCAGCCAAGCTGGGTATGAGTCAGCCCAGCCTCTACCATTACTTCGACAGTAAAGACGCGCTGGTACAGCAGATCATCGAGCACTGCGCCAGCCGCATGCTCGAGTCCGCGCTGCACGTGGAGTTTCCGCGCGGCATCGACGACATTCCGCGCTTCGCGCGCGACGCGGCGCTGTCGCTCTGGGCCACCGACCATCACCCGCGCTTCGTGCGCTTCATGTTCGTCGTCGCCATCGAGAATCCGGAGCATCGCTTGCGCATCCGGCGGGTGTTCGAGGAGCGACTGTATCCGGGCTTCAGCGCGCTGGCGGACGCCTACGGTCGTGACGCGAGCGAGCGCGAAGACCTGCGCATGATCGTGCGCAGCATCGCCTACGCGATGGGGCTGGCGCTGCTGGAGGAGCGGGCCCTGTTCGGGGCCGAGGCGCCGAGCGAAGAGGCGCTTCGCCTGGGCGATTTCGTGGTGAAAGCTGCGGAGCGACTGCTCGCGAGCCGCGCCAGCTCAGGGCCGATCACGGCACCCGCGGCCCGCGATCCGGGGTAGGCTCGCAGGCTCATGGCCGAGACCGTCTTCAGCAAGATCCTGCGCGGAGAAATCCCCTGCCACAAGCTGTACGAGGATGAGCGAGTGCTGGCGTTCCTCGACATTGCGCCGCTAGCGCGCGGGCACGCGGTCGTGATCCCGAAGGAGCCCGCGGAGACGCTCGATCTCCTGTCGGACGAGGCCGCGGCCGCGATCGGTCGCGTGCTGCCGCGGCTGTGCCGCGCGCTGCAAAGCGCGACGGGCACCAAAGACTTCAACGTCTTGCAGAACAACGGTCGCTCCGCGCATCAGGCCGTGGACCACGTACACTTTCACATCATCCCCAAGCCGAACGAGCGCGAAGGGCTCGGCGTCGAGTGGCCCGCCGGCAAGCTCGATCACGAAGCAGCCAAGGCCTTCGCCGAACGAGTCCGCGCGGCGCTGTAAGGCGCGCCGCGCGGACTTCGCGGGCCCTAAGACGACTTGCGCGAGCGATAGCGGCGGATGAGAGCGTTGGTCGAGCTGTCGTGGGCGAGCGCGGGCTCGCTCGACGCTTCGAGCTCGTTGCCGATGCGCTTGGCGAGGACTTTGCCGAGCTCGACGCCCCACTGATCGAACGAGTTGAGGCCCCACACGACGCCTTGCACGAACACCTTGTGCTCGTAGAGCGCGACGAGCTTGCCGAGCGCGGCCGGGGTCAGCTCGTCGACGAGTATCGTGCTCGTGGGGCGGTTGCCGGCGAACGTCTTGTGGGTGACGAGCGAGTCGGGCACGCCCTCGGCCTTGACCTCGGCGCTCGTCTTGCCGAACGCGAGCGCCTCGGTTTGCGCGAAGAAGTTCGCCATCAGCTGGTCGTGGTGATTGCCGAGCGGGTTGAGGCTGCGCACGAAGCCGATGAAGTCGCAGGGAATGAGCTTCGAGCCCTGGTGAATGAGCTGGTAGAACGCGTGCTGGCCGTTGGTGCCGGGTTGGCCCCAAATGATGGGGCCGGTTTGATAGCTGACCGGCTCGCCCGCGAGCGTCACGCTCTTGCCGTTGCTCTCCATGTCGAGCTGCTGCAGGTACGCGGGGAAGCGGCTGAGGTATTGATCGTAGGGCAGCACCGCGTGCGACTCGGCGCCGAAGAAGTTGTTGTACCAGACCCCGAGCAAGCCGAGCAGCACGGGTAAGTTCTGCTCGAAGGGCGCGCGGCGGAAGTGCTCGTCGAGCTCGTGAAAGCCGCCCAGCATCTCGCGGAACTTCTCGGGGCCGATCGCGATCATCAACGAGAGACCGATCGCGGACGTGTAGCTGTAGCGGCCGCCAACCCAATCCCAGAAGCCGAACATGTTGGCGGGGTCGATTCCGAATTTGACGACCTCGGCCGCGTTCGTCGAGACGGCCACGAAGTGCTTGCGCACCGCGGCCTCGTCACCGAGCTCGTCGAGCAGCCAAGCTCGCGCGGTCTTGGCGTTCATGATCGTCTCGATCGTGGTGAACGTCTTGCTGCAGACGATGAACAGCGTCTCGGCCGCGTCGAGATCTTGCACCGCCTCCGCGAAGTCCGTCGCGTCCACGTTGGACACGAAGCGCACGGTGAGGCTGCGCTCCGAGTAGGCGCGCAGCGCGTCGTACGCCATGGCGGGGCCCAGGTCGGAGCCGCCGATGCCGACGTTGACGATGTTCTTGATGCGCTTGCCGGTGTGCCCGAGCCAGGCGCCGCTGCGGACCTTGTTCGCGAGCTCCGCCATCTTGTCGAGCACGGCGTGTACTTCCGGGACGACGTTCTTGCCGTCGACCGTGATCGTGGCGTCGGCGGGGGCTCGCAGCGCGACGTGCAGCACCGCTCGGTCTTCAGTGGCGTTGATCTTCTCGCCCGCGAACATGGCGTCGATGCGCTCGCGCAGCCCGACCGCTTTGGCGAGCGCGAGCAAGAGCGCGAGGGTCTCGTCCGTTACCCGATGCTTCGAGTAGTCGAGAAATAGCCCCGCTACGTCGAGCGTCAGGCGCTCACCCCGCTTGGGATCAGCCGCGAACAGCTCGCGCAGATGCACGTTCTTCTGCTGCTCGTAGTGTTCGCTGAGTGCCTGCCATTCGGGTCGCGCGGTGAGGGACATGCGCGCATCCTTTCCATACCCAGGCCCGCGCGTGAAGCGCGACCTCGCTCGGACCTCCGTGCAATCGCCCCCACGATCGCCCTACCCGCGGGCGGCGCGGCTACTGGCCGGACGCGTGAGCAGATGCCGGAGGGTGGGTGCTCTCGTGAAGGGGCTGGATTTCGAGGTCGGCCACGATCGGCAGGTGATCGGAGGCGACCGTCGCGAGGCCGCTGCGGACGGGGTGGGCGCTCGTCACCTTGAGCGCGCCGCGGACCCAAAGGCCGTCGAGCGGGCGGAAGGGTAGGGCGGCCGGGAAGGTAGGCAAGAGCTTGCCAGCGCGCAGGAAGCCCTTCGGTTCGAGGAAGCGCTTGCCCAGCGACGCCCACACGTCGTTGAAATCCCCGCCGACGATCAAGGGCGTGTCTTGATGCAGGTGCGCGAACGGGTGACAGGCCAGGAATGTTTCGAGTTGCTTCGCCCGCTCGTCGCCCGACAGACCCAGGTGCAGGTTGAACACGACGACGCTGCGCGTGCCTTGCTCGAGCTTGGCGTGGGCACGGGTTTGTACGAGGCCGCGGCGCTTGCGGCGACCGACGGTCAAGTCGATGCGAGACGAGTCGGTCAGAGGAAAGCGGCTCAAGATGGCGTTGCCGTAGCCGCCGACGCGGAAGCGATGCTCCGCGCCAAACGCCACGTGGCGCATGTCGAGCGCTTCCGACAGCTCCTCGAGCTGGTTATCCATCCCACAGCGGGGCATGCCCTCCGCTACTTCCTGAAGCAGCGCCAGATCGGGGTTGAGCTGCGCCAGCACCGAAATAGTGCGTTCGAGGCGATAGCGTCGATCGACGCCGCCGATGCCCTTATGGATGTTCCAGGTGACGACGCGGAGCCGCATGGCCTGAGCCGCTAAGTATAGGCTATGCTTGGAGTTCGCCCAAGCCTGCTGCTTCGCGCTTTCGATAAATGTCCGAGCCTTCGTTACCTGATTTGTCCGGCACGCTCGTGGCCGGCAAGTACCGAGTGGAGCGCTTGCTGGGGCAGGGCGGCATGGGGTCGGTGTGGGCGGGGCGGCACGTCACACTGGGTCAGCTCGTCGCGATCAAGTTCGTCCACCCGAAGCTGGCCGGAAGCGCAGAAGCCCGACGGCGCTTCGACAACGAAGCCAAAGCGGCGGCGCGCATCAAGAGCCGGCACGCCGTCGCGGTCTACGATCACGGCGTGACGGAGGCGGGGCAGCCCTACATCGTGATGGAGTACCTCGAAGGTGAGGCGCTCGAGCGCGCGATTCGGCGGCGGGGCAAGCTGCCGTTCTCGGAGGTCGTGCAAATCGTGGCGCAGAGCGCGCGCGCTCTATCCGCTGCGCACGAAGCGCACGTCATTCATCGCGATCTCAAGCCCGACAACATCTTCCTGGCTCTCGATCCGGAGGCGGCCAAGCTCGGCTATAGCGTGAAGCTCGTCGACTTCGGCATCGCGAAGGTGGTGCAAGACGAAGCCGAGACCGGCGCGTCGTCGACGCAGGCGGGCATGGTGCTGGGCACGCCTCATTACATGAGCCCCGAGGCATTGACGGCCACGGCGCCCGTCGGCAAAGCGTCCGATATTTGGTCGCTCGGTGCCTGCGCGTTCGCCGCCGCCGTGGGGCGCGTGCCGTTCGAGGGCGACGCGATCGGCGACGTCGTGCTCAAGGTCTGCGCCTCGCCGTTGCCGGTGCCGTCGAAGCTCGACCCCTCCTTGCCGAAGGCGTTCGACGCTTGGTTCGCGAGGTGTTGCTCGCGCAGCGTCGCCGAGCGCTTCAAGAGCGCGGCCGAAGCGGCGGACGCGCTGATTCGGCTGGAGGAGTGGGGCCGCGCCGAGCGAGAGAACGTCGTCTACCAGTTTCGCCCCCTTCAGCCCAGCGTGGCGCTGTTGGACTTGGAGCAGGACCTGCAGCCGCCCAGCCGCGGCCGAATGCTGGCCGGCATCTTGGTGGGGGCATCACTGATGCTGGGCGCCCTGGGCTTTTACGTGGTGAAGCGCACCCGCGAAGCCGACGAGCTGGTGCGCCAGAGCCTCGCCAACGCGGCGGCCTCGGTGGAGGCCGAAAATGCCCGTAGGCTCGCGGAGGCGGAGCGAATGCGGGCTCTGCAGCTGGCGTCTTCGGCCGCGAAAGCCAGCGCTGCGCCCAGCGTCGCGCGCCCGGCCCGCAAACCCAAGCCCGCCTCCGCGCTCCGCGGATCGCCCTAGGTCGTGATACTCGTCGCGAGCGGTGTTATACGACCTGCTTCCGAGGTTTGCCCGATGATTGACGACATCCTGACCGAGCTGAAGGCCTCCAGCGAAAAAGCCAAAGATGCGCTCAAGCGCGAGCTGTCGAAGCTGCGCACGGGCCGCGCGCACCCGGCCATGCTCGACCTGCTGCGCGTCGACTACTACGGGCAATCGACGCCCATCGCGCAGATGGCGAGCGTCGGCGTGCCCGAGCCCCGCATGCTCACCGTGAAGCCCTGGGACAAGTCGGCGGTGCAGCCGATCGAGAAGGCGATTCGCGAGAGTGATTTGGGGCTGAATCCGCAGGTCGACGGTGATTTGATTCGCATTCCGATCCCCGCCTTGAGCGAGCAACGTCGCAAAGACTTGGTCAAGGTGGCCAAGAAGGCGGGTGAGGAGTGCAAGGTCGCGGTGCGCAAGGCGCGCCACGAAGCGCTCGACATGCTCAACGAGGTCAAGACTGGCGGCGGCGCCAGCGAAGATGACGTCGAGCGCGCGAAGAAGAAGGTCGAAGAGGCCGTTGCCGAGGCCGGCAAGAGCATCGACGGCATCATCGACGCCAAGGAAAAGGAAATTCTGGCCATTTGAGGCCAGCGCTGCTCCGGCGCTTCGGCGCTGGCGCAGCCCGGGGGCCACGCGGGGCATTCTCGGCCGATTGAGGTCAAAAGGTGCCCCGCCGGCCACGCGGTCGCCACGCGCTCGCGCCCGTTCGCTCCGAAGCCGCCTTGACACCCAGGGTAGCCCGTGAAATCGTGATGTATTAGGCTGTTTTCGAGGGAAAATGCGCGCTGTCGCGGCCGGACTCACTGACGTAGGACTCCAGCGGGATCACAACGAAGACAGCTTTGCGATCCTACAGGACCACGAGCTTTACATCGTTGCGGACGGGATGGGCGGCCATCGCGCGGGCGATGTAGCGAGCAAGCTCGCGACCGAGGCCATCGTCGAGTTCTTCCGCGCTACGGCGGCTGAAGATTTCACGTGGCCCTTCCACTTCGACTCCCGGATGTCGGAGGAAGAGAATCGGCTGCTGACCGGCATCAAGATCGCCAATCGCCAGATCGTCGAGCGCAGCTCACGTTCGCGTGAGTGCCACGGGATGGGCACCACCGTCGTGGGCTGTCTGTTCAGCGGCAAGAAGGGCAAAATGTACATCGGTCACGTGGGCGACAGCCGCGCGTACCGCGTACGCGGCGGCGAGATCCGCCAGATGACCCGCGATCACTCGCTGGTGAACGACTACCTGCTCGCGATGCCCGAGCTCACGGAAGAGCAGAAGAGCGAGCTGCCCAAGAACGTGATCACCCGCGCGCTCGGCATGCAAGAGCACGTGAGCGTGGATCTGCTGGGGGACGACGCGTCCGTGGGCGACTGTTACATCCTCTGCTCCGACGGCCTCAGCGGCATGATCGAAGACGGCGAGATCCTCCAGATCGTGGCGAGCTCGCCGACGATCGAAGAGGCATGTCGCAAGCTGATCGCGCTCGCCAACGAGCACGGCGGCGAAGACAACATCACGGCCGTGCTCGTGAAGATCGAGGACGAGCCGAGCGGCGAGAAGGTGAGCCTGTCGGACACCATGCCCACTCCGCTCACCAGCCGCCTACGTCAAGGGTCCGCGGTTGGCCCCACGCAGCCCGACGCCCACGCCGACACGCCTCCTGCCGGCGAGACGAAGCCCAAAGAGTAGGCGGGGACGCGGAGCCGGCTCGGCACGCGAGCCGCGACACGAGCGCGTACACAAAGAAAGTCAGCGCCCAGCGAGGTTCGTCGCAGGGCGCTGAGAGGGCGCTTGGCTGCTGTTCTACGGCTGCTCTACTTCGAGCAGTTTTCGAACACGAAGGTGCCTTCCGCTTTGCACGAGTCGGAGGGAGGGGCTTCCACCGAAGGGCACGTGAAATGCGCCCACATGCTGCCGGGCTGCACGTCGGAGGTCGTGATCACGCAGTTGGCGGAAGGCGAGATCAGCGCTGCAGAGAGGCTGCGCGAGTTGGCGACGATGATCTGGGCGGTGCCCTTGCCGTCGGCGCCGAGCGTGCCGCTCAAAACCTGCAGAGATTGCCCCGAGCGCGCGATTTTTCCCGAGAACGTGTAGCCAGCGCTGCCGCCCTTGACGCTACAGCTCAAGTCCGCGCCGCTCTCGCCATCGATCGCTCGGTGCAGGTACGTGTCGTCGTCCAGTGCTTCGGCCGGCTTGGTGGCGCGCACCTCGGGCACGTCATAAGTGAACGCGGCTCCTGCGGGGCATGCCTTGCCGGCAGGCGGAGGAGAAACGCCAGCCACGCTCGCAATGAAGGCCCCCTGCACCGGCGGGGGCACGGGATCACTGCAAGACAATGACCCGAAGGCAATCAGGGCCGTGACATACCAGCGCAACGACACGTTCATCGGAGACTCTCCTCTGGCGCCCCTCGCTCCGAGCGGGGGATAATCGGGTAAACGACGGGCTTCCGCGCCGGGAGCGAGACCCAACGGCGAATCCGTCGGTGCAGAATCAGCTGCGGCATCACCACTCCCTCATGAGTAGCTCGGAGGCCGTTACAGGTCCACGGGAAACAGCGCCGCCCCGCCGCGCGCTGAGCTCACCCCACCCACGCCCTGGTCTTTCCGAGTCGACGGCGTGCAACCTGGCCAATGGGCGGGTGACGAGCGCGCTCGAGCCAGGGCGAGCAAGTCCGCCCGCGCTGGGGGCCCCCGCAGGATCGGGGGGGCGACCAAGGCCCCGTGAGGGAGGCACGGAGCCGGACTCCCCACGGCTCGTGTTGCTGCAAGCAGCGATTGTGCCGCCACGTCCAGAGCCGCTGAGGGGTTGCGACGCGGTGTTCGACAGGCAGCTCCATCCTACGGCACTATTCCGGATGAGCGCCGGTTGGCGCGCGATGGGCGCGAATATGTGGCGACTGATTCTCGTGTTGCTCTGCCTCCTTGGCTGCGGTGCTCGCACGGATTTCGAGACGGACATCGACGCTCGTGCCCCCGCTCCCCCCGCTTCCTCCAGCTATCGCGTCTACGATGTCTTGTGGCGCACGGCGCCGAGCCAGAGCAACGGCTACGGCACGAATGCGGGGCTCGCGTATACTAACGCCGACGTACCTTATTGGGATAGCTACGTCACGACGCGCCCCACGGACGCCGATCTGTCGAAGAACGCCGAGGCTTTCACGAGTATTCACGGGGGGCATGGCGCTGACTCCGCAATCGCGAAGGCGATGGTCGAGGGCGGGCTACACCCGATCATCGTCAACGTCTCACGCGGGTCGACGTTCTCTGCGCAGTGGATCCATCGCGTTCCGCCCGAGGCCGTGTACATGAACGCGCGAGCCGAGGTCGAGCAGGCTTGGGCTGCGCTTCAAGCGCTCAAGCCCGACGCGACCTTTCGTCATTGGCACGTCATCGACCAGGGCGAGGCGGAAATCCGCTACGGTTACCCGACGCCCGCTGCGTCCCAGCTCGCGGTGATCCATGCTTGGGAAAGCAACGCGAATGCAGCGCACGCTTGGCTCGAAGACGTGATCGGAGCCGCCATCGATCGGCTTTGCTTTCTCACCAACTACAACATCTCGAAGGCTTCGGCGTCCGCTTCGATTCGCGCGCAGCAGCTGAGCTGGGCGGGCCCGAATCGCGCGATCGACCGCGACTCCCTGCGCTGGGAGAGCGACGGCGTCCACCTGCAGGCCCAGGGCTACATCGACGCCGGCACCGCTGCCGGGCGACGCCTCGTCGAGCTCACCAGCTCGGGAGCACAGCAGTGACTGGCGTCGTCCAACAGCGCCCCGCGTCGTGAGCGGGGTCGCATGCCAAACGCCGCCTGGAGACGTTGGCCTATTCTTTAGTGTCCGCTAGCGCGGAAGATGGGGTGAATGACGGGGATCGAACCCGCGACAACCGGAGCCACAATCCAGTGCTCTACCACTGAGCTACATCCACCATGCTGGCTTTCCTGCCGTTTGTAGTCGAATCGTTCGGTTTTGTGTCCTTTTTCTGCTCCGTGGCCGCGGCCCTGAAGTTCTGCAGGAAAGTTAGAACCTCTCGCCGCCGCGGGAGGCGGGCTTGGTAGCACAGGGCGGGGGATTGTCCCAAGAGAAACCGTCCAGCGCCAGCGCCGGGCACCGCGGCCGCGAGCCGGGGCGCATTCGGGCGCGCATTTCGCCCTAGAGCCGCCAGTACTGCGCCTGCGCTCGCCGGACTTGCTCCAAGGCTTCGACCTCCTGGCGAAAGAGCTCGCGGCCAGCGGGAGCCGACGCGGCGGATGCAGGTAAGGGCGCGCGCGCCGCGGTGGCGAGCAGGACCGTGGCCACCGCGTCTGCAGACTCGGTCAGGGCTTCGAGATCGTAGCCGCCTTCGAGCACCACGCCGAGCGGGCAGTCGCGGAGGCTCGCGAGCAGGCTCCGCGTCATCTCGGCGTACGCGCCAGCGCTCAGCTCCATCTGGGCGAGCGGGTCGCGCGCGTGGGCGTCGAATCCGCAGCTGACGAGCGCGAAGTCCGGCGCGAACTGCTCGACGATGGGCAGGACGACCTGCTGGAGCGCGGCGCGATAGACGGCGTCGCCGCCGCCGGGCGGCAGCGGAACGTTGACGTTGCGGCCCCGGCCCTCTGCCGTTCCGGTGTCGCTCGCGGCGCCGGTCCCCGGATAGTTGGGGTATTGGTGCAGTGAGACGAACAGCACGCTGGGGTCGTCGTAGAAGATCGCTTCGGTGCCGTTGCCGTGGTGCACGTCCCAATCGAGCACGAGCACGCGGCGCCGGCCGAGCCGACGCGCCTCCGCGGCGGCGAGAGCGACGTTGTTGAGCAGGCAGAAGCCCATCGCCCGGTCCGCGAGGGCGTGGTGCCCCGGCGGACGAGGCACCGCGAAGCCAACGGGGGCGTCGCCGCGATGGAGCGCCAGAGCCAGAGACAGCGCGCTGCCGGCGGCGCGGCGCGCGGCCGCCACTGAGCCCGGCGAGAGGAACGTGTCCGAGTCGAGGAAGCCGCTCTTGCCGGCCATTTGGCCGAGCTGATCCACGTAGGCTGCGTCATGGACGCGCGCGAGCTCGTCATCAGTCGCGTCGCGAGTAGCCATCGGGCGATAGGTGATGGGGAGCCGCGCCGCCGCGCGCTCGAGCCCGGCCTGCACCGCGAGCAGGCGCTCGGGCCGCTCGGGGTGTCCGGGGGGCGAGACGTGGCTCGAGAAGAGCGGATCCTGCGCGAGGAGCACGGTCGATGAAGGAGCGGATTGGGGCGCCATCGGTTTGGGCTTTTCGTGAAGCAGGTGATTGGTGGTAACGTCCTAGGTCACGTTAGCTGTAGCGCGCTTGCAGCTAGCAGCAGCGATCGCCCGCCTGTGGGGCTACCCGCGCAAGGGGCCACCAGAATGCGTTCCAAGATCATTGCCGTCAACGCAGGTATCGTCACCGTCATCGCCATCCTGACCTACGTTCTCCTCCAAACCTCATTGAAGGAGGTGGTGCAGAACCCTGCTCAGCGGAAGAAGGAGGTGGCACAAGCGCTCCGAGCTGCCAGCGCTCAGCTCGCGCTCGACGCCCTGCGCCTCGAGCGCTGGCTCGAGCAGAGCGCCGCCGCCGAGTCGACGCGCAACGTGCTAGCGCTCGGCACGCCCGAGGCCCGCAGCGAGGCGGCTACCGCGGAGGCCAACCGGCTGCGCGACGCGGCCGTCGATCAATCGACGTTCGCGCGCATGGCGCCCTCGCTGGTGCTCTTCGTCGACGCGCAGGGAGTGGTCGTCGGCCGCAACGGATCGGCCCTGATGCGGGGCGAGCAGATCGCCAAGCAGTACCCGTCGTTGGAGGATTCGCTCAAGACGGGCATGACCGGCAGCGCGGTGTGGGTCAACAAACAACGGCAAGAGCAAATGCTGGTGAGCTTTGCGCCGCTCCACAGCGAGACCGGGGCCGTCACGGGGGCGCTCGTCGTGGGCACTCCGTTGAGCGACGAACGCCTCACGCGCACCAGCGACCTCACGAGCGGTCACACCCTGATGTTCGGGCTCGTGAGCGACGCGAACCTGTCGGTTATCGCCGACAGCGCCGCCACCGCCGACGATCTCAGCGCGGCCAACGACGGCGCCGTGGTGGCGGCGGCCCGTCAAGCCATGAGCTCGGGCGGAGTTGCGGCCGCGGACGCCGCGCTTCAAGACCGCCTTTACGGCGCCGTCGCCGTCGACGGCTACGGCAAGACGGACGCGGTGCTCATCGCGTCGCTGCCATCTTCCCTGGTGGGCAGCCTGAACGGCCTGCTTTGGCCGGTGCTCGCGATCGGCGGTCTCGGCCTCGTGCTGGTGGTGGTGGGCGGCGTCCTGCTCGGGAACTATATTTCCGCGCCCATCTCCGAGCTGGAAGACGGCCTGCTCGCGATCATGAACGGCCAGTCCGATCTGCGCTTCCAGCTGGAGCACCCAGAGCTGGGCGGCCTCGTGTTCCGCATCAACTCGCTGCTGAACGCCATGGCGGGGGTAGCTGAAGACACGACCGACGATCAGGGGCGACCCTCCCAGGGTCCGAGCGCGCAGGGTTTTCAGGATCCTGGCTGAGGGCAGGGGAGCGGTTCGTACGCCGCCTGTACCAAACTGACCCTAAAGGTCTGGAACTCCAGGCGCGTCGCGGTATACCGTGGCGCGCCTTTTCGCCATCACGAGCATCGCGTCAAACATGGGTCTCTTCGATTTTCTGGGTAAGAAAAAGCCGAACCAAAACGAGCCTGGCTCGGCTCGTGAAGTGATGCGCTTTGAGCGCGTCGTGGGCAACAAGCTCTCGCAGAACATCGATCGTCAAGAAGCGATCGAAGCTCTGTCGAAGATGGGCACGCGCGCCAGCGCGGCGGCGTTGCTCAAGCGCTTCGATTGGCTGATGGATCCGACGATCCTCGACTCCGAAGAGAAGGAAGCCGCCCTCGCCGGCGTCGTTCGCTCGGGCGAGGACGCCATCGAGCCCATCCGCGCGTACTGTCGCAAGTCGGAGAGCTTGCTGTGGCCGATCAAGGCCCTGCGCAAGATCGTGCCTCCAGAGCGGCTCGCCGACGAGCTCCTCGCCCTCCTCGATCAGTTCGACACCGAGTACATCCGCAACCCGGAGCCGAAGATTCAGCTCATCACCGAGCTCGCTCATCACACCACCGAAGACGTGCGCGTCGCGGTGGAGCCGTTCTTGAACGACGCGAGCGAGCCGGTTCGTTTCGCCGCCGCCACCACGCTGTTCGCGCTCGGGCTGGAAGAGAGCGTGCCGTCGCTGGTGGCCGCGCTCGAAACTGAGGAATCGCTGCGCATCAAGAACCGCATCGCGCAGGGCCTGCTCGATCGCCGCTGGGCCATCCCCGACGAGCAGCTCGCCACCTGCAAGCAAGCCCTCCCCACCGACTACCGCCTCGACGGCACCCTCATCGCCCGCCGCTGAGCCGGTCAGCGGTCGGTCAGCCATCAGCGGTTAGTTGGTGGTTAGCGATCAGCGCGAGCAGCCAGCGGTCGAGCGGTTACCAATCAACATTCGCCGATCGCGCGCGAAGCGTTAGAGCGCCGAGTGGATCGACGCAAGCGACGATGCAGCGCGGCGCCCCCAAGAAGCCGTGAGGCACCGCCTGGCGTCGTCACCTCCCCGCACGAAAAATCCTCCCACTTCCTCGTCTCCCTGTTCTCTCGGTCAGCAGTCAGCTCCGACCATCCCCTTCCACGCTTCCACCCTTCCTGTTCCCCCATCGCGCTCTCGGCGGCACAAAACGAAACAGGCCGGAGCAAGTCCGGCCTGTTCGAGCGACGACGAGCGCGGCGTTTACTCGCTGACCTTGTACTGGGTCGGCAGGTAGACGTTGAACGACAGCGTCATCAGCTGGTTGAAGCGGAAGCGCTGGTCCGCGTCGTTGATCTTGTTGTCGGGAAACTCGTTGTCCTTACCGCCGCCAGCGGTATCGAAGCCGCCGCGGTTCCAGGCGAAGGGCAGCAGGCGGTACTCGAAGCCGAGCGCGCTCCACTTGTTGATGTAGAACGAGAAGCCTACGGCGGCCGTCGGCGCGATCGCCATGCGCGAGGCCATGTCGAACTCCCCGACGCACGGGTCGCAGTTCTTGCGCTCCGTGAGGCCGACGAAACCAACACCTGCCGAGACGTAGAAGTCAGTGTCGAGGTAGACGCTCTGGAAGAGCGCCAGCTTGCCGCGAAACGGGGTGAGCGTGACCTGCGGAGCCGCAACCCACTCGATACCGCCCAGCTGATCTTCGAGGTTGTCGCTGAGGTTGACCGCGGTGAGGCGCTGCGTGAGCAGGGGCCCCTTGCAGTCGTCGCTCGGGTTCGCGGCGTCGCAGGCCGCAACCTCGGCTTGGCGCCGCTTGTTCACGCCTTGGATGTTGTCGGTCAGCGCGGTGGGGAAGCGAAGACCGCCCCAGCCGCCCCAGCCGCCAATGGCCAGCCAATCCGTGAAGTTGAACTGAAGACGCGCGCCGAGGAGCAGCGTGCGCTGGTACTCGTCGAGGAGCGTGAAGCTGGCGGCCGGCGCGATCTCGAGGCGCGTTTGGCGGTACAGGCGGAGCTTGCGCACGGCGGGAGCGCCCGCGAGCGGCCCCGTGAGGTAAAGCTCCTGAGCTTGCGAGTGCTCGGTGACGCCGAGGAGGGCGAGGCCCGCCGTGAGAGCGGTGAGGAAGCGCTTGGTGAAACGAGGATTTCTGCTCATCTGTCGTCCTTCGCCCATCACTTCGGAAGCCTGTAGTCGAACGAGAACGGTACGAAGATGGAGACACCCACCTGCAGCTCCACGTTGTTCGTCAGCGAGTTCTCACCGAGCCAGCTAGCCTGGTTGCCGGGGTTGACCTCGTCGGTCCGCAGGTTCTCGAGCTTCTCGTTGTAGATGTAGTCTTTCACCGCCGCGTTGAAGGCGAACCAGCGCGTGAAGAAGATGCGGAGACCGAGACCCGCGTCGACCGCCAGCTTCGGCTTGTATTCGAAGTTGCGGTTATCGGGATCGATGACGGCGATGGGCCGGGTGCTGAGGGCGCCCACGCCGCCGAGCACGTAGGCGTCGTACTCGAAGATGAAATCACCGAAGCCCGCGAACTTGCCGTACGCGAACACGTAGTTGAAGTCGAGCGAGGCGCCCCACTGGTACTCGTTCAGCGGCACGGCGACGCGCGCGGCGCGCCGGACTTGGCCGTTGAACGCGCTGTCTTCGTTGAACGGCGCGTAGTAACGGAAGTTCGCGCCAATCGCGAGGACGTTGGTGATGTAGTAGTTGATGGCGACGCCGGGCCCCTTATGCTGCACGAACTGGTCGTTCAGCGAGCTGGCGTTCCACCACGGAGTAAACTCGAAACGCCGGGCGCGCATCACGTAGAGCTGCTGCACCGCGTAGATGCTCTCCTTGATGGGCCGGGCCGCCTCTTTCTTCATGTCGAGGACGGGACAGGCTGCCGGATCGATCTTGCAGATGTCTCCGACGCCGTCGCCCTCGTCCACCAGATCGCCCTCGCCAGCGGCGTCACCGCCAGCGTCTGCGGAGGCGTCACCTTCGGCCTGCGCGCTAGCTCCTTCGGCATCGGCGTCAATGGTCGCCCCGGCTTCTGCCTTGGCGCCCAACTTAACTTGAGCGAACCCCGTGGCCGGGACTGCGCCGAGGGCCGCTATGAGGAGCCCGATGCAACTTTTCTTCATCGATGCCTCTTACGCTTCCCCTACAACGTCCGTTGTCGTAAATACCGAAAACTATTGGTAATTTCCGCCAATCGGAAACGCCGGGGGACTATATCACGCCAAATTTCAGACGATCAACAAGCAAAACATTTCAGTGTAGACAGAATCGGTTAGACCGCTTCTGACTCGCGACCAAGCAGCGCTTCCACGAAGTCCTCCGGAGAGAACTCGTGGAGATCGTCTGGACGCTCACCCAGCCCCACGTATCGGACTGGGACGCGAAGGCCATTGGCAACGCCCAACACCACTCCCCCTTTAGCCGTACCGTCGAGCTTTGTCAGCACGATACCGGTCAATGGGAGCGCCTCCTTGAATTCTTTGGCTTGAGCGAAGGCGTTCTGACCATTGGTCGAGTCGACGACCAGCAAGATTTCGTGAGGCGCCCCGGGCAGGGCCTTCTCAGCCGTCTTGGCGATCTTCTTCATCTCGCTCATCAGGTTGGACTTGGTGTGGAGACGACCGGCGGTGTCTGCCAAGACCACGTCCGCTCCGGTTTCTTGGGCCTTCTTGATCGCGTCGAAGACGACGCTCCCCGGATCGCCGCCGTCTTTGCCGCGAACGACCTCGCAGCCGACGCGCTCGCCCCAAACGACGAGCTGCTGCACCGCGGCCGCACGAAACGTGTCACCGGCGGCGAGCACGCACTTCTTACCCGAGGCGGTCAGCTTGGTGGCAAGCTTGCCGATGGTCGTCGTCTTGCCGGCGCCGTTGACGCCGACCATCAGCACGACGGTGGGCGAGGCGCGCAGCTCGAGCGGCCCTGACGCCGAAGCCTCGAGTATTCTGCGGCATTCTGCGCGGAGCTCGGACCAAACCGCCTCCGGATCAGCCAGCTCGCCCTTGGCTAGCGTCGCCTTGACGTGCTCGAGCAGCGCGCCGGTCGTCTCCACGCCGACGTCGGAGGTGAGCAGCACCTCTTCGATCTGCGCGGTGAGGTCCGGGGTGAGCTCTTTCTTGCCGACGAACAGCGCACGCAACCGCCCGAAAAATCCTTCAGACTCGCGCGACTTCGAGAGGCCACGCCGCAGGCCGCTGACATCACGAGCCTTCGGCGCGGCAGGGGCCGGCTCAGGCGTCTTCGTGGCGTCGCGTCGGGAAGGCGGGGCGGGGCGCGATGGGCGGGCGGGCGCGGGAGGAGCGACGGCTTCGGCCGTGGCCTCGTTGGCTTCGTCATCAGGGGTGACGACTTCAGCTGGCGGAGCCGCCTTCGTCTTGACCGACGCGGGCTTCGTGGCGCCGCGCTCGGACTTTTGCTGGGGAGGGGCGGCCTCTTCACGCGGCGGGAGCGCGGGCTCCGACTTCTTGAAGAAGAGGAAGTACGCACCGACCGCGACGGCCAGGGCCAAGAGGACGTAGATGAATTCCATTCCGCGCGTACTGCTGAGGGCCCGCGACTATAGGGAGGCGCGCTCCATTCAGTCAATGCCTCGAGGTGACTCTCCACCGAGTTTCGGATCCTCGGCCACACCGGCGGCGAGCTCGCTCGCCGCGTCGGGAGCCACCGGCCCGAACGCCAGCCGTTCCATACCCCGCGCCCAGCGCTCGACCTCGGGCTCGGCTTCGCTACGAGCGGCGGCCACCACGTGCGCTGGTGTGGGTTCCCCGGCGGCGCGGGTCCACGGCTTGCCTCGCTTTTCGGCCCAGCGGACGAGCCGCTCGAGCAAAGCACGACGGCGCGTGATGAGCGACAGCTCGAGCACGCCCGGTGGGGGCAGCTCTGCGCGCAACGTGGCGTGAAACGGCGCCGTCACTTCGACGCTCGTGCCCGGCGGGAAGGTGGAGCCCTCCAGCTCGAACTGCCCCTCGGCACCGACGCGGATTTGTTGCAGCACGGGGCCGGGCGACCCCGGACCGATGAAGCTCAGCACCGCCGGTGAGACGGGGGTGCCCTCGTGGGCGTCTCGCACGCCGCCCCGGTAACCCGCGCCGCTCGGGAAAGCCTCGAGCACCTCCACGCTCGCGCGCGGGCGCGGGGGCAGGGCGCCCACCACGGGCCGTGGTCGGGCCGGGCGCCGCCAGCCGAGCACGACGGCGAGCGCGGCGAGCACGGCCGCCCCGATCCAGAGCGCGTAGCGCCCGTAGCTGGGCCCCTCCGGCAGCACGCGAACTTCGAGCGGCGTCCCCCCGATCCAGCCCGGGCCGTGGCCGATGTACTCGAGAGTGATCGTGCTCGACCAGGGCGTTCCCGGCGCGCTCGGCAAGGCGAGCTGCGCAACGCCGGCGTGCACGGGCGCGGCGGCGACGCTGAAGCCTCCGCTTCGCGCTTCCACCACACCGCCGGGAGCGGGGCCGAGCGCGGACACGGCCTGCACCTTCAGGGCGCTGCCCACTTCGACGCTGCTGACGGCGTCGTCCAGCCGAAGCGAGACGGTCGCGGTTCGCAGCACGCCGACGCTCGCGCGGCTCAAGTCGTCGCCGCTACGCGCGCGCAGGCGCGCTACGAGACGTGCAGGACCAGGCTCTCCGAAGCTCGCTGCGAGGATCGCGAAGCGCTGCACTTCGCCGAGGCCGTCGAGGGCGCTACGGCCGAGCTCGACCTCACGCGCCGACGTGATCAGCGAGATGGCCAGCTCTGCGCCGTCGGGTGCAGGTGTTCCATTGCGGCTGCGCGCAACGAGCCCGAGCTCTTGCACCGGCTTGTCGAGAGAAATACTGGTGAGCGGCGGATCGAACCCGACCTCGAAGGAGCTCGTGGTGCGCTCGGGCAGTCGCACGCTGTGCGACGTGCGTTCGAAGTAACCGCGCGCGTCTCGATAGCCGAGGATCACGTTGCCGGTGGTCATGCCGGTCACGCTCACGCACAGGCGCCCAGCTGCATCGGTGGTGAGCACGAGCTCGCCCGCGGCTTCAGCGCGTGTGTCGCCGCAGCGGCGGAGCGTCGGAAGGCCGTCGCCTTCCGCGCGCACGCTCACCTCGGCGCCTCCGAGCGGCCTGCCCACCTCGTCAGCCAACAGCAGTCGAAGCTCGTAGCCGCTCGGGGCGCTGCGAGCTTCGACGTCGAACGCTGCTCGACCCGATACCTTCAGGCTTGGCGCGGCGTCATCGGCGGCCGTCCAGCCGGAGTAGAGCACGCACGCAACGAGCGCAGCTAACGCGGCCCGGGTCGATCTAACCCGGGGGCGGAGGCGTAGCGACTTGCGCTCAAGGCACCACATCGGCGCCACACGATAGCCCAATTTTTGAAGAGCGGTGGCGCGCGCCACGTCCAACGTTGCACCAGCTACCCATGATATCGTGCCCTGCGATGTTGCCCTCCCGAGCGAAGCGGGCGTTGTCGGTGTTGGTGCTCTTCGGGTCGTTGCTCGCTACGTCGGTCGCGGCGGCGCAGCCGAGCGACTTGGAGCGGCTGGTCTACAACTTGGCGAACAGCGAGGACTTTCGTGTGCGGACGCAAGCTGCGCTCGCCCTCGGCGCGTCGAAGAGCGAGCGCGCCATCACGCCGCTTTGCTCGGCCCTCGCCGACGCCAACACGACGGTGCGCGCGGCGTCGGCCGCCGCCCTCGGCCGCTTGGCGATGAAGGGCGCTCAAGGCTGCCTCGAGCGCCGGCTCGGTTCCGAATCGAGCGATGTCGTGAAAGCGAGCATCCGCAAAGCACTCGAGACGATCGCGGGCGGCGGTGGTGCCGAGCCGCTGTTCGTGAGCGATACGAGGTTCTACGTCGCCATCGGCAAGACGACCGACAAGACCGGGCGTGGTACGGCCGAGGTGGACGGCATGGTGCGCTCCGCGATGGCGAGCAAGGTCGGGCAAACCTCCGGGTTCCTCGCGGCTCCCGCCAACGAGAGCCAAGCCGACGCGAAGCGACGTCTGGCGGCGCATCCCGCGGTGAAGGGCTTCTACCTGTCACCGAGCATCAGCGCGCCGGATTACTCGAACGGTAACCTCAAGGTGAAGATCGAGGTGGCCATGCTGACCTATCCCGACAAGAACCTGATCGGGAGCTACTCACTGAACCTGACGGAGCCGGGGGTTTCCCCGGGCAGCACGCAGAACGAAAATGATCTGATTCGCATGGTCGCCGAGCGCGCCATCGATAAGTTCGCCGTCATTGCTCCGAATCAGTAAGCTCTTACGGATCTGTGAGATAGAGAGAGCGAGAGCGAGAGTGGGGAACAGGAAGGGTGGAAGGGTGGAAGGGTGGAAGGGTGGAAGGG
>JAEYWK010000031.1 GCA_023431345.1 Pseudomonadota bacterium
GTCCAGTTCTGGGCTTTGTCGCTGTCGGTGGAGGGGATCCCGTTCACCGTCACCCCACTGATCGTCGACATCGGTGGCAGCGAGATGGCGGAAGCCCGGGGGCTGGCGAGGATGGTCGAGGAGGGCGGCGGGTACGGCACCCCCGGCATCGTGGGATGCGAATGACGACGCCCACAACGGACTGTGGCGCAGCAGGTAGCGCACGCGGCTGGGGGCCGCGGGGTCGCCGGTTCGAGTCCGGCCAGTCCGACAGGTTCCCGTCGCCCAACAGGACAGGGCACCCGCCTCCTACGCGGGACTGTGCGCGTTCGAGTCGCGCCGGGAACTCCACTGCATAGATCAGGTGGCAGGCCGGCACAACCCGGCCCGTCACGGGCCCGGGAAGCCCCCGGAACGCCGGCTCGTCACCGGCGGGGCCCACGAACCTTGGGATGGGTTCCGTGCGGGGAAGGCAACCCCCTTTGGCCTGGTCGGCTGCCTTCCCCGCCACTTACCGTCGCGATGCCGGATCATTGCACAGCGCCGGACATCAGGTAGGTGCACGACCTGCCGACACGGAAGGGCCCAACCATGACCACCAGCTGCTACCGCGAGATGGAGACGACCGTCACCCGGTTCGAGAACATCCAGCCGCGGGTCACCATCACAATGCAGGCCCGGTTCGGTGCGAAGTTCCTCGTCAGCCAGGGCATGCTGATGCCGCTCACCCCGTGCTGCGGCGCGGTCGCGAAGGGTCTCGACGGGTACATCGGGTGCCGCAACTGCTACGACGAGGTCGACCCGATCTACGGCGACTGCGAGTTCATCAACGCGCCGAACGCGCGCCGCATCGTCGACGAGATCGCCGCCGAGTACGGCATGACAGACCTGGACAAGATCGTCCCGTGTGTCGTCGAGTGCCTGCGCGCCGAATGGGACCGGCAGAACGCGATGCTCGCCGACCACCACTGACACTGACCTGCTTGTTGCCCCGAGGGTGTCCGCTGCCCCCGACCACCCACACTTTGGGAGGACGCAACCCCAACGGTTCCGTGAATGCTTCGCATATGCGAACATATCCAGTATGGAGTTGACGCTCAGCCAGGCCGCGAAGATCAGCGGGCAGACCACCCGGCGACTGCAACAGGCTGCCGCAGCGGGTGACCTGCCGCTGCACCGGATGCTGGGCAGGACCCAGACGGTGGAGTCGACCATCTTCCAGGCGTGGATGCGGGCGCAGGCGCGTGGCCGCCGCTGGGAGGACACCATGCGCCTGGCGGCGATCTCCCTCCTCGACGGTGACGGCGGCAAGGCGGTGACCGCGCCCCGGCGCAGCGAGCTCCGCTCCACGCTGAAGGGCCTCGACGCCGGCGAGATCGCCCACCGGCTCGGCGCGACCCGCGGCTGGTTCCGTTTCCGCTCCACCACCCACAACCGCAGCCAGGTGGCGACCGCGGTGACACCGACCGGCACCAGCGGAATCACCGACTCCCTGTCGGCCCCACTGATGATGGCGCGCGGCGAGGACCAGCTGTACGGACGCACCGACGACCTCGACCAGGTCGAGGCGCAGTTCGGGCTGGTCCTGGACGACGAGGGTGACATCTTCCTCGCCGACAACACCCGAACCGGGGCCGGGGAACTCGCTGTGCTCGTCGACCTGTACCTGTTCGGTGACATCCGGAGCTCCGAGATGGCCGCCCACGAGATCGGGCGGAGAGCCCGGATCGTCGCTGCCCGCCGGACATCAACCTGGTGACACAGTTCACCGACCACAACCGAGGAGGCAGCGATGCGAAGTAGGTAGGTACCGCGACCACACGGACCCCGCCGGGGTCCGCACGGTGCCCGGGCCCTGGGAGGGGCCCTACTTATGGCACGCACCTTCAAGGATCTGCCGACGCGCGTCCAGCTGGACCGCGTCGTGAACAAGACCGCCCACCACTGGGCGTGCGAGAACACCGCACGCGGCGGCCGCTGGCTGTACTCCAGCCACCTCGAACTCGACGACCAGCGGTCCTGGCTGGAAGCCGGTGACCGCGAGAAGCTCCGCCTCGTCGACTGCTGCTTCACCGACGTGTGGGCGCCCGACGTCGCCTACGACCGGCACCGCCGCGACGAGCACGACATCGTGATGCCGTACCGCCCCAGCAGCTGCCTGGCGCCGGACGTCGAGTACCGCACCGTAGTGTTCGGCCGCCGACTGTGGCTGGTCGACGATGCCCGCTGGGACACCCACGACTGCGACCTGGACGACCCGCACAGCCACCAGTGCACCTGGTGGGCCGACAACCCGACCGCGATCAAGTACGCCAACTGCCGCCGCCCCGGCGCCGCCGCCCGCGACCGCCACCTGTCCTGGTACGGCCCGGAACGCGCCGCTGTCCGTGACGCCCTGCTGGACGCCCGCAAAGAGTGGGCTGCGACCGGCGACACGCTCGTCGAGCCGCCAACCGTCGACCCCCGCCACAACCGGTGGGGCGGCGGCTGGTGGGACTGACCCGGCGCCGCAGGCAGGGCGCCGCATAGATCGGGTGACACCACCTGATCAAAGGACATCTCGATGAGCTCCACCCTGACCCGCAGCGAGAACATCGCCGCCACCCGCATCCTCGCAGCGACCGGCGGGATCCTCGCGGCCGCGATCGTCGGCATCATCGTGTGGGTCGCGATCCTCGCCGGCGGCGCCAAGGAACCGCAGGCCGCCCCGATCGTCGTCGGTGACCCGGACGCGCCCGTCATGGTCGACCTGTACTTCGACTACATGTGCCCCGGCTGCGGCCAGTTCGACAGGACGAACGCGCCACTGTTCAACGACCTGGTCGACAGCGGCACCATCCGTGTCGGGCTGCACCCGATGGCGTTCCTCGACGACGCGGCACGCGGCTCCAGGTACTCCACCAGGGCGGCGAACGCGCTCCTGGTCGTCGGTGAGAAGGCGCCCGGCAGCGTCCTCGCGTTCCACCAGGCGGTGTTCACCGGGCAGCCGCAGGAAGGGACATCCGGACTGAACGACGACGAGATCGAACAGTTCGCGACCGCCGCCGGGGTGCCGGCCGACATCGCGGGCACGTTCAAGGACCTGCAGCGCCAGCGCACGGTCGCCGACCTGACCCGTGCCGCCGCCGACAGCGGAATCACACAAACCCCGACCGTCATCGTCAACGGGGTCCGCTACACCGGCGGCCTGACAGACACCCCCGCTTTGCGGGCCGCCATCGAACAGGCCGCCGAGAACGTCGGCGCAGGCGAATAGCGCACCGCATTCCCGCCCGCTACCAGGTTGAACCCCGACATGCCGGGAATGTCGGCTGCGCCAGTCGGTGCAGCCCGATACCCTGAACATGTCTGGGGGGCCGGATCATCACGGTCGGACGGACATCACAGGGTCCGACCACGAGAGAGGACCCTCCCATGAAGACCATCAGAACGCTCGTTGCGGCGGCGGTGACGCTCGCGCTCACCGCTGGCGCGCTGATCGCCGGCAGCGGAACCGCGCAGGCAGCGACCAAGACCCAGACGGCGGCCGTGACGGTGTCGACCACCAAGCTCGAGAAGTACCAGAGCGTCACGGTGTCGGTGACCACCAGCCCGGTCGCGGCGAAGAAGACCATCTACATCCAGATGAAGTACAGCGGGTCGAGCACGTGGAAGACCGTGAAGAAGGCGACCACGAACTCGTCCGGGAAGTACAGCTGGACGACGAAGATGACGAACGAGAAGAACCGGTACTACCGGGTGTACATCCCGAAGCGGTCCGGGTACACGAAGGCGTACAGCAAGTCGAGCCCGAAGGTGGACGTGGTCGGCGCGACGTTCAAGGTGTCGGCGACCGCAACACCGGCCAGCATCGTCGGGTCCGGCACCGTCACGGTCGCCGGGAAGGCGCCCCCGTACAAGAGCAAGTCCCGGACCGTCAGCATCCA
>JAEYWK010000195.1 GCA_023431345.1 Pseudomonadota bacterium
AAACTCGCGGAACAACCGTTCTACCAGTCCGCCCATGAACAGGATCGAGACGAAGACGACCACCAGCGATAGGTTCATCGCCAGCAGGGTGAAGCCCACCTCACCCGCGCCCTTGATCGCGGCCTGCATTGGCGGCAGGCCGGCTTCGATGTGGCGCGAGATGTTCTCGAGCACGACGATGGCGTCATCCACGACCAGGCCCGCGGCGACGATCAGCGCCATGAGCGACAGGTTGTTGAGCGAGAACCCGTAGAGATACATGATCCCGAAGGTGCCGATGATCGACACCGGGATCGCCACGGTGGGGATGAGCGCGCCGCGCGGGCTGCCCAGGAACAGGAACACCACGAGCATGACCAGGCCGGCGGCAAGCAGGAGCGTGCGCTGCGATTCGTGCAGCGTCGCCCGGATGGCCGGCGAGCGATCCATGACGACAGCGAGATTGGCGTCCTCGGGGAGCAGGGCGCTCAGCGCGGGCAACTGCGCGTTGATGGCGTCGATCGTGGCGATGATGTTGGCCCCGGGCTGGCGGCTGACCATGAGCACGACGGCGGGCCGGTCGTTGTGAAAGCCGCTGCTGTATCGGTTTTCCACCGACTCGCTGACGAGCGCGACGTCGCCCAGGCGCACGGCGGCGCCGTCGCGGTAGCGGATGATGAGCGAACGGTAGTCCTCGACCTCGCGCAACTGATCGCCGAGCTGGACCTGCCAGTAGCGACCGCCGGCGTCGAGCGCGCCCCGCGGCTGCACGGCGTTGGTATCCCCGATGGCCCGACGAACTTCGTCTAGCGCGATGCCATGGTGAGCGAGGGCGTGCGGATTGAGCTGCACCCGGATGGCGGGCAGCGAACTTCCGCCCACCGTCACTTCGCCCACGCCGGAGACCTGAGCGAGCTTTTGTGCGAGAATGGTGGATGCGAAATCGTAGAGGTCGCCGGGGGAGATGTTGGGTGAGCTGAGCGCGATCGCCAGGATCGGCGCCGCCGACGGATTGACCTTCCGGTAGCTCGGATTGCCGGGCATGCCCGCCGGCAGCTGACCGCGGGCGGCATTGATCGCGGCCTGCACGTCGCGGGCGGCGTCGTCGATGTCGCGGTCGAGGTCGAACTCCAGCACGATGCTGGTTTGCCCCTGTCGGCTGTCCGATGTGATGGCGGTGACGCCCGCGATGCTGCCGAGCGCGCGCTCCAGGGGTGTGGCGACGCTCGTCGCCATCGTCTCGGGACTGGCGCCGGGCAACGAGGCGTTGACGCGGATCGTCGGGAAATCCACCTCGGGCAGCGGAGCCACCGGCAACAGCCCGTAGGCGAGCGCGCCGACGAGCACGAGGCCGAGCGCGATCATGATGCTCGCCACCGGCCGCTGCACGAATGGACGGGCGAGATTCATCGCGCGGGCGACTCGGCCGGTGTGTGCTCGACCAGGCGTGCGGCTTCCTGCCCGTCGGGACGGCGGCGCCGCGCGAGGCGATCGAAGAACAGGTAAACCACCGGGGTGGTGAACAGCGTGAGCACCTGGCTCACGAGCAATCCGCCCACCATCACCAGCCCGAGGGGCTGGCGCAGTTCGGCGCCCGATCCCGTGGAGAGCATGAGCGGGAGTGCGCCGAAGAGCGCGGCCAGCGTCGTCATAAGGATCGGGCGAAAGCGCAGCAGCGCCGCCTGCCGGATCGCCTCGCGCGGACTGAGGCCCTGGTGACGCTCCGCCTCGAGCGCGAAGTCGACCATCATGATTCCGTTCTTCTTCACCAACCCGATGAGCAGGATGATCCCGATGATCGCGATCATATCGAGCGGGCGTCCGGTCACCCACAAAGCGAGCAGCGCGCCCACCGCCGCGGAGGGCAGCGTGGAGAGAATGGTCACCGGATGGATGCTGCTCTCGTAGAGTACGCCCAGCACGAGGTACATCGTGATCACGGCGGCGAGCACGAGAAAGACCGTGCCCGAGAGCGACGAACGAAAGGCGTGGGCCGCGCCCTGAAAACGAAGCTCCACCGCCAGCGGCAGCTCGATTTCCTTTCCGACCTGTTCCACCGCCGCGACCGCCTCGCCCAGCGAGTAGCCGTCTCCAAGATTGAATGACACGGTCACGGCCGGGAACTGGCCGACCTGGTTGATGAGCAGCGTGGTCGGGCGCTCGCTCACGCGCACGATGCTGGCGAGCGGTACGGAGGCGCCGCCGGTGCCGCGCACGTAGACGCCTTGCAGGGCCTCGGGCCCGGAGGCGAGGCGGGGATCCATCTCCAGCACCACGCGGTACTGGCTGGACTGGGTGAAGAGCGTGGAAATCTGCCGCTGGCCAAACGCGCTGTAGAGGGCATCGCCGATTTCGGCCACGGTCACGCCGAGCCGGCTGGCGGCATCGCGGTCGATGTCGACAAAGGCCTGCAGTCCGCGATCCTGAATATCGCTGGCCACGTCGGCCAGCTCGGGGCGCTCCTGCATGCGCTGCACCAGACGAGGCGTCCATTCATGCAGCAACGACTCGTCCGGCGACGTGAGCATGAACTGGAACTGGGTGCGGCTCACGCGGTCCTCGATCGTGAGCTCCTGCACGGGCTGCAGGTAAAGCGAGATCCCGGGCACCTGGCGCGCTCGCTCGCGCAGGCGCGCAATCACCTCGAGCGCCCCGGTGTCGCGCTCGCCATGGGGCAGCAGATTGATGAGCATGCGGCCGCTGTTGAGCGTGGTGTTGGTCCCGTCCACGCCGATGAATGATGACAGGCTCGCCACCGCGGGATCCTGGAGCACCATCTCGGCGAGCACCTGCTGACGTTCGGCCATCGTCGCGAACGAGACCGATTCGGGGGCCTCAGTCACGGCCTGGATCGCACCGGTGTCCTGGAGCGGGAAGAACCCCTTCGGCACCACAAGGTAGAGCACCACAGTGAGGGCCAGCGTCCCGACCATGACCCAGAGGGTGGGGCGCTGATGGTTGAGCACCCAGTCGAGCCAACGCCCGTAACGCTCGATCACCCGCCCGAGCAGGCTCTCATGGCCGTGGCCGCCGGAGTCGTGCGCGGGGAGCATGCGCGCGCACATCATCGGCGTGAGCGTGAGCGACACCACGAGCGAGATCAGGATGGCGACCGCGAGGGTGATGGCAAACTCGTGGAACAATCGGCCCACGACACCGCCCATGAAGAGCAGCGGTATCAGGACGGCCACGAGCGAGATCGTGAGCGAGACGAGCGTGAAACCAATCTGCCCCGCGCCGCGCAGGGCCGCCTCGAGGGGCGAGAAGCCCTGCTCGCGGAAACGGGCCACGTTTTCCACCATCACGATCGCATCATCCACCACGAACCCGGTGGCGATGGTCAGCGCCATGAGCGTGAGGATGTTCAGCGAGTACCCGCACAGGTACATCACACCGAACGTGCCGATGAGCGACAGCGGCACGGCGATGCTCGGGATGATCGTGGCTGCGGCGTTGCGCAGGAAGACCCACGTCACCAGCACCACGAGCGCGATGGCGAAGAGAAGTTCGTGCTGCACCGCCCGCACCGAGGCGCGGATGCTTTGGGTGCGGTCGGTGAGCACGGAGAGCTCGGCCGCCGCCGGCAGACTGGCGCGCAGTTGCGGTAGAAGCTCCTGCACGCGATTGACCACCTCGATCACATTGGCGCCGGGCTGGCGCTGCACGTTCAGGAGGACCGCCGGAAGTCGGTCCGCCCAGGCCGCGAGGCGCCGATCCTCGGTCGCATTCTCGATGCGCGCGATGTCACCCAGACGCAGCGGGGCGCCGTCCCGCCAGGCGATGATCAGCTGTTTGAACTCGTCGACCGAGCGCAGCTGGTC
>JAEYWK010000200.1 GCA_023431345.1 Pseudomonadota bacterium
CGTGGCTAGTGGTGGTGCTCATCCGCGGCGCCACCGACGGCTGGTTCCCCTACCCGTTCCTTGACCCCGCCAAGGGGTATGGGTCCATCGGCGTGATTGTGGCCGCGATCATTGTGGGCGGCGTGGCCGTGGGGTCGCTGCTGTATCGCGCCACTCGTTGGCGCATTCTCACGCCCGCTTAGGCTTAAGGCCTCATGAGCTTCGACACCATCCCGCCAGAGGCTCACCCCTCCATTACGCCCGACGCTGTGGCGGCTCTACTCGTCAGGCAGCTTCCGGACTTGGCTGGCTTGCCGCTGGGAGAGCGCTTTGACGGGTGGGACTGCGCGATGTTCCGGCTGGGTGGTGGGCTGGCGGTGAGGTTGCCGCGCACCGAGGTGGCCGTGAGGTTTCTGCTGGCCGAGACGCTGTGGGTGCCCAAGCTGGGCTTGGGGTGGGACTTTCCTCATCCCGAGTTTGTGGCCGCCGGTGAGCCGGGCGAGGGGTATCCGTGGCCGTGGGCGGTAGTGACATGGCTGCCGGGGCTCACTGCGCTGGAGGTGCCGTTGCTGGAGAGCGAGGGCGCGGCCGTGGGCAAGGCGCTCGCGCAAGTGCATATGCCGGCGCCTGCTGACGCGCCGTTCAATGACGAGCAGTCCATCTCTTTGGCCGCGCGGGACGCGAAGACTCGCGAGCGCATTGCGCGCGTTGCTGGGTTCTCTGGCCCGGCTGGCGAGCGCTTGGACGCCGATGCCGCCCTGGCCCTGTGGGAAGCCGGGCTGGAAGCGGAAGCCTGGGTAGCGTCGGCCGGTGAAGTGGGGGCGGTGTGGTCGCATGCGGACTTCCATGGCGCCAACGTACTCTCGGTGGACGGGCGCTTTGGCGGGATTGTGGACTGGGGGTCCATGGCGGCGTGCGACCCGGCGGTGGACTTGGGGTTCATGCACACGTTGATGCCTCGTGAGGGCGTGGAGGCGGCGTTGACCGCGTACGGCGAGGCGACCGGGCGCGTGGACGATGCTTTGCTGGCGCGAGTGCGCGCGGTGGCGGTGAACAAGTGCGTGGGGGTGGCGCTCTCGGACCGGCCGCTGCCGCAAGCGATGGCGTGGCGCGCGTTCCAAGCGTTGGGTGTGGTGAGGTAGCCGGTGCCCTTGGTGGTGGCGAGCTCCAACTACTATGGACGCCGGGGCCTCTAGCTCAGCTGGTAGAGCAGCGGACTTTTAATCCGCGGGTCGTGGGTTCGAGCCCCACGGGGCCCACTTTTGTCCCAACGCAAGTCAACCGTTGCCGGCTCGTCCGGCCCTGAAAGGTCCGCCCAGGCTCTCAGGGTGCGAATGGTCCTGAGCCGCGCAGGCACTACCCACTGGCCAAACGCAGTCTTGGATCGACTCCGAGGGAGCGCATCACGATGACCTGATGGCCCAAATCGGCCAACTCTGCATCCGGGTGAGGTCATCTTCAGACAGGGCGGCCACCAAGTAGTCCACCTCCTCTGACTCGTCCAGCAGGATCGCGCATGCAATCTTGAAGAGGTGCGCCATTTCGTGTGCGTCCACACCGCTCATTCGATGCTTTAGCGCACGGACTTCCAAGCGTTCGTCGGATGTCATCTCGCCACGGCGGTGAAGGATCTGCCATCGGTTGAGTAGGTGATGCGGTTCGGCACCCTGGCACGAGATAAGCCACTCGTTGAGTTCGGTCGCAGCGTCGAGAAGCTCGTCCCAGCGTCTCCCACAAGAATCTGCGGCCGCGATTAGGGAAAGCACTCTTAGGTTGGCTTGCACGAACGTGGTGTCGGGCCAGTCGATGACTGTTTCGTATGCACCAACAATGGAATCCAAGTGCAGATTCAACGTGCGAGAGAGGAGTTCGGTCTCGAACCCGCAGTCGTACGGCGTGACTGGATAGGGCTTCGAGTCCTCGTTCTCCGGACGCGCCCAGAACTGACGTCGGAAGTCCGCCGAGAACGGATCAACTAGTTTCCAGCGGTCGGGTGTATCCGTCGCGAGGGCGAAGACTATCAGGCGCCAATCTCCCAACCGCCGCGTCACGAATCCCGGATTGGGCATCGTTCCTACGACTTCCTCGCCCCTAACAAAAGCCTTGTAGAGCACCCAAAACTGGGAAATATCGTGTTCACCAATAGTGTCGAGGTCCAAGAGTTCTTTGTCGGCCCCTAGCACGTCGCAGAGCTCTGCCATCTGGCGGAGACCCACCTCAGCTTCATCCAAGCTACCTGCGCGTTCATCGCTGACCACTTCGCCGAGGGCGATGGGCTTCCCGTCAACCTCTATCGTGCCGGTGTCTCTGAATGCCTGCATGAAGTCGATGGCTCGCAAGCGAGCTGCCAAGGACCCCCCTAGGCTGTACGACGCTCCGATGGCTCGAGCATCAGCCTCTTCACGCACTGTCAGTTTGACGCCGTCGCCCAGAGAGATTTCAACCGTTTCTTCGTCAATCCTCTGCCGCTGGACGCTCTGGTATGTGGTAGCGCCGGACGTAACCGTCACGGGCAACGTGCGCTTTGTGTAGTCCCCCGGCACTAGTTCAAGTACTCCCGGGAGCGCAACGGACATGCCCCCTGACGTGTGGAGCACTAGCACAACCTCTCCGGACGCCAGATCTATGGTGAGTGGTGCGTCGAAGTTGTAGTCCCCTACGGCGTGCAACGTGAGGCTCTCCGCAACCTCCAGAAGAGCGGGATCGAAACCTGCGGCCGGATTCTGGTCGCGACTTAACAACGCCACGAACAGTAGTGACTCCACCTCTGCGGGGTCGCCGGGTACTCGCTTCAACTCAATGGCGATCGAGTCTTCGCCCGGCGCGAGTTCGTTCAGCAAGGCTTCGATCTTGAATGGAGCGAGAATCGAGTAATAGACCGTGCAATTGCCAGAGTCCTTCTCGACCCGCACAAAGAAGTAGAACACTCCTGAGTCCTGCTGAAAGCCAAGTAAGTCAGTTCGAGAAATCCGCCAATTTTGGCGTGCCTTAGCAAGATTCTTGTAACTACGCCCTTTGACTTGGACAGGCACCCTGCCGCGGCGCGTTGAGTTCGATTGCGGTAACCCGCCATACAACTCGATGTGACCGTCAGTTAGCGGTGTCTTGTCATTCGTGTCGATATAGGACTTGAGGTGCGGACACATCGCGATTAAGCGCTTGACCTCGCTCACAGCCAACTCTTCGACATCCATGGGCCCATTGTGTCAGCGGGGCCTCCGCCGGAGTAGGAAGAATGCCCGTAGCGCGGCCGTACCTGTGGCGCCAAGCGCTCGGCAAGGCGGGTCGATAGAGGCAAACCGCGCTCGCTAAATATGCGAGCGCCAAGTACTAGTGGTGGGTTGGTGGTATTGGATATCGCCAAGTTCGCTAACGTGGGCGTATGGACCTCACTCGCTCATTCGAGCAAGCCATCCCAGCAGAGGTTCAGGTCCGCTACACGTGGCTCGAGACTCGAAATGCGGCAGCAGTCTTGGGCGCTAGCAACCCGGTTCAATACGCGGACCTTGTCTCGGTGCTCGATGCCTTCTGGATCTACGACAGCGACTTGCTCGTGCCCGGCGGCAACCGGGGCCAGATTCCGATTCGCCTCGACGCAGCATTCGAGACGCTGGGATGGGATGCGGTGCGAATCAACACGACCTACTCCCTAGAGGGTCGCAGGAAGACGTCAAAGCATGCGCGAACCTATGACGACCAGTTCTTGACTTCGACAGTCGAGAACGAGGGCTTCGAGGTGGACAACCTCAAGGGCCGGGTCGCACTTGATGTGGAGTGGAATGCCAAGGACGGCAACCTCGACCGTGACCTCAGCGCATATCGCGCGCTATACGACGTTGGCCTGATCGACGTAGCAGTCATAGTCACGCGCGACCACAAGGGCATTCGCGAGGTCGCTGGTACCGATCTCGAGAGCGAAGATGCATTTCGCCGACTTGGGACCACGACCACGACGAATATGGAGAAGCTCGCATCACGTTTGTCGCGCGGTGACGGAGGTGGGTGCCCGGTACTTGCCGTGGGCATCACCCGCGAGACTTGGGCAGGGATCGGCGTGAGTGCTCCCCAACCGCTCCCGGACCCTGAACTTGACCTCCAATAGCGCGGCTCGCCCCGGACGGATCAACGCCTACGTCACACCAGTGTCCTAGTCTTCTAGGCATGGCGTCCCCGTTGCGAGCAGACCTAGAACCCACACCGTTCACCCCACTGCCCGAGGTCGCGGGCGGGTTTCAGACTGTCCTCGCCGACCCGCCATGGCGGTTCACCAACCGAACCGGCAAAGTCGCGCCGGAACACCGCCGGCTAGACCGCTACGACACGATGGACTTGGATGCGATCAAGGCTCTCCCCGTCAAGAGCGTCGTTGCCGACAACGCGCACCTATACCTGTGGGTCCCCAACGCGTTGCTGCCTGAGGGCATGCAGGTCATGGAGGCATGGGGCTTTCGATACGTGAGCAACGTGGTGTGGGCCAAGAGGCGAGCCGACGGTGGGCCGGACGGGCGCGGTGTTGGGTTCTATTTTCGGAACGTGACTGAGCTCATCCTCTTCGGCGTGCGCGGCTCCATGCGTACCCTGCCCCCCGCGCGGAGCCAGGTGAACATGATCGAGTCCCGCAAGCGCGAGCACTCTCGGAAGCCCGACGAGCAGTATGACCTCATTGAGGCTTGCTCCCCTGGACCATTCCTCGAGCTCTTCGCAAGACACCCGCGGGACGGCTGGGAAGTTTGGGGCAACGAGGCGGGTACCGACGAGCCCCGTGGGCGCGCCCACAAGGGATATGAGGGTGGGCCGATTCGGCGCGAACTCAGCGTGGTGAACTAATTCCGACCATAGCCGGATAGAGCAAGCCACATCGTTCGCCGACTACCCAGCCGTGAGAGTTCGCGAGTCGCTTCGACGACCCCGGAGCCTCCGACGGCTCGTATGCGCCCGTTTTGGCGGGTGGACGGAGAGCCCCAACAATGTCCAGTCACTCAAGTAAAGGCACCGGAGACCCTCGGCGCGCAGTATCTTGGAGGTGGAGGGGTGAGACATGGATAGCGGAGTTATCGTCGCAAGTGCGGTTTTTGTCGTTTTGGTCGCAGTCGCTCTCTGGATCATGTTGCGGTCGCCGGACCGCGTTAGGTTCCGCATCCCTTGGCTGTTCTCGTTCTCCGGAAAACGAATATCTCATCGCGATAGCCAAGTCACAGCGTCGGATGTGAGGTCGACTAAGGGACGTGTGAGTATCGCGTCAGAGGGCGACCTCACCGCGCGCCGGGTCGAAGCAGAACGAGACATACACATCGAAGGTGGGGTGGGTAGAACCGTCGAAGCATTGCGACAGGAACCCCCCCGGAAAAGTAGGAAAGGCAAGAGCGACTGAGGTTCGACTCGAAGGTATCCGGTCGAATGCTTCAGTCCTTGTCTTTACCCACAACTTTGCACGCTCCACGCTAACGGCCGAAAATCCATCAACAGTCGTTGCTTCCGGCGTTACTGCTGGCGAGATGGTCGTCAAAGTTCAGAATGAGTTTCAGATCCGCGCCAATCCGGTGCGGCCATTCGAACTGACTCAGCTGGAACTTGAGCATCTGGCCGACCTTCGCTCATTGGCGCTGAGGCGGCCCTTGTTCACTGACGCACTCGCCGAGGCTACTCACAGGAACGACGTGGCGTTGCAGAGCGGCGACCACACCGATGCCGTCCTCAGGGAAGCGGTTCAGTTTCTCTATGCGCTTCCGGCGTTCCTCACGAGCGACTTAAGTGACGCGGAGGCGTTGATCGTGTCGTCCTTCGCGCGATCGGCAGGACACGCAACCCGTGACTTGGGCTTGAGGCGTCAAGGATTGCAGGTTGCGCAGTTGGGCCTCTGGGCGTCGCTTAGTGCACGGAGCGCCGCACAACGAAACGAGCGACGACGCCTTCACGACATTGCGAGCGTGGCGGCGTACAAACTCGGGGATCTGGACGCGGCTGAGGGTCACCTCGCACGCGCGTCAGAACTCGCGTCGACGGCTTACGCTAGCGCGCGTGTCGCCGCGACGCGAGCCAGCCTCATGCATCAACCTGAACGCGCGCTCGTTGAACTAAACGGTCGTGCAATCGATGCAATTGCAATTGACCATAGCCCGTCGTTGGCCGCGGACGTAGTGAGACTCCGCGTGCGTGCCGCAATCCGGATCGGCACGCCGACAATGCGCAAGCTCGCAGAAGATGATCTGACCCGAGCTGCTGTCATAGGTAGCGCGGAGACGCGTCCCGAGCGGTACGTACAAAGGTTTCATGAACTTGAAACAGAACTGCTCGTCTTGTTAACCGATTCTGGAAGGCAGATTTCCTGGAGGCAGATAGACCAGCGATTCAACGAATTGCGGAATACTCTCCAGAGGATCGGCGGCGGTCGCCAAGAAAGGATGCGCAACTTGGAGAACCTTGCACGAATGCGGATGCTCCACGGATGAACAACCACGTGGTCGTGCAGAGTTGCGCAGAACCGGCACCGCCTTGGCTATCGTCGCTCATGGAGTTGACGCGGTCCCGAGCTACCGAGTGCGGCTTGGGCTACGAGCGCATCCCGGATGCGGAGTTCCTTAGCTTGGCGCCAACGTCCGTATCCGCGAAAGTCACGGAGAGCATTCTCCCTGTCACTGACATCGCCCGGCTCTTGCTAATCGACGAGATGCATTCGGCAGGAGCTGAGAGAGTGACTTGGATTGACGCGGATGTCGTCCACTTGCGACCGCTCCACCACGCGACGGCACTTGAACCCTATCCCCTCGCACTGACTCACGAGACCTGGATTCAGGAGCTTGCCGACGGCCGGGCGACGGTCAACTATCGCGTCAACAACTCGTTCACAAGCGCAAGCCGATCTAGAGCCTTCACGCACCTAATCGAGGAGACCTTGAGTGCAGCAGACATTGAGGTGGGGCCCCTCGGCAAGTGTGACCTTGGTACGTATCTCTTGACTCGGCTCCACCAACGAAATGCGTTCCGCCTGAACCTTCATATTGCAAACCTCAGTCCATTGCTGAAGCGAAGCTCAGAGGACAGCCCCACAACCGTCGACATGTTCATTCGCGCGCTGCCGGCCCGTGTCGATGCCGTCAATATCGGTAGTTCCTCGGTCGACGAGAACTCCGAAGTTGGCCCACTTGACGAACCCATCACAAACCTCCTGCTAGAACGGTTGCGTCTAGTGACGACAGAGACAAGGTGAGGTTCGCGCGCTCGCCAAGCCACTGCAATGCATGTCGCCGTTCGCTACGGCGCCAGCGACGTGCTGTCTGATGCCGTGTGTCATGGACGCGTGGGCCGATGATGCGTTCGGGCTGACGTGCGCCCACGCGTTGCGGGGTGCCGCGACTGGCAACGGCTTTGACCAATGGATTCCTTGGCTGCGCTGCTACTTCTGGATGATCGGGCCGTTGGGCACTTTGGCGAGTCGTCTCCCGGAATCATCCAGAGTCGGCACGTCGACGGGAGTCGCGGCCCCAGCGTCGGCCGTGTGGTCGGCGCACCCGACAGATACGCTTGCGAGAGACGCCCACACACCCACACAAAGGCACCCACGTGCACCAAGTCCCACTAGGCAACACCGGCCTGACAGTCAGCGAGCTAGCGCTCGGCTGCATGACGTACGGCGACCCGCAGCGCGGCCTCCACACGTGGACTCTCACCGAGGAGCAGTCGCAGCCGTTCTTCAAGCAGGCGATCGAGCTGGGCATCACCCACTGGGACACGGCCAACGTCTACCAGCAGGGCACCTCCGAGGAGTTTGTGGGCCGCGCCGTCAAGCGCTACTCGCGCCGCGAGCACGTGCAGATCGCCACCAAAGTGTGGGGCCGCATGCACGACGGTCCCACCGGCGCTGGCCTGTCAGCACCGGCCATCCGCGAGCAACTGGACGCCTCGCTGGCCCGCCTGGACACCGACTACATAGACCTCTACTACATCCACCGGTTTGACGCCGAGACCCCCGTGGAGGAAACCATGGAGGCCCTCCACGCGGCGGTGACGGCCGGCAAGGTGCGGGCGCTGGGGGCATCGTCCATGTTCGCGTGGCAGTTCGCCAAGCTGCAGACCGCCGCCGCCGTCAACGGCTGGACGCCCTTTGCCGCCATGCAGAATCAGTACAACCTCATCAAGCGCGAGGACGAGCGCGAGCTCATCCCCATGTGCGCGGACATGGGCGTGAGCCTGGTCCCGTACTCGCCGCTGGGCAAGGGCAGGCTCACCAGGCCGTGGGGTGCGCAGACCGCCCGTTCCAGCGCCGACGCCGTGGCTGAGACCTTCGACTCCCCCCACGACTCCGGGGTCATCGACGCACTCCAGCGCGTGGCCGCCGCGCGTGACGTGCCGATGGCGCATGTGGCCCTGGCGTGGGTGCGCTCGCATGGCGTGGTGGCGTCGCCCATCATCGGCGCTACCAAGCCGCATCATTTGGCCGACGCTGTGGCTGGGTTGGACGTGACGCTCACCGCCGCTGAGATCGAGGAGCTGGAGGCGCCTTACGTGCCGCAAGCGCCGTACTGGTACTAGCTCGCGGCGACCCTGAACCACCCCTACTCGTGTTCCGCGAGTCGAGGCATTCTCACGCCCTCATCGTGTCCCATGAGCGCGGCGCGGGTGACGGCCGCGGCGCCAAACTTGTCGCGCACTGCGTCGAGCGCCTTGTCGATGCGCGCTCCGTCGTGCCAGTCAATGGGCAGTTCGGGCTGGAGGGTGTCGGCCCGCGCCAAGTGACCAAGCGAGACGCCGATGAGCGTGACGCCGCGCTCCGCGACGTCGGCTTCGACGCTTGCCAGCAGCCCCAACGCGACCCCCAGCAAGACCTCCGTACGGTTGGTGGGGGCGCTCAAGGTCCTCGATCGAGTCGCCTTGGCGTAGTCGCCGTACCGCAGTCGCAACACCACAGTGCCACTCGACTGCTCGCGATCCCGCAAGCGCTTAGCGAGCTTGTCCATGATTTGCGTGACGATCAACTCGAGTTCCGCGAACGAGCGTCTCCGGTTGCCGAGCGCGCGCTGCGCCCCGATTGATCCATGCTGCTTGGTGGCCTCCACCGGTCGCGGATCCCGCAGCCGCGCCAACGCGTACAGATGAGCACCCGCCGCCTAGCCGAGCATCTGTTCGGCAAGGCCCGACTCCAATGCAGCGAGCTGACCCACAGTGCGGATGCCCCGCGCGTGCAACTTCTCCGCAGTCACCGCGCCCACGCCCCATAGCCGTTCCACCGGCAGCGGATGCAGGAACTCCTCCTCACGGTCAGGCTCCACGATGAGCAGTCCGTCCGGTTTGCTGACCGCGCTCGCCACCTTGGCGAGAAACTTAGTGCGCGCCACACCCACCGAGATCGCCAGCCCGACGTCGGTGCGCACCCGTTCCCGTAGCCTCACCGCAATCTGCTCTGGCGTTCCGGCTATGCGATGCAGCCCTCCCACCTCAAGGAACGCCTCGTCAATGGAGATGCCCTCAACATCGGGCGTGGTGTCGTGAAAGATGGCGAAGACATCGCGGCTGGCCGCGGAATAGGCCTCCATGCGGGCGGGCACCACCACGGCCTCGGGACACAGGGCGCGGGCCCGCGCGGTGCCCATCGCGGTACGCACTCCGCGGACCTTCGCCTCATAGCTGGCGGCAAGAACCACGCCACTGCCCACAATCACCGGCCGCCCACGCAATTCGGGTGCATCGCGCTGCTCTACGGAGGCATAGAACGCGTCGAGGTCAGCGTGAAGTACTGTCGCTTCGCCGCGCACTTCCGCCTCCCCAGTCACAGGTCCCTAGGAACATGGTCGCACCCGAGCCAGACAATCGCGCCTCAGCGCCCGGC
>JAEYWK010000204.1 GCA_023431345.1 Pseudomonadota bacterium
GATTAAAGTGATTGGCTTTATTAAAGTATCATTTAGTTGTACAATTATATGATGTTGTAAGCGCCTATTCTTGACTCTTTAATTTAAATCGCAACTTGTCAATTTCCCTTATTTCTAAATTAAAAACGAGGCTTCTGTTATTATCTATATTTTCTTTAATAATCATACTCCACAAAGTTAAAACCTTAAGATCTTCAAAATACGAACTTAAATCTGTCGAGGAATATTCACTATATATACCTTTTAATCCATTTTTAGAAGCTTTATTTCTAATTGGAAATGCAATATCATTATCACTATTCTGCTTTGAATCAAATCCAATAATCCATGCTGAATGGACAATGTCATTTCTGAGCTGACCTGCTTCTTGAATCTTTTTAAAAAATTTTTCTATACTTATTTTTTCATTTGGATTTTTTGTTAAATCATCTTTATAACACTCAAAAATTAATGCCTGTAAATATCTTTTCAATGGATCAGCAGTGGTATCATGTAAAAGAATATCAACTAAAATATTTTTTTGTAATCCATTTTTTTCAAAAAGTAAAACAATAGTATTTCTGATTGAAAGACATAAATGTTCAAATTCAACTACAAATGCCCCGAGCACTTTATAGAATTTTTCTTCTCTTTCGGTATATTCAGAATCATTCATGATTACGCAGAATTGACAGAAATATAATTACTGCATTTTATTTTTCATAAGATTTACCTCCTGTTGACCATAAATAGAGCGTCTCTGAATAACCAAACCGAAAAATTTCTCTTTCTTTAATTGGTGTTGCAAATGTGGCTAAAACTAAACCTCTTCCTAAAAGAGAAACACCAGCCTCTGATTTTTCCAAAATTCCATCAGCAGAAGAAACAAAAGGCAAATTCATACCTAAACGCCAATATACAATTGTGGTTCCTTCAGGAATTGCACCAATTGGTTGAATTACAAATATTCCGAGACATATTCGCACTAAAAGTCCAATTATGAATATGAAGACTAGTAATTTTATAATTCCTTTCATTTTTTAGTTCTTTAAATGGCTGACAAATTATATTCGCTTGATTACCTCAAATATAAAACTTTTGATCCAAATGACAAAAAATGTCAGAACTGCTGAAGAAGATGAGGCGAAAACTCAATTAGTTAAGTAACAATATAATCAAGATAAAAATGCCGATAACAAAAAATCCTGCAAGATTATTTGAAAATCCAAGGTAAACGTTATCAAGTCTATCCCTTTTTCCTGATCCATTAATAATCATACGGAATGTTTTAGTCTTTTTCCGGGTGAATGGAGTAATAATAAATTGTATTATCCATTTAAATCCTGCGCCTAAATGTTCAAGAATGATTGAACCAAAAAAGTCTTGCAATAAATCCATTTGTCTTATTTTATAACATCCTTTTAATATCCATATGCACTTTTCATTTCATCTTCATAAGTTTTCTCAATATAGTCTGCATAATCGGTATATTTTGAAAATATATCAGCTGTATGATTTAATAAAGTCATTGCCTTGTCAAACAATTCTTTTATATCCAAAATATTCACAATATCCGTTGATTTAAAAACTCGTTTATTATCCTTATCTACAGGGTATCTGAAACAAAATGAGCCTTTATCAAGAATATCAAATCTGTCAACTAAACTGTCAACAGCTTTACAATAAGCTTCAAAATCATTAATGTCGTCCTTTTCTACTTCAATATCATATTTCTCTTTGAGCTTTTTTATCGATTCCCTGACATGAATTTTAAATCCAGAAAACAAATCCTTAAGATTATGACTATCACTATTTGTAAAATCAGATTTCTCAGAATACTGTGAAAAATATCTAATATTAGCTTTAAATCCAAGTTCTAATGAATGTCTCGCGGTAAATAGAATTGGATAAGCTAAATAATCAACATGAAATCCTGAGTTATTTACACTATCAATTAAGGCTTTAAAGGCGTTCTCATAGGAACTAAGATAACTTCCAAAGTTCATGTAATGTCCTAAATATGCATCAAACTTTGTCCTTGTATATTTATCATTCTTGTCAATCTCCGCCATAGTTGTCGTGTTTTTTATAATTGGTGCCAACGTTTCGTAGCTATGCCCAGTAGCCGTATTGCAGGCTTCATCACTATCACCCACTACAAATTTTCTGCGAGGCACTGCTGTTTCAATTTGCTCTTTCATAGGCTATTGGGCTTAGGTGCTGTTAGTAGCGGTATTTCTTTGTTTATTCGTAATATTCAAATTGTCGCAAAATGATTTTAACTTCTCCGTTATCATTTTCAATCATTTTTTGCCAATTATTCCTTTTATCAAAATTATGATACACTTTTACATTAGTTTTTGAAGAATTCTTTGTTTCTTTAATAAGTCTATTCTCATTGTCAAATTCATAAATGTAAAAAGTTGTGTCTTTTTGAACAATGCGTTCAGTGCTATTATAGGCATAAATAAAAGAAGTCTTTGTTTTAATATTCCCACTTTCAAAATATTCAAAAGTATCTCTAAGATATAAATCTTCTCCTTCAAATTCCATCCATGTAAAAGTTCCTATAAGTCTATTGTCGGAATATTTATATTCAACTTTTTCGGAAACAGTACCTGATTGGGTTAATTCCTTTTCAATTATTATATTG
>JAEYWK010000016.1 GCA_023431345.1 Pseudomonadota bacterium
CTGCTCGTCGGTACGGCGCCGGGCTCGGGCACCGCGCGCACCGTCGGCGGCTGCCCGTCGCCGGGCGCCGCGCCGTCGCCGGCCCTCGGCGAACGATCGCTGCGATGGATGAGGTCGTCGACGACCATGCCCTCGTGGTCACTCGAGAGCGAGAGGGCGCGCGCGCTCGGAGCGCCCGGAGACAGCGCCTTGGTGAGCGCGTCGGCGAGCTCGCGCGCGGTTTGAAAGCGCTTGTCGGGATCTCGATCGAGCGCTCGCAAGAACCACGCTTCGAAGGCGGGCGGCAGGTCGGGTCGCAGCTTGCTTGGCCGCGGCAACGGCGCGCTGGCGATCTGCGCCAAGATCATCGCGACGCCTTGATCGACGCTCCACACCGTCTGCCCCGTGAGGCACTCGTACACGATGCAGCCGAGCGCCCACAGGTCCGCGCGGTGGTCGACCTCGCCCTTGCCCTTGGCTTGCTCCGGGCTCATGTAAGCGGGCGTGCCGAACAAGGCGCCTTCGCGCGTCAAGCGAGCGCTGGCTTCGTTGCCGCCCGTCGGCTCGTAGAACTTGGCGAGCCCGAAGTCGACGAGCTTGGCGAGCAGCCGCCCTTCCTCGTCTTTGGTGAGGAAGATGTTCTCCGGCTTCAGATCGCGGTGCACGATGTTCGATTCGTGCGCCTTGCCCAGCCCGCGCGCAGAGTGCGTCGCGATGCGAAGCGTGCTCTCCAGATCGAGCTGGCGAGCCCTGGTGAGGAGGTCGTAGAGGCTCTCGCCCTCGAGCAGCTCCATGACGAGGAACGGTCGTTCCTCGTACATGCCCGAGTCGTAGACGTCGCAGATGTAAGGACTGCGCACCGCCGCCGCCGCGCGCGCCTCACGCAAGAAGCGCTCGCGCACGATGCGCGACGTGATCAGCTCCGCCGCCAAGATCTTCACCGCGACGCGCTTGCCGATGTCGATGTTCTCGGCCTCGTACACCGCGGCCATGCCGCCCCGCCCGATCTCCCGCGTTACCCGGAACTTGCCCTCGAGCAACGTTCCGTCCGGAACCTTGGACTGGTTCTGTGTGACCATGAGCGAGCGGTGAAGACTTGCGAGAGAGACGGCCTCGCGAGGTCGAACCGTACCGGGTTCGAGCGGCGCGCGGGCGGCGGAGCGAGAGGGAGCGAGCGTAATACTACTGCTGGCGGATTTCGGGCACTTCGGATCACCGGCCGCTTGGCCTATCGGTGGGCCTGCCGGGCAGCATTTTTCGCCAAAGTAGCGCGCCGCGCCGCGAGACTTCTATGCGAAACATTCGCGAAACAAGGACCCCGCTACTCCCTGGCTTCAAGCTCGTGCTGCTGGCACGAACAATCTTCGCCGCCCTCGCTTGTTGAGTGGCGGAGACGCCACTGCGCCTGGGGCTCTACCCCCCCAACTGATGGAGAGCGAGATGAAGAAGGTCGAGGCAATCATCAAGCCTTTCAAGCTGGATGAAGTGAAGGACGCCCTGTCCGAGGTCGGCATCCAGGGCATGACCGTGACGGAGGTGAAGGGCTTTGGACGTACCGGCGGTAAGAAAGAAGTGTACCGCGGCTCCGCGTACGTCGTCGATTTCGTGCCGAAGGTGAAGCTCGAGATCGTGGTGCCGGACCAGATGGTGCACCAGGTGATTGACGCGATCGAGAAGAGCGCGAAGACCGGCCGCATCGGCGACGGCAAAATCTTCGTGATGCCAGTCGACGAAGCGGTGCGCATCCGCACCGGCGAGCGCGCCGAAGAAGCGATCTGAGCCGGTCCTCCGGCTCTATGCGTTCCTCAGTTGGGTAGGCCTGGTCCCGGGCCGCCCAGCTGGGCGGCCAACCCCTGACGGATCCTTCAGAGCCCTGTTGCCGCCCCAGAGCTCGTAAAAAAATCTGGGCCCGTCCGCGTCCGTCACGGCGCCGGTGTAGGCTCGGGGCGTTAGGAGAGCGCGATGGATCCGAAGCACGTGATCGAGTTGGGCAAGAAGCACGGCGCGGTGATGGTCGATTTGAAGTTCATCGACCTGATCGGCAAGTGGCAGCACACGTCCGTGCCGTTTCATCGCTTGAGCGCCGAGGCGTTCGAGGATGGCTTCGGCTTCGACGGCTCCTCGATCCGCGGCTTCCAGCCGATCAATCAGAGCGACATGCTGCTGATCCCCGACGGATCGACGGCGGTGATGGATCCGTTCACCAAGCACCCGACGCTGTCGCTCATCTGCACGATTCAGGACACGATCACCCGCCAGAACTACTCGCGCGACCCGCGACAGATCGCGCTCAAGGCCGAGGCGTACCTGAAGAGCACGGGCTACGCCGACACCGCTTTCTTCGGGCCCGAAGCCGAGTTCTTCATCTTCGACGACGTGCGCTTCGACGTGAAGGGGCACGAAGCGTTCTACGCCGTCGACTCGGTCGAGGCGCACTGGAACAGCGGGCGTGACGAGGGCCCCAACCTGTCGCACAAGATCCGCCCCAAAGAGGGCTATTTTCCCGTGCCTCCCCAAGACACGCAGATGGATCTGCGCACCGAGATTTGTCTGGAGATGGAGAAGGTGGGCATCGAGGTCGAGGTCTCGCACCACGAAGTGGCGACGGCGGGGCAGGGCGAGATCGACATGCGCTTCGACAGCTTGCTCAAGTGCGCGGACAAGCTGATGTGGTTCAAGTCGATCGTGAAGAACGTCGCCTACCGCAACGGCAAGACGGCTACTTTCATGCCCAAGCCGCTGTTCGGCGACAACGGCAACGGCATGCACTGCCACCAATCGCTGTGGAAGGATGGCAAGCCGCTCTTCGCTGGCGACAGCTATGCAGGCCTGAGCGAGATGGCGCTCTACTACGTGGGCGGCATCTTGAAGCACGCGCACGCGCTCGCCGCGCTCACGAACCCGACCACCAACAGTTACCGGCGGCTGGTGCCCGGCTACGAGGCGCCCGTCAACTTGGCGTACTCGAGCCGCAACCGCTCGGCCGCCATCCGCATCTCGACCTACTCACCCTCGCCGAAGTCGCGTCGCCTCGAGCTGCGCTTCCCCGATCCGTCCACCAACCCGTACCTCGCGTTCAGCGCGATGCTGATGGCGGGTCTCGATGGCATCCAGAACAAGATCGATCCAGGGCCTCCCCTCGACAAAGACATCTACTCGCTGTCCGCGGAAGAGCTGAAAGACGTCCCGCGCATGCCCGCGTCGCTCGAGCAGTCGCTCGACGCGCTCGAGGCGGATCACGAGTTTTTGCTCAAGGGTGACGTGTTCACCAAAGACGTGATCGAGATGTGGCTCGATTACAAGCGCGAGCAAGAGGTCCAGGCATCGCGCTTGCGCCCCACGCCCTTCGAGTACTCCCTCTACTACGACATTTGACGACATGTCGTGTCGTCGACTACCGGGGCGCACTGCGCCTCCGTAAAGGAGCGCAGAACCTGCTGCCGGTCAGCTGACGCACGCGGTCTAACACCGACAAATCGCGCTTCGGGAGCTGGTCATTCTGTCGGTGTTGGTTGGAAGGTTTCGGGCGTTTGGTATGCTGAAGAGGCTATCGCGCTCACGTGCCGCGAGCTTCCCGCCTTGCCTGAACCCGACGACAACTACGAGTCGACCCTCGAGGTAACGATCTCGCGTGACATGGGTACGCTGATCCGTGTCGCAGCGGAGCAGCGCGCGCTCATGCTCGTGCTGTCGGGGACGCGGCTCGGGCATCGCGTGGTGCTGGGGGACGCGCCCATCGACATTGGTCGAGGCTCCGCGGCGGGCCTGATCCTCGACGCCGATTCGGTGAGTCGAAAGCACGCACGCATCGAGCGCTTCGGCGGGGGCCACAAGATCGTCGACCAAGGGTCGACCAACGGCACCTACGTCAACGGCATCCGCATCAAGGAGCAAATCCTGAAAGATGGCGACCGCATCGGCATCGGCAAGGGTCTGCTGAAGTACATCGCGGGCGGCAACATCGAGGGCGCGTACCACGAAGAAGTGCAGCGGCTGATGCGCTTCGACCCGCTGACCAACGTCTTCAACAAGCGGCACTTCGACGAGAGCCTGCGGCTAGCGGTGTTCACGGCGACGGGCGGCGCGCGTTCGCTGTCGCTGATCGTGTTCGATCTCGATCACTTCAAGAAGGTGAACGACACCTACGGCCACATGGCGGGCGACGCCGTGCTGTGCGGTGCCACGGGGGCCGTGCAGGGCATTCTCTCGCCCACCGAGGTGCTGGGCCGCGTCGGCGGTGAGGAGTTCGCGGTCCTCTGTGAAGATACGGACCTGCGCTCGGGGGTCGAGCGCGCCGAAGCGATCCGCCGCGTCGTCTCGCGTGCCGCGTATGCGTTCGAAGACAAGAAGCTATCTGCGACCGTGAGCCTCGGCGTAGCTCAGCTCGCGGCCGGCGAAGAAGCCGAAGCTCTCTACGAACGGGCCGACGCTCAGCTCTACGCTGCCAAGGCCGCAGGGCGTAACCGCGTGTCGCCCTCCGCCTGAGCGCGCTCGCGGGGCTCGAACGTCGCGCCGGCAGTCTGCTCGGGCCCTGAGGACCCTAGCGCCTGGCCACGTCGTCGAGCCAATCTTGGCGCGTGAGCGCGAAGCAAGCCGTGTCGCGACGACCGTCGCCGACGTCGGCGGCTTGACCCCGCAGCGTGCCTTCGCGGCGGAGGCCACACTTCTCCGCGACGCGCACCGAAGCGAGGTTGCGGTCGTCGCAGCGCCACGACAGCCGTAGCCACGGCCAAGCAGCGCTGAAGCCCCAGTCGAGCATGGCCCTGAGAGCGCGAGTCCCGAGGCCACGGTGCGCCTCGCTCGCGCGCACGTACATGCCGATCTCGGCGCAGCGCGAGGACAGCGGGCCCTCGCGCAGGTGAAAGCCGGTGCCGCCGAGCAGCCTTCGCTCGTCGGGTGAGAAGATGCCGATCACGAAATCCTCGTGCAGCAAGTACTTGGCTTGGAAGCGCCGCACCAGAATCTCGGCTTCCTGGAGCGACTGCTCGGCGGGGGCCCACGGCAGCCAGGGCCGCAAGTGCTCGAACGACTCGACGTTCGCCTCGCGAAGCCTCGCACCATCGCCGGCTGCGTACGGGCGCAGCACCAGCTCGTCCGTCTCGTAGCGCTCCGGCGCAAGCCACTCGCCCATTTGGCGAGTGTACCCCACGACTCGCTACGCGCAGCGCACCCCGCGGCTGGTCTCGCGGCGCTGCGCGAGGTGGCCGGAGCTGGTCGCCAAATGGGAAAGCGCCGTATGCAAGAGCTGCATACGGCGCTTTTGGCGCTCGAAAAGGCGCTGACCGCGGAAGGCTAGGGCATCGCTGAGATGCTGGGCCTAGCCGTCAATCAAACGGGCGGCGCATACCGCCCTTCGACCCACGCGGCTCACGCCGAGGCGGCGGCGCGCTTGCCGCCCTTGGCGGGAGCCTTTTCCTTCTTGGCGGGGGCCTTCTCGGCCTTGCCGTTCGCCGCGCCGTTGCTCAGGCCGTGGCCTTTGAGCACGGTACCACCGAGGTCTTCCGCGAGCTCCCGAGCGCGAGCCGTCTTCTCCCAAGAGAACTCGCTGCGGCCGAAGTGACCGTAGGCGGCGGTGGGGCGGTAGACCGGGCGGAGCAGATCGAGCTCCTCGATCAGCGCGCGCGGGCGGAAGTCGAACTTCTCGGCCACGTACTTGGCGAGCTTCTCGTCGTCGACGATGCCGGTGCCGAACGTGTGCACGTACACGCCCATCGGCTTGGCGACGCCGATCGCGTAGGCGACCTGCACCTCGCAGCGCTTGGCCAAGCCGGCCGCGACCACGTTCTTCGCGACGTAGCGGGCGAAGTAGCAGGCAGAGCGATCGACCTTCGACGGATCCTTGCCGCTGAAGGCGCCGCCGCCGTGACGACCCATGCCGCCGTAGGTGTCGACGATGATCTTGCGGCCGGTGAGGCCGGCGTCGCCGCAAGGGCCGCCGATCACGAAGCGACCGGTGGGATTGATGAAATACTTGGTGTTTTTGTCGAGCAAGTGCTTCGGCAAGGTCTTCTGGACCACCAGCTCCATCATGGCCTCCTTGAGCGTCTTGTGCTTCACGCTCTCGGAGTGCTGGGTCGAGATGACGACGGTCTCGATGCGCTTGGGCACGTCGTTCTCGTACTCGACGGTGACCTGGCTCTTGCCGTCGGGGCGCAAGAAATCGACCTGCTTCTTCTTGCGGACCGCCGCCAGCTGCTTGGCGAGCAGGTGCGCGTACATGATCGGCGCCGGCATCAGCTCGGGCGTCTCATCGCAAGCGTAGCCGAACATCAGGCCCTGATCGCCGGCGCCCTGCTCCTTGAACAGACCTTCGCCCTCGGTCACGCCCTGCGAGATGTCAGGAGACTGCGGCTCGACCGCGATCAAGATGCCGCAAGTGTCGGCGTCGAAGCCCATGTCCGAGCTCGTGTAACCGATGTCCCGAATCGCGTTGCGGGCGACCTTGCCGAAGTCGATCGTGGCCTTGGTGGTGATCTCACCCGCCAGCACGACGAAGCCGGTCTTGCACAAAGTTTCGCACGCGACGCGGCTGGTCTTGTCGCCGGCGAGCGCGGCGTCGAGCACCGCGTCGGAGACGGCGTCGCTGACCTTGTCGGGGTGGCCTTCGGTGACGGACTCGGAAGTGAACAGATAACGACTCATGACTGCTCCGGCGCTCTGCGCTGTGGCCCGAGACGCTGTGTCTCGGGAAAAACCGGGCGGACCCTAGCACGGATCGTCGCCGGTGGAAGTGGGCGTAGACCCTCATAAACCCGCGATAATTGGGGGTGCCGAGAGGCGCTACGGCTTTTCCTGCCCGCTCCTCCGGAGCAGGGCGTCGAGCGTGCGCACCAGCTCGCCTACGTCGGCCGATTTCGTGAGGTAGGCGTCGGCGCCGGCGTCGTGGCCCCTCATCGCGTCCATGCGCGCGTCTTTGCGGGTCACCATCACGATCGGAGCACGCCGATAGTGGGGCTCTTGACGCAGCGCGCGCACGAGCTGGTAGCCGTCTAGCTTGGGCATCATCACGTCGCTCGACACGGCGTCGAAGCGCTCGGCGCGAGCCAGCTCGAGGGCGCGCTCGCCATCCTCGGCCACCGTCACGTCGAAGCCGGCGCGGGTCAGCTCGCGCAGCATGGCTTCGCGAATCAGCGGGCTGTCTTCCGCGACGAGCACCTTGGCCCGAGTCTTGGAAGTGGCGCGCGGGCGCGGCGTCGACCTGGCTCCCGATAGCGCGCGGGCCGCGACGTCGAGCAGATCGACGACCAACACCATGCGCTCGCCAATCAACGCCGCGCCGGCCGCGCAAGGGGCCGCGCCGAGTAGCGGACCGAGCGTCTTGATCACCACCTCGTGTCGGCCGACCACTTGCTTGACGAGCAGGGCGAGCTCACTACCGCCCACGCGCACGATCACGACGGCGTCGCCCTGCGGGTCGCCGAGCGTCGCTTCCTCCGAAAGCCCGAGCACGAGGGCCAAATCGACGACCTGGATCAGCTGCGCGCCGACACGAAGGCACGTGCCGGTGGCGACACGCTCCAAGTCGCCGCTGCCGACGGTTTGTGCGCTCACGACCGCGTCGAGCGGTATCGCTACGAGCTCGCCGCCGGCCCGCGCCGTCAAGACCTGCGTGATCGCCAGCGTCAGAGGGAGGCTCAGCTCCGCCGTGGTGCCGCGGCCGAGCTCGGAGTGGAGGCGCACCTCGCCCTTCAAGCGGACGATGGCTTCGCGCACGACGTCCATGCCGACGCCGCGCCCCGACACGTCGGAGAGCTGCTCGGCGGTCGAGAAGCCGGCGCGGAAGATCAGCTGATAGGCCTGCTCGTCGTCGAGCGACGCTGCCTCTTCCGCGGTGACGAGCGCCTTCTCGATCGCCTTTCGCTTGAGCTTGCTGGGATCGAGTCCGCGCCCGTCGTCACGAATCGTGACCAGGATCTGTCCGCCGCTCTGGCTCGCCGCCAGCACGATCTTGCCCGCGCGGGGCTTGCCCGCCCGCTCGCGCTCGTCGGGTGATTCGATGCCGTGATCGGCGGCGTTGCGCACCAAATGCAGCAGCGGGTCTTCGAGGCGCTCGACCAGCATCTTGTCGAGCTCCGTGTCGGCGCCGACGAGCTCGACCGTGATCTCCTTGCCGAGCTTGGCTCCGAGTTCGCGCAACGTGCGTTGGTACTTCGAGAACAGCCGCGCGATGGGCACCAAACGCAGCTTCATTACCGTATCGCGCAGCTGGCCCACCGCGAGCCCCAGGCTGCCGAGGCCCAGCTCGACTTCACCGAACGTTTCGCGCAGCACGCGCTCCAGTCGCTCGAGCTCTTCGAGGGTGGGGGAGGCCTGGCTGCTCCGCCCGCGCGCTGCCAGGCGTCTCCGCACCGAGCCGACCTCACGCAAGATCGTCGACTGCACCTCGCTGGCGGTCGTGAGCCGGCTCCGCGCGAGCACGACCTCGCCGACCAGGTTCAGCAGGTGGTCGACCTTCTCGAGCTCGATGCGCAGCGTGCTTTGCGCGGGCGTTTTCCCCGCCGCGGGGGCCGTCGCGGTCGTCTCGATCACACCGGGCGCTGCTGCCGGTAAAGTCGGGTTCTCGAGCCGCCGCAGCAAGTCGCTCACGTCCACGTCGATGCGCGCGCCCGCCCGAGCGCGCCCGACGATGGCGCGCAGCGCGTCGAGCGCCTCGAGCAGCAAGTCGACCAGCGGCCGGTCCACCTGCCGCCGTCCCTCGCGTAGGGCGCCGATCAAGTCCTCGGCCTTGTGGGCGACCAGGTTCATCTTCACTAGGCCCGCGAAAGCGCTCGAGCCTTTCAGCGTGTGCAGATCGCGGAAGATTTCGCCGATGAGCTCGCGATCGGTCGCGTTTTGCTCGAGCCTCAGCATGCGCTCGGAGAGCGATTCGGTGCGTTCGCCGCACTCATCGAGGAAGGCCGCCAGCATGTCCTCGGCCAGGCTCGGTCGCCAGATTTCGTCATCGCTCGGGGGCGCTTCGATGCGCGGAGCCGGGGCATCGCCGCCCGACAGCTCCTTCGCCAGCGCGCGTAGCCGCGCCTCGTCCACCCGCGCTCCGGAGTCGTCTGCGTGCCCGAGCTGCTGCGTTGCGCGCTCGAGCTCGGCGAGGGCGGCGGCGAGGGCCGGCGCAGGCGACGCTGCGTTCCGGGCTAGCGCTAGCGACAGCTCGCGCAGGCCATCGGCGCCGAGCAGGGCTGCGTCGACGGCCAGCGGGATCAGCGCGTCGCCCAGTCGCTGCTCGCGCTCGGGCCCCGCCGGCAGCTCGAGCGCGGCGCGCGCCGACGAGAGCCGCGCACCTGCGAGCGTGAGGAACAGCTCGTACAGCTCGCCGGGCGCAGCCACCACCGGACGCTAGCCCTTTCTCGGCGGCGGTGTGCGCCGCAAGGTCACGCGAATGACTCGCCCGTCGCGGATCAGCGTGAGCTTCACCTGAGCTCCCACTTCGCCCGCGAGAGTGCGGTGCACGCCGCGCTCGTCCAGCTCACGCACGTCGCGCCCGTCGATCAGCAAGATTTCGTCGCCCGCCGCGAGCCCGGCCCGGGCGGCCGCCAGATTCGGTGGCACCTCATGGACGACCAAGCGTTGGTCCGACGTCTGAGCCAGCATGGCGCCGATCGTCCCCCGTTCGGCCGCGCAGCCTCCCGCGCCCCACGCCAGCAGCGCTCCCAGCGACAGGGCCCGCGCCCGCGGTAAAGCCTGCAAAAGCCGCGTGTTCATCCGAGGCCGCAGGCTACCAGAAACGCGGCGGCGCAGGCTTTGCCGAGCAAGTCATCCAGCGCGCACGTCCCCCTTGACTACGCGCCCTTCGCGCGTATCCTCCCGCTCCCTTTCGCCGATTTAGCTCAGTGGTAGAGCAGCGCTTTCGTAAAGCGCAGGTCGCAGGTTCAAATCCAGCAATCGGCTCCAAGCTTCAACAGCTCAGATCAACAGTAAAACGGCGCGAGCTCGAGGGCTACCTCGACTGTGGCCTGCTCTGCCGCGGCTTCGCGTTCGCGCTTCCCGACAAGCGGCGCCCTGTGCTCCTCGTGTCGCGCGATTCAGTGCTGCCGAGCTTGAACGAAGTCATCGTAGTGCCGGCGACGCTTCCGGTCTCAATGCATTGTTGCATGAGCACGCTCGCCGAGAATGCCGAGCCCCGTCGGTGCTGACAACGAATTCGGTGCCAATCCTGAGAGACGCGCTGTTGTGGCTCGTCGCGGGCAAGGTGCCGAGCGAGAGGCCGCACACGGGGCCGTGACGCCAAGAGGGGCTGCCACGACGCGGCCTCGATTGCAGAAGCTTCTCGAGCGCTTCTCGAGCACTTCTCGAGCAGGAGAAGCAGGGCGTCTCAAGTTATTGATCAGCTACTGCCCGCCCGGCAAGAAGGTGCTCTTCACCACCTTCACCACGAACTTGGCCGCCGACATCCAAGCGCTGCTGGAATCCCTCGCTCCCAACGAGCTGGACCGCATCGAGGTGACGAACCTGCACGCCTGGGCCAGGGGGCTCTTGAAGGCGCGCGGTGTGAAGGTCAAGACGACGTTCGAGCAGTCCAAGGCCGTCATCGACGCCGGCTGGCTCGAAGCCTACTCCGCCGACGCGAACAATACGTTCCGAGAAGCGTTTTATCGTGACGAGTGGACTGAGGTCGTCCAGCCGCAGGGCATCCTCAGTGAAGACGACTATTTGCGCGCCCGCCGAGCTGGCCGTGGCACGCGCCTCAGCCGCGACCAGCGCAAACAAGTCTGGCAAGTCTTGTCCGGCTACCGCCGCTTCCTGCAAAGCACGCGGCCTCATGGACGCAGCCGACCTCATTCGCGAGGCCTTCCTGATGGTCAAGGATAAGAAGGTTCCGGAGCGCTACGCCCACGTCGTCGCTGACGAGGTCCAAGACTTCTCCGAGTCCGAGCTGCACCTCCTCCGCGCCCTCTTGCCGGAAGGCCCCAACGATCTCTTCCTGGTCGGGGACGCCCACCAGCGCATCTACGGCCACAAGGCGAGCCTCTCGCGCTGCGGCATCAACGTGCGCGGTCTCCGCTCCCGACGGCTGCGTCTCAACTACCGAACGACGCAGAGCATCCGAAACTGGGGTGTTGCGCTCCTGCGCGATATGCACGTCGACGACCTGGATGAAGGTACCGACGACGCTCTCAAGGGCTACCACTCGCTCCGGTCTGGCGCGCCTCCCACTGTGGTCCACCATGCCAGCGAAAAGGCCGAAGCCGCGTTCATCATCGCCCAAGCTCAGGCTTGGCTCGCCGCGGGGCGCCCCGCCGCCACGCTTTGCATCGCTGCGCGCACCAACGACTTAGTCGAAGAACGTTACGCCCCCCTGCTGCGCGACGCCGGCATCCCGTCCAGGTCATCAAGACCAACGAAGCCAAACAAGGGGAGGGGGTCAGGTGCGCCACGCTCCACCGCATCAAGGGCCTCGAATTCCCGTGCGTCCTCATCGCCTCCGTTCAGGAGGGCACGGTGCCTTACGATCGAGGCAACTATGCGGACGAAACCGCTCAAAAGGACCACCTTGATACCGAACGGCGCCTGCTTTTCGTGGCGGCGACGCGCGCGCGCGACGAATTGGTCGTGACCGGGTACGGAAAGCCGAGCCAGTTCGTGCGGGGCGCTGAATGACCAGAGCACCAGTGACTAGTAGATGCCTTGGTGACTTCGCTCAGGGTGAGCTCTGACGCCTAAACGATGAGGTCGTGGTCGAGCCCGGCATTCTCCATCGAGCATCGTCGGTCCGACCTCACCGGTCCGAGGGTGGCCGCTTACCAGGGGGCTACGACACGAAGCGGCTGGCGCAGCGATGCTGAGCGCGGAGCGACTAGGGGCGGACCTCTTGTCGTCGATGCCGCTGTGCTTCAACTTTTGGGTGGGCGGCCTGGACGGCGCCGCGGTGACTCGCAGCACGCTCAGCGGCAATACGACATCGTTGTCAGAGGCCTCCGGGCAGCACATCCGGAACTGATGCCAGAAATCCTGCCTTGCAGGGCGCTGCCTGTACTGGCCCAGGATTTGCTACACTGCCACCATGCTTCACCTGTTGCGGGGTGCGCTGATGCTGGGTTTCGCGGCCGTGGCGGCGAGCGCGCCGGGCTGCTTCATCTTGCGTTGCGACGACACCTTCCACGGGCTCGAGAGCGGCGACGAGTTGACGAGCACGATCGTGGGTCCCTACTCGGGTCAGACGCACGGAACCCGCTGTGGCGACCTCGGTGACTTGCCGGCCGGCGCCACCCTCACCTGGACCGCTCGACCTGATGGCCCCGGTGACGGCTGCGACGACCGTCTGAAGATGGAGGTGAGCATGGTCTCGACCGGCAGCGTGAGCGACGGCGTCATCACACTGCCGAACGGCTGCACCGGGACGTGGACGCTCTCGGCGCATGCCATCAGCGACGATGCCGACTTCCTCGCCAACGACAGCGAAAAACCGAGCTGGTACGTGCAGCGGCGTTTCTCCGGCAGCTCCAGCGAGTGCTTCCCGGAGGGCGAGGCCAGCACATTCTGCAGCGACTTCTTCATCGCGACCTCCACGCGCTAGGCGCGCTCTTCAATTGGCATTTCGAAAAGCCGCTCGACCTCCCGGAGGGCGGCGTGCTTCAGCGGCGCCCTTGGCGTGCTCCACCCCTTCGCCTGGCAAGCCGGCAGCGCCAGCGCCGGCGCGTTCTACGACGACCTACGCGCCGAACGATCACTCGACGTTCCAGCGCGGCCCCGCGGGGGTGTCTTCGAGCGCGACACCAGCCTCCGAGAGTAGGTTTCGGATCGCATCCGCCTTCGCGAAGTCCTTGCTCGCGCGCGCTGCCGTCCGCATCTCGAGCAGGTGACGGACAACCCCAGCGCCTTTACGCGCGCCCTGCGGGCGTTCGTGACATCGACGCAGTGACCGCGGGCTCGAGACTGAGCCACTAAACCTTCAACTTCCAGCCCGTTTTGAAGATCCACCACACGACGACCAAGCACACGGCCAGGAATGCGGAGATGGCGCTCACGCTGATCACGACGGGTACCTCGGCCACGCCATAGAAGCTCCAGCGGAAGCCGCTGATCAGATACATCACCGGGTTGAACCGGGCCACGGTTTGCCAGACGGGCGGCAGCATGCCGATCGAGTAGAAAGCGCCGCCCAAGAACGTGAGCGGCGTCATCACCATCAACGGGATGACTTGCAGCTTCTGAAAGTCGTCCGCCCAAAGACCGATGATGAAGCCAAACAGGCTAAACGTAACCGCCGTGAGCAGCAGAAAGCACGCCATCCAGACGGGGTGGTGGATCTCGTACGGTACGAGATGGCTCAGGTTGCACGCTTCCTCCATCACCGCCGGGAGCCAACTGAGCCACCCGCTCGAGCCCCGCCCTACTTCAAGACCCTCGTGGTCCGACGCCGACAACCAACCGAGCCCTCCACGCAGCGCGAGCTGTTCGAGGAGCACTGATCCCTGAAGCTCCACGGCAGGCTCTGAAACGTGCCGCTCCTGCCGAGCCTCGCCCCGAGAGCGGCTCGCTGCTCGACTTCTTACGCTTGGGCCGGCTGCCGGACTGGTGATGACGACGTTGAGTCCCCGCTCAACTGGCCCCCGGCCGGCTGCCTACCCCACGACCATCTCGGGCCCATCCCCTTCGAATGACCTACGCGCTCCATTCCCGGTCCGCAAATTCAGGCGGCGCGACCAAAGGTGATTTTTGCAGAGACGCCAAGCGCGCCGAGCACACGAAGCATCAGGTCGGTCGAGATATCCTTGGTGTTTCGATTGATCAGAGCGGTGATCCGCGTTCGCGAAGTGCCGGCCAGCGCAGCCACCTGCGCATGGGTCAGCCCGCGCTTCTCGATCACCTGGATGACCTTGGTGTTGAGCGCGCTACGCACCGCGATTTCGATACCATCCGCGCGCTCGAGGCCGAGGACCTCAGCCAGGTCACCAACCGAACGCGCCACGATTGCTTTGGCCTTTTTTTTCATCACAGCATCTCCTTGAGGCGCTTCTTGCCCAGCTCGATTTCTCTATCGGGCGTCTTCTGAGTCTTCTTGGCAAAAGCGTGAAATATTAGGACCGCGTCAGCCACCTTCACCAGGTAGAAGGCGCGGTAGATGCCGGCAGCGTCCCTGATCCTGAGCTCGGCTGCGCCGGCCCCGAGGGTTGGCATCGCCCTCGACAACGGCATCGCCAACGAGTGACCCAACTGGAGGTCGTGGATGGCCTTGCCAAACGCCCTGCGGACGTCCTCTGGAAACGTGCGGAGGGCTTCCCGCGCGCCCGGATGGAACTTGGCGGCCTTCACGGTCTCGATTGTCCCAGATATGAGACCTTCGGGCAAGGACGCGAGACAACGTCTCGCAGATCAGGGGTTCCCGCTCAGCTCCGGAAGCTGGCCGACGAGGCACAAGCCTAGTGGTTAGGATTTCCCTGATTTCCTGGGGAGCGCGACGAAGCGACCGCGGCGGAAACCGCAGCCGCCTCCGACTTAGCTGGGCTCGCGCCGCGCGGCTACACGCAGGCGCGGGCGAAGACGAGGGAGTCGCCGCCGATGATGGCAAAGTCGCCCTGCGTCTCGATCTGGCTCGGTGAGCAGTTGCCGGTGGCTGGCGCCGTCGGCCCGCGTATCCGGCGAAAACTGCGCGGTGGGGTCCCGGTGGCGCTGTCGAACGGAGAAAGTCGGTCGAGTCGCTCCTTCGCGAGTTCTAGGCTGCCCTCATGTTGCTGGGGATGGAGCTGCTGCATGAACAGCGCTTGGCCCCGAGCTCTGGCGGTGCGGTCACTCGGGTGCGGCTTGCTGCTGCTCGCGGCCTGCGGCGTCAAGGCCAAGGGAATGGGGCCGGGGGGCATGCTCGCGGGGGACCCCTTTCAAATGACCTACGCGCTGACGACTGCCCTACGGCGGCGGCCCTGCTCCCAAGCGCTGGGCATAAAAAGCGAGCTCGGTGTCGGCCAGCCGCGGACGGAGCATACTCGCCAGCTCTGCGGCGTAGGTTGTTCTACGGTCGTCTGGCACGGAGCAGGCGCTCGGCGCACGCAGAGCGCATTCATCATGGAAGTCCGCCGCAAACTCGGCGATGGCTTGTAGCTGGGCGTTGGGCTCGGAGCTCTTCACGGTCCCGGAGAGCGCCTTGAGGATGGCAGGCGCGAGCCCCTCATCGATGACTCGCGCCGCCGTCGCGGGGTCGGCCTCGGTCCAGAGTGCTCGCGAGAATGCCTTTCCGGTTACGAGCGCTTGGAGTAGCTGCTCCTCCGCGGGCGTGTCAGCGGCCAGTCGATCCAGCATCGCCTTCCATTCGCCGAACAGCACGAGCGACTTGCCATCGACAGCCGACTCGGATGCTCGCACCTGGGCGACGTTGAGCGCAGTTCGCCCGAACGCATCCTGCGCGGGCTCCGTGCGAGCAAGCTCGACGGCCTTCGTGAGCTCCTCCGCGTCTTCCGCGCTGCCTGCGAGGGCGCCGACGCTCGCGACCTTCAGGGTGGGATCAGCCTGAGAATCAGGTGCCGCGAGGTGCTCGAGTCGCTGCGCGTCGCCGAGGCCGGCGACGCGCTCCACGGCGGCTTCTCGTACCTCGAGCGGCTCCGAAGGGTCGTCGAGCACCGCGCCAACGAACTCAGGATTGCGCGACGCGGCGACGACCGCGAGCTTGTTCCCTGTCTGCAAGGTCGCACCGCGCCGACGGTACTCAGCCTCCAGCTCCGCGAGCTTGGCTCGGGAGCTCACGCGTCCGAGAATGCGCCCGGTCCGCTGCCCCAGATCGACATCGAGCTCGGTCCTGAGGACCAGCTCCGAGAGCCGCTCGCCCCACCGCTCCGGCGCCGGGAAGGTGCCGCTCCGCGAAAGCTCGCGCAGGTGCGCCTGAAGGACGGCGTTCTTCTGCGCCATGCTCAGCCCGCTCTCCAAAATGTCCATCACCTCGTCGACCCCCAGCCGAGCTCCCTCGAGCTTCGAGAGCCAAGCGTCGTACTCAGACGATCGAGGGTCCTCGACGCGATTCATGAGCTGCGGAGCGTGGCTCGGCGACCGCTTGGGCGCCGCGGCCTCGGCTCGGACCGGCTTGCCTTGTCGATGCGCCAACAGCGCTGACATCCCCCCCGCGCTGGCGCCGAGCAGGAGCGCCGCGATCAACCACCTAGCTGTTCTCGTCATGTTGGTCTCTCGTTCATGCGTGGCCGTTCCGCCACTTCTCTCGAGGTCACGCAGCCTGCGAGTAGCAGGGCAATGGGTAGCTAGAACGCCGTGCGGTCGACTGCGCGGCGTTCTAGCTAGAGCGATGAAACGGTTAGTCGACGCAGCGTTCGTCGTAGTACGAATCGAAGCTGCCGTCGTCGATGCACTGCTGCTGATATCGACTCGCGCACGTGTAGTTCGAGTAAGACCCGTCCGTCAGGTCGATGGTTTGCTCCGGGCTCAACTCAGCGTTCGTGGCGCAGCTGCGCACCGTGCGCTTCAGCAGATAGGGAGCCGACGTGAGGTGGCTCGAATCGAACTGCTCGCTCGGCGTGAGCGGCCACCCCCAGCCTGACTCGAAGCTATTCGAGGTCGGGTTGAGCCCGATATCCTCCATGACGCGCTCGACGAAACCAACGCAGTCGAACTCCCAGTGTGAAGGATCCTCCCACCACCAGTCGTGCGAGAACCAGGTGCCTTTCTGGTCCAGGTGATTGAAGTCGTACATGACGTTGCTGGCCTTGAAGTAGTCGATCCGCGCCTTCAAGGAAGCTTGCTGAGCCGAGCTCAACCCGTGTGTCTTCTGCGCGCTGAAGCGCCGCGCTCCCCAATAGTCGCTGTTTTCGAAGCTGCCCACCGAGCGCTCCGTGCTGAGCGCGTGCAGCCCGCGGCCATCCGTCACGTCGGCGACTCGACGATCCGACCCGGACTTGTACAGCACCCCAGCGTGACCGGCCCAGCCAGACGCAGAGCCCGTGGCCTTGTAGATCATGTCTCCCACTCGCGTGGCCTTTCCAGTCCACGCCAGCGCCGTTCCCGTGCTGACGATGCTGGCTAGCGCCAGCGTCCCCACCGCAATTCCTAGTTTCATTTTCATCCTCCGCTACTGCTTCGGTCGGCCGCCGAGCTGGCCAGGCCCGACGGTGCGACGTTTCCGAGCTCGCGAGCTCCAATACTTCAACACCTGAGCGATCCGAGATGCGCATCAGGCGTTCCCCGTATCCATTCGGGCCCCTCGTGCGACGAACTGTAGAAACGTGTCCCGTTCCGTAATCGTTCCGTCGAAATCGAACAACGCGAGATTCCTCTGAGCGCTCGCGGCCGTCGCCTTCCCCGTGGCGAGTGACATCGCTCCCTCGATATCGGAATCCCGCGTCTGATCAAAGTGAAAGTAGAGCGCGCGCTGATCGTCATTCGTCGTGATCAATCGTGGTGGAGTTGTCGAGCCAGCCTGCTTGCCAATCACCACTCCGAGTGGGGAATGACACATCAATGTTGGACGAGATGGTGGCGCGGGCGGTCGGGCGCCCGCCGAAGACTCAGGCATCGGGAGCACGGACGGGGCCCCTCGTCGTTGAGCTCACCGCGGGACGAGCGGTATCGAGGCAGCTGGCGGGCGGAAAGGGCGTGGTCCGACGCCGACAACCAACCGAGCCGCCACGCAGCGCGAGCTGTTCGAGGAGCATTGACCCTGAAGCTGTGCGCGCTCGATGCATGTCAACGCCAGCGTGATCTTGGTGTGTTGAAGGAAACGTCGTCGGGATGCGCGCCTGCTCACGGCACTCCGGGTCGTGCCCAAGACTCGGGCCGATACAACTCGAAATCGAGCGGCAGGTGCTCGGTGCTACTGGCGACCGCCAGGCTCACCCCCGGCTCGGCTCTTGGACGGCCTCAATGGCATAGCGAGCAGCCTCACGCCGAACCGCACGGTCGTCCCAGACGTTCCGGTCCAGAAAACACAAGAGCTTACGGTGCACATTGTCGACCGCGTCGGTGTCGGCGCAGACACGCGCAGCCAATCTCACGAACCCCAAATGGAAAAGTGTGTCGCAGTAGTGTAGGCGGGGCTGTGTGGATGCGGTAGTCTAGCGACATGCGGAGCCTGGCTTCGGGTTGGTTGGGTCGGATGTTGGGCGGCTTGACTGCCGTGCTCGCTTGCTCTGCTGAGCGGCTCGATGAGCCTCCCCCCGACGGAGGCGCGGGCGCCCCGTCGTCCGGCGCGAGCGCGGGGTCCGGCGTGGCGGGTCAAGCTGCGGAAGGCGGGGCCACGGTTGGCGGAAGCCCATCGGTCGGCGAGGGCGGGGCTTTCGGCGCCGCTCCGTCCGCGATCGCTTTCATCGTTTCGGAGAGTGGCACTCGCCTCAAGGCGCGCGTCCTGACGTCAGGTGACGGGCCTGCAGATTCCTTACGATGTCTTCGACAGCGAGCTCGGCGTGCCGTGTACGCCGCGTGAATTCGCCGATGGTGAGTGGCGCTGCTTGCCCTCGGCTCGTTGGCGCGTCGGATATGCCGATGAAGGTTGCGAGGAGCCAATCGTCCTTTCCTTGCTCGACGGCCAGTCTCCGACACCGGGGATGATTGCGGTCACCCGCGACGTGGACTGCAGCATTCCGGAGGACGAGCCGCTCTATCTCATTGGCGACGAGCTGCCGCGACCCTCGACGACCTACTCACTCGACGTGGGCGGCGTGTGCACGGGCAATGCCACCGCCGAATACCAGCGAGCCTTCGCGGTCACGCCGCTCGCCGTTGCCGATCTCGTCAGCTTGACTAGGGGCGAAACGGAAATTGGCTCACGCTTGAGCGCCCCGATTGGGGGCGGTGACGACGGCTCGCGGATCTACGTCGAGCGTGGCGGCCGCGGCCTGCGTGACGTGGAGCGCGACACGACCGTCGATCTCGACTTGGCCGAGTCCCGCGACGCGGAGGCTAGCTGGCGGCTGCTGCCGGAGGTGCGAGTCGACGCGCCTGCCTGCACGATGCAGCCGTGTGACGGCTCCGGCGTGGGAGGCTCGCCGCCGTCAGCGCCCTTTTTTGCCGCTCCAAGCGGGCTTGGCGCCTGCGACGCCCCGCGCGACGTCAACCACGTGAGCTGGTGGCGGGGCCAGAGCGTCGAGACCTATCGCGTCGAGGAGACGGAGGCCACCATCTATGTGGCCGCCGGTGGCTCGTCACCGGGCGGGCCCCAGCAGATGCACGGGTACCAAGCGCTCGAGCGCGTGCCGCTCGAAGCCTGGCAAGAGGCCGCGAGCTTCAGCACCGGGAAGCGCGTCGCTGTCCAAGGTCGCCAAGTCGACGGCGTCGCCATCTATTCATCACCGTTTCTCGTCGACGGTGAGCTCGACGGTCAACCGTGCACGATCGGCGAGGCGGAAGACGGCGCGCTGCGCTGTTTGCCGACCGGCGGTCAAATCGTTTTCGCCGATGACTCCTGTAGCGAGCCGATCGCGTACAACCTGGAGAGTGGAGGCACGGGCGGCACGAGCGCGGGCGGCACGAGCGCGGGCCCCGCTCCGTCCGCGACGTTCGCTATCAGTCGTCCCGAAGGTTGGGAAGGGCCGCAGATGGTCTTCCGCGTCGGCGAGCCGACGACGAAGTCGCAATACTTCTGGCCCACGGTGGTTGGTTGCGTGCCGGTGAGCATCGAGGGCGCGTCGACCTTCTCCGCAACCGCAGTCGACCCCGAAATGTTCGCCCCCTTCAGCGTCGAGGAGCGCTGATTCGCCCACTCCGGTCCTGTGTGAAATGCCTACCTCGAAATGGGGCAGCGCCAGCCGCGGCTCTAGCCAACGGCGGTGCCAGTCGGGCGGGCGCGATCCGGGCCACTTCGCGCGCTGAACCCGAGCCTCGGCTCAGAGTGGCACGGCCCGGCTCAGTTTGACCCCGTGAGCCCGCGGGATGCCCGCGGAATTAGCGCAAGAGGAGAATGGTCCGGCGTTTGCAGTTTCGCCATCAACGATGGACGGAGCGGCGACGATAGGGGCGCTCAAGGCGAGACCTTTGAGCTCACGCGCGGATTGGCCCTTGGCGCTCATGGTGGCGGCTCTCTACGCGCTCGCAACCCTGGCTCAGGAAAAATTCTCGGCGTGCAACGGCTTCGGCGACGATGGGTGCGCCTACGGCACCTGGGCGCTCGACTTTCCGGCGAACGCCATCGACAGCAAGTTGGGCAGCTACGGAACCCAGCGCGCGCTGCCGTCGTTCGTCGTCTGGGCTAGCCTGAAGTTGCTGCACATTCCGCCGACGGCGCCGGCGGTCGTGCTTGGTTTTCAGCTCATGAACGTGGGGTTGATTGGCCTGGCCGCGTTCACGTGGTCGAAGATCGCGCGTTTGCTGGAGATCCGAGCCGTCACGACGCTCGTCGGTTGCCTCTGCATGTTTGGTGGCTACGGCGTCATCAAGTTCACGAGCTGGTACCCGGTCTTGGGGGATTTATGGGGCTTTGCGTTCGGTTTCGTCACCCTCTACGCATACCTCAAACAACGCGGCTGGCTGTTCGTGCCACTCCTGCTGGTGGCGGCGTTCGCGTGGCCTTCGTTGCTCGGCGTGGTCTTGCCGCTCTGGTGTCTGCGCCGGCAGCGCGCGGGCGAGGCCCCCCGTCGGGCCGGGGTGGCCTTGCTGACCGCGGGACTGCTGGCGGCGGCATGGCTGATGTTCACGCTGGCGAATGTTCGAGCGAGCTATTGGCCTCCCAGCCTCGTGCCCGTCGAGACGTTGCCGCAGGTGCTGCGTCTGAGCCTCCTCGTCTCGTGCGTGTATTGCCTGCTCGCTCTACGCGAGCCGCTGAGCTACCCCGAGCTCTACCGCCCAGCCCTCTACGCGCGCGCCATCGTCAGCCGAGATTGCTTGCTGGCCATCGCTAGCTTCGCGGTGATTCGCTCTGTCCAGGCTCGTTGGTCGGTCCCGCAAAGCATGGGGTTCGGCGTCTGGATTCGAGATACGGCGATCATGACCACGTTCAAGCCTGGAATCTTCTTGCTCGCGTATGTCATCTATTTCGGACCATTGATCGCCCTTGCGCTGCTCCGTTGGAGGGACGTGACGGCGCGCATGCGCGCCCACGGGCCTGGGCTGCTCGTCGTCGGGATATTGGCGGCGCTCTTCACGCTCGATGCGGAGGCGCGCCACGGGTATGCGTACGTCGCGGTCATCATGCCGTTCGTGGTCAAAGTCCTCGACGAGCTAGACCTCGAGCGCACGGCGCTGTTAGGCATCGTGGCGAGCAGTATCGCCTTCTCGAAGTTGTGGCTCACCCTGCCGAGTGACACGCCCAGCCCGGCGGCGGAGTTTCCGGCACAAGCCGTGTTCATGAGTCAAGGGCCGTGGATGTCGAACGCGATGTACCTGGCCCAGCTGCCGCTCGTGGGGCTCTTCGTCTTTTGGTTGCACCGCACGGTGGCGCGCCGTGAGCGTGAGCGTGGGGCCGCGACTCCTGGCGCTGTCGCCGGGCGCGAGACGCCGCCCTTTCGTACCCGTGCGGCGGCACATTTCCTCAAAAAAGGAACTTGGGTGGCCGGCGCTCCCGATCCTCACAGATGAAGGTGCGAGACTACAGCCCGATGTCCTGGATGGCGATTCAGTCAATTCCCGCAACCCTCATCCATTTTTTCGAGTCGCGCTCGCTGGCGCGCGGAGCGGCGGCTTTGGGCCTCGCCCTGAGCTTGAGCTGTAGCTCGTCGCCTGATGACGATGGTGGCCAGAGCCCGTCCCCCGGCGGCACGGGCGGCACCGCCGGGGCGCCCAGCTCCTCCGGCGCTGCGAGCGGCGGGAGCCCGAGCGGCGGCGCCAGCGGGAGCGGCGGCGCCAGCGGATCCACGAGCAGCGGTGGCGCGGGCGGTATGAACGGTGGCGGCACCGCGGGGGGAGCCGACTCGGGCGGCGCAGGTGCGGGCGGGGGCGGGGGAGCCGGCTCGGGCGGCGTCGGCGGTTCGGGTGGAGCCGGTGGCTCGGGCGGCACTGGCGGTTCGGGCGGAGCTGGTGGCGGTGAAATGAAGTCGAAAGGTTGCGGACAGACGCGCACGCTTCAGGATGGCAGCCGCACCGTGCAGAGTGGTGGCACGGCGCGCACGTACACGCTGCGGGTCCCCGCCGACTACGACAACCAACGTCCGCATCGGCTCATCCTCGCGTTCCACGGCGCAGGGGGAAGGAGCACCGACGTCGCGCCCTCCTACTTCGGGCTGTGGGACCTCTCGCAAGGCACCACCATCTTCGCCGCGCCCGACGCGGCCGGCGACCGGACCTGGAAGCCGGCCACCGACACGCCCATGGTGGAAGCCCTCATCACGCAACTCACGGATGACTTGTGCATCGACACGTCGCGCATCGTGAGCGAAGGCTTCAGCCACGGCGGGGCTTTCACCTGGACACTGGCGTGCGCGCTGCCCGGTGTATTTCAGGCAGCCGTCGTTCACTCGGGCGGCGGGCTCGCCCTGCCGAAGACCTGCGAGCCGATTCCGTTCTGGTCCGCGCTCGGGACGGACGGCAGCGGTCAAGACATGAGCAGCGACTTCTTCGCCAGGACGAATGGCTGCATGGTCGAGAGCTTACCGCTGGCGTCGAAGGGCGGTCACGCTTGCACGAACTACAAGAATTGCTCGGCGGGCCACCCGACGCGCTGGTGCGACTACGACGCCGGTCACACTCCCTCCGCCGTCGACACCGGCCAGAGCAAATCGTGGGTCCCGCAAGAGGTGTGGACCTTCCTCACCACCCTTTAGCGCGCCGGAGCGCGTCCCGCGAAAACGTGCGATCGACGAGCCGACGACGATCTGCGTTGCCATGGCGTGAGGTACCGCGCACGCGGATGGGATTTCGCGCGGCGCGCCTGGTCACGCCGACGCGGTCACGTTGGCGACGCGGAGGATGACGCATAGGTACCGAGGCGAGGGGATGCTATGAGACCAGCCCCATGCCTGCCACGCCTCCTCCTGGCTCGACCACGGGCTCACCTCGACCCGCGGACGGCGCTGCGCTCGAGGCCGAGCGTTTGCCGCTTTGGCGCAAGCGCTCGGCCTGGATTGGTTTGGCGGTGGCCATCGCCGCGCTCGCGCTGGCCTACGGAATCGGGCGAGCCCAGGGCGCCATGGCGCTACGCGACGCTGAAGAGAGGCACGCCGCGGTGCGCGCGAGCTGTGAGTCCAAGCTGGCTACCTGTGCGGCTGACCGCGACCTGCTCGCCGCTCACCGCAGCCTGTCTCTCGTCGCCATCTCACTCGATCGGAGGAACTTTGGCGTCGCCGAGAGCCATCGCCGCGACGCACTGCGAGCGCTCGCCCAGCCCAGCTTGCAGGGCATCGCTGCGGCGCCGGAAGTCGCCGCGACCATTGAAGCGCTCGACCTCGGCGTAGACCCAAACCCAGGTACCAAGCGCGATCGCGTGATCGCGGCCGCCGAGCGCCTCGATGACGTGCTGAAGTCGCGAGCGCCCGACGCGCCGGCGGCGCCCGCTGCCAGCGGCGCCCGGACGCCCTAGCGGTCGGGGAAGTTCGGATTCTCGAGGGCGTTGAGGCGCCGGCCGTGATCGTCGAGCCGAAAGTCGCGCGCTTCGATCAAGTCTTTGAGCACACCGATGCTGACCGTGACGTGCGCCTTGAGAGCCGAAAATTCTTCGCGCTGCTTGAGCAGCTGCAGCTCCAGGTTGTCGAAGCGTTCAGTGTTGCGCCGGGTCATCGTGCCGAGCAGCTGCCAGACGTCGCGCATGCCGGCCGAAAGGGAGCGCAACATGTCGGAGTGTTCGTCGAAACGGCGAGCGTGCACGCCGAAGCGGTGGTCGAACTCGCCGAAGCGGCGGTCGAATTCGTCGAAACGGCGGTCGATCTCGTCGAAACGGCGATCGTGCGCGTCGAGCTTTCGTCCGTGCTCTTCGAGGAGGCCGGTGTGCCGGTGCACCGTGCGCGACACCTCGTGCACGGCGTCTAGAACGTCTGTGAGCGTGGGTTCGGGCTCGCTCATGGCAATAGCCCGAGTTTAGCGGAGGAGGATGGGTAGGCAACCATGTCGCCTTCATCGGCGGACCCGCGGGGGAGTTGCCGAAAATCGTCTCCGCTAGCCGCGTAACCGATGGTGGATCGACGAAGCGTCTTCACGGTTGGCAGCAGGCACCGTACATCGAGCCCGCCACGAAGTTGACGCTCGCGCACTCCTTGCCGAGAGTGGATGCCAGTCGCGACGCCGACGCTCGATCGGTGCAGGAGTGAGCCCGCGTGTAGCCTTCCTCGCCCCAGAAGTCGGCGCAATCAGCGTCGCTGGCTGCGGCACGCATACACATACCGGCGGGCATCGCTCCGCCGCTGCCGCCTGACCCGGCCGAGCTCCCGCCGCCTGCCCCCGAGCCCGCGCCACCCGTGGTGGTGGCCCCACTCGCGCCTCCACCGCTAACGCCGCCGGCCTGCCCTCCGCCACCCGCCGCGCCGCCGGCCCCTCCTCCGCCCTTACCTGCCTCCAGCGCGAGGTCGAGCTCGCTACCGCCGCTACCGCCGCTGCCACCCGACGGCCCGCTGACCTTCGAACCTGGCTCGGTGTCATTGCCACCGCACCCAATCAGCGTCGCGTAGGTCAACAAGCCTGCGCCCCAAATCGATCGCTTCATCGTACCCTCAACGTTTGGACGTTGCTCTGGCCCAGTGCGTGCAACCTTGTAACTAAATCAGGTTAGCGCCGGGCTGGCTAGGCCCCTCCCAGCAGGCTCGAAGCGTTCCCGATGCGGTGGCGTCGCAACGGCCTACTCTGGCTTCGGCACGCGATGCTCCAATCATCGCCGTGGCAGGGTAGTCGGCTCTGGTTGCGCACCCCGTACGATTCGAACCTACGATCTCGGACTGGCACTAGTTGTTTTACTACCACCCGAGGGCATTACGTCTGACGGTACTGCAACGGCCGCCCGGTGGACGACGCTGACCACTTCTATCGTGGGGGGGGGGTGCCTGGTAGGCGGCCGTGGCCCTTGGCTGCCCCCGTCGGCGTGTTGCATAGTGGGGCCCGTTTCGTGGGACCGAGCTTGGCGTGCACGGCACGCTGAGCGATCAAAGAAAGGCGCTTCATGCTCATTCGGGGAACGTGGATTGCTGCGATGGTGCTGGCTGCATGGTCGGTGACGGCGCGCGCTGAGGCGGCGGTGCCGCAGCAGATCGTGGCGCTCGATCCGACGCAGGGGCAGCTCCCAGAATCGCTCGTGGTCGATAGCGACGGTACGTTCTACGTTTCGATGGGGGCCCAAGTGGCGCGCATCGACGGCACGCAGGTAGAACCTTCGTTCGCCACTTTGCCCGTGCCCGGCGGCTCGGCGACGGGCGTCAAGCTCGCGCCCTCTGGCCAGCTCTACGTTGCTTCGGCGGCCTTCACGCCCGAGGCGGACGCCAGCCACCTGTTCCGCGTCGACAAGGGCACCGGCGCGGTAACGCTCATCGCCGATTTGGACGCGACGGGCTTCCCCAACGACATCGCCTTCGACGCGAATGGGTCGACCTTCGTGACCGATTCGTTCCTCGGGGCGATTTGGAAGATCGACTCGAGCGGAGTCGCCTCCGTGTGGTTGACGGACCCGCTCTTGCAGGGCAATCCCAACCAAAACGTGTTTGGGGTACCCTTCGGCGCCAACGGCGTCGTCTTCGATCGCACGAAGCGAACGCTCTACGTCGCCAATACGGATTTGGGCGCGGTCGTCGAGATCGAGGTGAAGCGTAACGGGCAGCCCGGGGACGTGGAAGTGCTCGCGGCCGAGCCGGCGCTGGTGGGGGCCGACGGTTTAGCGATGGACGTCTCCGGCAAGCTCTACGTGGCGGTGAACGGTCAAGATCAGCTGGCCACGGTCGACAAGCAGGGTCGTGTTCGCGTGATCGCCCAGGGCGGAGCGCTCGACAGCCCTTCCAGCCTGGCCTTCGGCAGCGGGCGTTGCGACCGGCACACGCTGTTCGTGTCGAGCTTCGCTATCCTTCGCGCGCTGGGCGCCAAACCCGGCGTCCCCAATCCCGGCATTCTCTCGCTGCACGTGAACGTGCCTGGCTTGGGCCTGCCTTGAATCGAGCGCCACGGCGATGACCCTGAACATGAAGCAAACTCCTTTCGAACGCCCCGACGGCACTGCCGGCGCTGGCTACCTGGCGCGGCCTACCACCGCGTCGAGCGGCGTCGGTTTTCTCATCGCCCACGAGCTGTGGGGCGTGGACGCGACGATCTGCGCGCTCGCAGATCGCTGCGCGGCGCTCGGTCACGTCGCGTTCGTTCCCGATCTGTTCGGCGGCAAGCTCCCCGGCGACGTTTCCGAGGGGCTCGCCGTCATGGCGGGTACGGACATGACCTACACCGTGACCCAAGACTTGGCCGGGGCGGCCCGTTCGCTCAAGAAGGAGGGCCTGCGCGTCTGCTTCTTGGGGCTTTGCTACGGCGGCGCGCTGGCAGTGGCCTCGGCCGCCGCGCTCCCCGAGCTCGACGCGGCGATCTGCTTCTATGGCGTGCCCGACCTCGACGTCTTCGATCCCGCCAAGATCAGCGTGCCATTTCAGGGTCACTTTGCGCAGCGCGACAACTGGTGCACGCCCGAGAAAGTGAACGCGCTGGAGCAACGTCTACGAGGGCCGAACGTCGAGCTTTACCGCTACGACGCTGACCACGCGTTCATGAATCCCACCGGGTCTGGTTACTCGGCGGAGGCGTCCGCCATCGCTTGGCAGCGCAGCTTGGACTTCGTCCGCAAGCACCTGGGCGCCTGACCCCGCTCGAAGGAGCGGCTCGCTGCGGGAGCCGCTCCTTTCTGCCCGTGCCGGTGGGCTCGAGGTGCCGCTGCCTTCAAGGTGGCGGACGTGACGAGGGGCGGCGAACCTGGGTGGCCGGTGTCTCGCTGATGGCGAGGCGGCTGTACGACTCTGGGTTCGCCCCATCGGCGTTTCGGCGATCCTTGAGCATCGCTTCAATGGCCGCTTGGATCGTCTCGAACTGATTCGCGGGGCCACCATTCAACGCCGAGCCCGCGTACATCATCGCGCGCTCGATAGGCGCCTCGTTCACTCGATAGCTGCGCGTCGTGTAGGTGTCCAAAATCTCGTTTCTCAGCTCACGGAAGCGCGCCACCACCCGCGACTTCAACCGAAATTTGGTCAGCTCCAAGATCAGGTCGACTTTGTGCGGAAACCTGCCCTTGAAGTAGTCCTGATACTGGCTGTACCAAGCGTCCACGTCCTCGAGCGTCTCGAGGCGCCAATCTACGTAGGCGATGACGACGTCATGAACGCATTGGTATTGAAAGTTGATGTGTCCAGGCATTGGCTGCCTCCCAGCCCTGCCCGAATTTTATCTCCTCCGCGCTCCAATACAAGCCCGCGTACAGCATCTAATCGCGTAACTTGATGGTAGTGGTGCAATTTGCCTCATGCCACCGGCCCGGACGGCCCCGTGAAGCCGTGCACCAAGCACGCGCGCCCTTCGGCGCTGTGCCAGAGTCATCGACATGTACCGGGTGAAGGCAGGGACGCTGCGACAGGCGCTGTTCTCCGCGCTCGGGCTCCTGCCCCTGGCGTGCGGTGGGGCCTCGTCCAGTAACAGCGGTGGCGGCGGCGAGAGCTCGATGAGCGGCTCCTCGTCGATTAGCGGCTCCTCGTCGATGAGCGGCTCCTCGTCCATGATTGGTAGCGCGGGTGATCCGGGCCAGGGTGGAGCTGCGACGGGCGGCGAGCCGAGCACGGGCGGCCGCGCTGGCTCGGGCGGCGTGAGCGTGAGCGGCGCGGGTGGAGGCGGCGGCAAGACGAACGGCGGTCCCTCGTTTCCGTGCGAAGGCTCCGTACCGATCGGCGGCGCTCATCCCGGCTATTCGAAGTGCGGCGACACCAACGTCTGGCATCGCCCGAGCGCTGGAGAGTGTCCGCCTTCACAAATGCTGGGCGACGCGGCGCCCGATCCCATGACCGATGGCGTCGGCTGCATCAAAGACGCCGATTGTGGCGCCGACAAGATTTGTGTCTGTGGCACCGTCAATCTCTGCGCCAGCGCGACCTGCACCACGGACGCCGATTGCGGCGCCGGCTTCGTCTGTCGGGGTTACAGCACCTCAGCGTGCGACGGCCCGGGCGAGGTGCTGCCGGACCGTTTCGCTTGCCAAACCTCCGACGACCTATGCGCCACCTTTCAGCAGTGTGAGGGGGGCATGCGCTGCGGCGGTGATTCCGGGCGCTATCAATGCGACGTGAAACCCGTCAATCCGGCCTGCGGGCGGCCGTTTCTGGTCGCCGGCGCCGAGCGCGTCGCCCCGCTCCGCGAGCGCACCGACTGGCTGTGTCGCGAGCTCACGTTCGATTGGCTCTTGCCCGGCGCGGAGCTGCGCCAGCGCGCCGCCGCCGCGTGGGCTCGCGTCGGCCAGATGGAGCACGCCTCGGTGGCGGCGTTTGCTCGCTTCACGTTGCAGCTGCTGCAGCTCGGCGCACCGGCAGAGCTGGTCGAACGCGCGACGCGTGCCGCTCAGGACGAGATTCGCCACGCCCGCTTGGCCTTCGCGCTCGCTTCCCATTACGCTCAGTCGCCGATCGGGCCCGGCGCGCTCGAGGTGACGCGCAGCTTGGAGGAAACGTCGCTGGTCGACGTGGTTCGCCTCGCCATGCGCGAAGGCTGCATCGGGGAAACGGTCGCCGCTCTCCAAGTCAGTGAGGCGGCCGCCGGGGCTTCGAGCCCGCAGCTACGAGAGCTACTGTCGCAGGTCGCGAGTGAAGAAGCCGAGCACGCTGAGCTCTCGTGGCGATTCGTACGCTGGGCGCTCACCCAAGACCCAGCGCTAGCCAGCGTGGTCGAGGACGAGCTGCGACTCGCGAGCGTCGCCTCCGCGGCTGATCCCTCGCCCGAAGACGAGCCGCTGCTGGGCCTCGGAATCCTTTCGTCGCGCGCGGAGACGGCGATTCGCGCGGCCGCGCTGAACGAGGTCGTGAGGCCGTGTGCGGCGGCACTGCTCGGGCAAGCTCGCGCGGTGGCGCCGTCGGCTCTGACCGATTGCTGAAGTCGACCCGCGACGACGACGAACATGATAGCGATCCCGGCGAGGAGATTGCTCGCATGGACAAAGAGATCATCCATACTAGCGCCGCGCCGGGAGCGGTGGGCCCGTACTCGCAGGGCGTTGTCGCCGGTGGTTTCATCTTCACAGCTGGGCAGCTCGCGCTCGACCCCGTCACCGGCAAGATTGTCGGGGAGACCATCGAAGAGCAAACCCGGCGCGTGCTCGACAACCTGAAAGCGGTGCTCGAAGCGGCCGGCAGTAGTATGGAAAAGGTCGTGAAGACGACCGTCTTCATCACCGACATGCAGCACTTCGCGCGCATGAACGCCGTGTACGCCGAGTACTTCTCGAATCAGCCGCCCGCGCGCTCCACGCTGCCCATGACGTCGCTGCCCCTCGGTGGCCTCGTCGAGATCGAGTGCATCGCGCTGGCCTAACCGCTCATGGACGACGAACAGCCTCGGCCCGTGATGGCTTGGCGGACATCGGTCGTGGGTAGTGCCGCGCTGCTCGTTGCGTGCGGCCAAACCACGTCTCCGTACGCCCCCGATACCGAAGAGCCGCAAGGTGGCACCAGCAGTGGGGGCACCAACCCAGCGCCGGATCGAGCTTCGCTGGCGATGGCTCGAGCCCCAGCTCCAGCGCGAGTGGCAGTGGCGCTGGCGGCCTGCGCGAGCTCCCTTCCGACTCCACCGTGGCGGGCCGCGCGCAAGCAGAGCCGGATTCGCCTCGAACGCTGCCCGAGCCGCACCCCGCCATCCCGTGTGAAGATCCAGTGCTTTTCCCGAGCGGAGGCGGCTTCGAGCTGTGCGCGGACGGCAGCGTACGACGCCCGCAACCTGCCGATTGCGTCACCGCCGTGCCGCGTAGCGAGCCCGCAGCCGGCCGCATTTACGAAGAGTGCGAATACGACGCTGACTGCACCGAGAAGCCCCACGGCTATTGCGCCTTGGGCTCCTGCTTCTACGGCTGCGTGAGCGACTCCGACTGCGGAGAGCACCAAGTCTGCGCCTGTGGTGAACCCATCGGCACCTGTCAGGTCGGCTGCTTGGATGACGCCGCCTGTTCGCCAGGCTACCCGTGCATCGGCGTGTCGAACGCGGGTCGCATCCAAGAGCTCTTCTGCCAACCGCCCTACGACGAGTGCGTATCCGACGACGACTGCAACGAATTCGACCCCCGAATGCGCTGCGTCACGGATGCGGAAGCAGCTGGCCGCCGCTGCGTGCGAAGGATTGTCGGATAGTCACTGCCGCAAAACGGCGGTCAGTTGCTCGGGGAGACCATGCTCTCGACGCCGCCTTCGCGCTCGTAGCCGCTGGCGAGATCGGCGTCGTCGCGGAACAGCGCGGCAACGTGAGGCTCGATTTCGTCGCGCCTTCGCGCGAAGGCACGAGCTTGCTCGAGGTCGCCACGCTCGTGAAAGCAGCCGGCCAGCGCGTGAGGCACCCCCCAATGGTGCGGGCTGACCGACATGGCCTCGGCCCCGACGCTCTCCGCTTCCGAGCACCGCCCAGCGCGCGCCAACTTCAAGGTTAGCACTTCCGCGACGTCGGAGCGCCAGAACAGTGCCTGCGCCCGCTCCAGGTGCACGGGATCGTCGGGTGCGCGGGCGATGGTTGTGGCGGCCACGACGCGCAGGCTGGTGCCAGTGGCGATGAGGATGGCCAAGAGCAGCAGGCCGCCTCGCCACGCGAAAGCCGGCACGCGCAGCGGCTTGGCGCCTCGCCAATTGCCTGTCACTCCGAGCAGCAGAGCCGCCAGCAGCAACGAGGAGGGACGAAACAGCGGCGCGTCGAGGGCCGCGTTCACGGCGAAGACGCTAAGGGGCGCGACGAGCGGCAAATGCTCGTGCCAGCGCGGCGAGCGCAAGCCTCGCCAGGTAGCTTCGGCCACCGCCCCGATCGCCGCCAGCAGCAAGCCCAGACCGAGGATGCCTCGCTCACCGAGGGTGCGTGCCAGGTCCGAGTTGGGCGTTGCCCAAAAGTGCTGGGGCGTCGCGTGGCGCCCGCTGATCAAGTGTGCTCGCGAAGAAGCGGCATCGTCCCAGCCACGCGGCCCGACGCCGAGGATCGGGTGCTCTAGCGCTTGCACCGCGGCGAGCGAAAGATCAGCGAGCCGCTCGCGCCCAGTGCCCTTCTGATATTCGGTCATGCGCGCGAGGGTGTTGCTCATTGGGCTCGCGGAGTCGGTCCAGCGCAGACCGGGCCAGGGCAGGAGCGCTACGGCCAGCAGCGCGCCAACGGCCGCCGCCGTTGCCAGCGCAGGACGTCGGAGGTTTCGCCGGGTGAGCTTCGCGCGCGCCTGCGGAACGAGCCAGACCGCTCCGCAGCTGACGATCGCCGCAACGAAGACGCCCAGCCACGCGCTGCGGCAGCGACTCAAGCCCACGGCCGCAATCAGCACGGAGAGGCCGGCCAGCTTCAGCGCCGAAGGGCGCGCCAAGCAGCGGCCCCAAGCGATGGCGGCTGCGATCGCCGCCTCGGCCCCGACGAAGTTGCGGTTGCCGAGGGTGCTGTGCGGCCGGCGCGCCCCCGCCCAAGGCAAGCTCACGCCGAGCGCCTCGGCAAGCGCGACGAGCGACATCAGCGTAGCCGCGACGACTATCGCGTCCAGCACGAGCGCACGGCGGGCCGGTTCGTCTCGCGTGCCGAATGCCGTTGCCGCCATCACGACCCCAGCGCAGAGCTCCGGCAACAGCGCCAAGGAGCTCATCGATAGCGGCTGCGCGCCGGTCAGCGCGGAGGCCACGCCGTGCAGCCAGTAGGCCGCGAGCAGCCAACCTGCGAGCGGAATGCGAAGCGCCCGCGCCGGAAGCAAGGTCGAAAGGGCGACGAGCGCGAGGACGCCCAGCACGAGCACCTTGCCGACCGTATAGGCTTCGTTACCGATCCCGAGCTGCGGCGTTACGATCAGCGCCACGCCCGAGACCAGCACCAGCGCGAGGCCCCGCAGCCACTCGAAGGCGCGCTCCGCCGAGAACGCGCCGAGCCGAGCGAGCTCCCACCGTTGCTGGGCGCGGGCGAAAGCGCTAGTCATGGTGCCCTTCCTCACGGATCCGAGGGTGGGGGCAGCGTCTCGAGGATGCGCTGCGCCGTCTCGCGGTTTTGTGGGCTGGCGTCGTTCTTGGCGACGAAGTCGAGCGTTTCCAGCGGCGCGTTGCTCTCTCTCGCGATGCGACCCAAGGTCTGAATCGCTTGCTGTCGTACCATCTCGCTCGAATCGGCCCGCGCCGAACGCTCGACGGAAGCCACGACCGCCTCCGGCTCGCGAAAGCGCGCAGCAAACAGCGCGGCCCCGCGTACGTCGGCGCTGGTATCCGAGGTGATCGCGTGCGAGATGAGCGCGTCCGCCTCCGGCCCTGGAATGAAGCGTAGGGACTGCGCTGCGGCCTCGCGCATCGACGGGATCGAGCTCCCGAGCGCCTCACTCAATGGGCCGAGCGCGTCTGCGCTGCCGGCATTACCCAAGCTACGCACGGCCCATAGCTTCTCTTCTTCGCTGGTCGAGCGCGAAAGCTGCTTTACCAGATCCGCGGTAGCGGCTCGCGCTGCGTCGGGCGCGGTGGCGCTGATCCCGCGAGCGGCGCTGCCCATCGCGAGCCCTGCTTGGGCGCGCACTTCGGGATCTGCGTTCGACAACAGGGGCCGCAATCGCTCGGCCGTTTGCGCGTTGGGCTCGTCGATCGCCGCCAGGTTGGCCAGGACTTGCTCTCTCGCCGCCTTGTCCAGGCCATCGTCGAGCGCGAGGTCCACGAGGGCCGTCTGCGCTTCGGCCGTGCCTGCGCCCGCCAGGGCGGCGATCAGCAGGGGGTTGTCCGGGTTGCCACCACGGATCAGCTCGGTCACTTCGCCGATGGCGCGCGCGTCGAGGCGTAGCAGCGCGGCAAGTCTGCCTTGAATGGCGGCCCGCTCTTTGCTCGCGTCGCGCGGCAAGCGCAAGAGCTCGTCGACCAGCGAGCGAACACTGGCTCCCGCCACCAAGGCGCGGTCTCCTTGAAGGTTGCTGGCGACGCCCGCGCTGACGGCGGTGACTCCGACGTCCGAGGCGACCAAGTCGGCAAGAGAAGCCTGCAGAGAGGTAAGCGAGATTTCGGAGCTGCCTTGCAGCTCGAGCGACAGCTCCGAGCGGACGCGAAACTGCGATTCGCTGCCGGGGTTGTTTCCCATCGCGTTCAGACCCGCGACCTCTTGCAAGCGCAGGCGCGCCAGCCGGCCATCGGAGCCCATGCTGAAGGTGGCGCGTGAGCTCACGATCGTGTGGGCTTCCGCACCTTGGGTGACGAGCCCCACTCTCCCCATGACGCGCAAGTACTTCAGCTTCTGCTTGCTGTAATTGCCGCTTTCGTCCAACCGAGCGTACGCGGCCAGGTACTCGCCGGTGCCGTCGAGCTCGCCAGCCTGCCAGCTGCGGGCCCCGTCCTCGCTCGGCAGTGAAAACTGCATCTGTGACAGCAGACTGCGCACGAGCGGCTCGGCGTCGGCGGTCAGCGCGCGAGAGAGCCGCGTCTGGACGAGCCGCCCGCTCGCGTCGTACGTGGCCGCGAACGGCAGCGCGAGCTGGCGCTCCATCGGGGCTAGCTGTTGCGAGCTGCTGTCGGCTCGCGTGGTCACGAAGCGCGCCGACTCGAGGCTGTAGGCGATGCTCACCTGGGTGGGTGAAACCTCGAGCACGGTGGCCGCCAGCGTGCCGCTCCAGCTGGCGCCAGCGGTGCTGCCTTCGCTCGCCGCGTCACCGAAGCCCACGCGCGCGGCGAGGGAGTAGCGGTGTTGTGCGCCGGCACGCCAGGCGCTGGGACGGCTGGCGGCGACGCCGGCAGAAGTGAACGCCGGCCGCGCACCGCTCGCGTCTGCTGAAGCAGCGTGCTTCGAAGCGACGCGGCTCGGACCCAAATGCGAGACGAGCAAAGTGGCCCCGGCCACGGCGACGCACGATGCTCCGACGATGATCAATCCTTTGCGCATTGCGAGCTCCTCTTCGAAAGCGTCCTTCGGTCGCCACGAGCGCGACCGAAGGACCTCATTGACACTGTCTCGCTCAGCCGCCGACGGTGGGGCAGGCGAAGTTGTCGGTGACCACGCGGGCGGTCATGGTGTTGGGGAGGACGTTGTATGTGGCGGTGAAGCCTGGCCACGAGAAGATGGTGGCTGTCTCGGTCATGCCGAGGGCCTGCGCTTGCGCCTTCACGTTGCCCCTCAGGCTGTTGATCGTGACGTACGCATTGGCTCCCTTCCAGAACGTGACCGCGCACTGGCCCCCGCTCGGTCGAAGATCCCACGACTGAACCGCGTTGACGTCGAGCCTCGGCTCGACGAGCGTGAGGTTGGCCCAAGCCTCCGCGCCGAGCAGCCACGAGGCACCCACCGAGCCGCGGGCCTCCGCGTGCAGGCCGGCCCGCCCCGTCAGGCCCGCCCGCATGTACGTCGGCTCCAGCCCCGCTCCGTACGAGAGCGAGGCGTCGCCGCGGACGCCGGCGGCGACCTTTACCGGCATCCCTGCGACGCTGAAGGTTTGGCTGTATTCCTGGGAGAACAGATTTTGGGACCAGCTCCAACCTGCGCTGCCGCTCGCGGAGCGGGAGTACACCTGGTTGCCCTTGACGTAGACGCTGAACGAGGCGGCCTTGTTGGCAGGGCGCATCTGTGTCCAAGCGGAGGTGTAAATGTCGACGACGTCGATGTTGTAGCCGAAGATCTTGACGTCAGTGGTGAGCGACGCTTCCGCCCAGGTGCGCGTTGTTTGCGGGTTCTTGGTGGCGCTCGACGCGGCATAGGTGTTGTAACCAGCGCCGAAGGTATTCGAGCCCCACCAGTCGCCCTTGTTGAAGTGCGTGACGTACTCGCTCCATTCGCCGTACTGTTGCGCGGTGGCGTTCGGGTAGACGAGCGCGTCTTCGGTGTAAGTTCCGAACTCCGAGCTCGTCTTCTGCACACCGGCAGCGGCAGGTAGAGTCAAGGTGACGCAGGCGCCGCAGGCGGCTGCTGCGAGCGCCCAATTGCGGAACGACTTGAGTCGATGGCTGTAGTTGCGTTCGAGTTTCAAGGGTTGCTTCCTCGGTTGATGTCCTCGTCACGCGTGTGAGCGAGGCGGATTGACGTTGCTCCTTCAACCCGCGAGGCGCTGCCACTGCGCAATGCTTCGTTGCGGCGTGCGTGGCGGGTGAGCGAGCTTGCTCAAATCGCAGCTGTCGAGTGTTCTCGAGGTGCATGCGGGTGCTTTCACGATGGGCTGCGCGACGCGGCGTGACGCTATTCGTCTTCTTCCTGTTGAGTTGTGAGCCGTCTGTCAGCGAAATAGCGTCGTTGCCGTGGGTGAACCGAGAGCGTTGTCTCGCGCCGTGCGAGCTCGAGCCGCCGCAGCTCGTCAGTGTAGGAAGGGACGGGCGGGTGGCTGCGCGCGAGTCGTCGCTACGCTTGCGCGTCGAGGTACAACCGGCGCTCGAGCGTTGGCTGTCGGCAGCGCGAGATGCAGGTTTTCGCGTCGAGCTCTCGTCGGGCTACCGCTCGTACGACGAGCAAGAGCGCGTGTTCATGAGCACGTTCGAAAATGGACGCGCGGCCCGTCCGGGGCACAGCGAGCACCAGCTCGGGAGCGCCGTCGACCTCCGCTACGACTCGTCGGCCGCCGAGCGTTGGCTGGCCGAGTCGGCCGCTCAGCATGGGTTCGTCCAGAGCTATCCGGCGGGCAGACAGGGCGTGAGTGGCTACCCGCCCGAGCCCTGGCACTTCCGCTTCGTTGGCCCCAGGCTCGCGGCGCAGGTCGCGCGCACTGGCGCCACGCTGGAAGAGCTGTTTCGCCGTTACGGTTCGCGTGTCCCAGCGGGAGATTGCCAGCGATGCCCGTCGTTGCTGTCTCGAGAGCCCACCTTGGCGAGCGCGCCGTGACCGGTTCACGCGCTGCGATGAGCTCGGAGCGTTCGTTGTGCTGTGAGGCCCCTCCCGTCGCGAGCTCAAGGTGGGGAGGTAGCGTCGATTGCCGAGCGCTCGCGCAGGGCGCGGGCTTCAGCGACCGCGAACCCTGCCGGGTAGCTCCTCAGGTAGCGTTCAGCTTCACGCTGCGCATCGGGCACGCGGCCTGTCGACTCCAGAAGCCTGAATCGTCTCACGATTGCGGTTTGGGCCAACGGTGAGCTTGGATATTCCTGCAGCAAGCGCTCGAGCAGCGCGAGGGCATCAGCTGTGCTTCCGTCGCGAGTGGCTTCGGCTGCGGCCTTGAATAGGGCATTTTCTTTGCCCAGCGTGCTCGCTTCGCCATCCGTCGCAGGCTGCGTCACCGAAGCCGGGCGCGGCGGGCGCTTCGTCTCGGGCGCGGTGGGCATGGCCTCGGTTGACGGCGCCGCTTCGGGTGCCGAGGGCTGCTGTAAACGCGGCGCAGCGGGCGATGCCGGCAACGGCTCGTGAGCGATAGCCACCTCCGCCGCGGGGACGCGCGCTCTGGCTCCCCACGCCAGGAGAGCGACCGCGGCGGCGGCAACCGCGCTGCCGAGGCCGACGCGCGCGCGTAGCCGGCCGCGCCGCAGTCGGTTGACCTCGGCGTCAATCGCCGTTGCCATGCGCTGCTCACGCGCCGCGCGCGCAGTCGTGCCCTCGCGATGGGGGACGGACGAGCTCGCCAAGGCCTGCAGGGTACGTGCGAGCTCCCTGCTGCCGTCGTCGGGTGGCTGAGAGCTATCTGGCATCGTCGCCTCGCCTTCGCTTGGCGCGCTGCAAGCGCTCGACGAGATCGCGTCGTCCGCGCGACAGGCGCGACTGGACAGCTGCTTCGCTAGAATGGGTGAGCGCGGCCACCTCACTCAAGTCGTACCCGAGCGCGTCGTGGAGCAGAATGGTTTCGGCCCGCATCGGGCTGAGGGTGGAGAGCGCCAAACGTAGGCGCTTTAGCTCGTCGCGCGCTTCTAGGTGCGATTCCGCGCTCGAGTCGACGTGTGGAGCGTGCGCTATGATGGCGGTGTCGACGGAGCGATCGAAGACGCCGCGCTCGGTTCTGCGCGACCGGATGGCGTTGAGGCCCACGTGGCAGGCGATGCTGGCGGCCCATGACGTGAGCCTGCATCGCCCCTCGAACTTCCCCTTGAAGATACTGCGCACAATCTCTTCGAAGACGGATTGTACCAGGTCATCGTGCTCCGGTTGCCCGGGGCCGAGGACTCGTACCAACGTGGCGTCGATGACTCGGACCAGCCGGCCGTAAAGGGTCCGCCCCAGCTGACGATCACCACGGCGGATCGCCGAGATGAGCTGCTCGTCCGTCCACTCGTCCGCGCCTCGGGCTTCCGCCTGGGTGCTGGCGGCATTTCGATCGAGATAAACGACGGCCGACGTCACTACGGAGGTAGGTAACGTAACCGGTTCGGATTGGGCCACTCCGGGGTCGATTTCATCCAAATCGTCCACAGGCGCTTCTTTCACGGGCGCGCACCAGTGGGTTCCTGAAGCATCCATCGGCTGACCGTCGGAGCGTGGAAGCCGCCGGCCGTGGCCGGAGCGCGCGATGTATTCAGCTCATCGGATCGGCTCATCGAGTCTCGGGGTGGGTGTCGTGACTTGCGTGTTTTGTACATTGGGGGTGCCTGAGAACTCACACTCACCGTTACGCACCGAGAAACACAGGCTCAACGCGGGTGGTGGCAGGGTGATTTCACGAGCGCCGTTCGAAAATCGGGAAGGACCGTCGTGCCTTCGCACAGCACGGGCGGAAGACACGAGACTCATGCGGACTGACGGCTGGACGCACATGTACGCTGCTCATCATCGCTGCGTTCGCGCGCATTGTGCGCGCTTGCTCCGTGACGTGGCGTCGGCGGAAGACGCCGTGCATGAGGTGTTCATCCGGGTCGGCCGCTACACCGGTTCATGGCCGGCAGCGGGCGAGATCAGACCCTGGTTGTTTCGAATTGCTACGAACTATTGCTTGAACGAGCTGCGCAGTCGTGGCGTTCGCGGCCGGGCTCCACCCCAACTGCTGCTTCCGCCTGGCGATCCGCAAGAATCCATGGCTGCACGCCACGACGCGCTGCGCCTGCTCGAGCGGCTCCCGCCTCGAGCGCGAAGCGTCGCGCTGCTCACCTACGTGGATGGCATGCTGCAGCACGAAGTGGCCGAAGCGCTCGGGGTCTCGCGTCGCACCGTCGTCAGCTACCTGACCCGCGTCCGGGAGTGCGCCGGCGAAACCGCTCCTCCTCGACGTGCTGGAGGACGGGCCAGACGCTTGGCCGTGCTCCCCGACGCGCCGGCTGGCTCCCATTCTTTCGGGGCAACGGTCGAATCTGTGATGAGCGCGGCTCTCTCGACTCACTGCATGGACAGGGGAACGTCTTGAACCCGGCTTTCAAACACTCGGCCCAGCTCGCTTTGATGTTCCCTGGCTCTGCCAAGCTCGTGCCGCTCCTCCTCGCGCTTTCTCTGGCAGTTTTTGCGGCCGCTTGCGGCGATGGCCGCAGCCAGGTCGGGTCGCTCGAGGGCGCCGTCCCGTCAGAAGTCGCTTCTGAACCAGTCACCAACGCTTCCGGAGCACCCAGCAAGACGGGCGAGACGCCCAACCTGGCCGGGGGCAGCGGGCCAACAGGCGGCGTGGCTGGGGCGGCTCATTCCGCCGGCGATGGCGGCACCACGCAGCAGCCCCCTGATACCGCTGACGGTCCCAGTCCGGGCGGTGGGCCGATGGCGGGAGCTGGCAACGGGCCCTATGGCGAAGCAGGGCCGGAGCGTGAGCTGGGCCCCGACGCTCCGCTCCGGCTCGCAGCGCCGGTTCGCTACCCAGGCGGGGCTTGGGCGATGGACATTGGCGTCGCCGATCTCGACGGCGACGGTGCGCTCGACGTCGCTTCGGCCGATTTCCAGCACGGTAGCGCCGGAGCGTTCGTGTGGCTCAACCAAGGAGACGGCACGTTGGGGGAGGCGTCCCCTTACTACCCAGGCATGCACGGGACATCCATCACGATCGGCGACATCACGGGGGACGCCAAGCCGGACCTCGTCCTCGGCGGTGAGGCCGACCTGAGCGTGCTGGTAAATGATGGGGGCGGCGCGTTCGACGTGAGATCTCGCGTCGCGACGTCCGCGGTCCACGGCGTTCGAGCGCTCGACGTCAACGGCGACGCGCTCCTCGACCTACTGACGGGCAGCTCGTTGTTCTTGAACCGCGCGGGAGGCGCGTTCGAGGTTTCCACCGCGTCTCTGGGCATCCCGCGCGTGGTGACTGATTTGAACGAGGACGGAAGAGCAGATCTGGTCGCCGTTGGCGTGAACGTGTTCGTGTCACTCGCGCAGGAGGATGGCGCGCTTACTCCGCGAGTCGGCTACGCCACGGGCTCGAAGGCGCAGGGATCTACGGTTCGTGGCCCGGCCGTTGGAGACGTCAACCGGGACGGCTTGCCCGACATCGCGGCGGCGAACGATCAAGACGCTACGGTGAGCATCCTCCTCAACAGTGGTGGCGGGCTCTTCTCGCTCGCGCGCGTCTATCCGAGCGGCGCATGGCCGACCGCCGTCGCGCTCGGAGACCTCAACGGTGACGGCTGGCCGGAGCTCGTCGTCGCCAACAGCGGTATCGGTACGTCCGTCACCGAGCGGCCCAACTACGTCGCCGTCTATCGGAACCTCGGCGATGGTACGTTCGAAACGCCGGAGACTTTCCTGCTGATCCAGTTTGGCTATTCGTTGGCGCTTGCCGATCTCAACGGCGATGGCAAGCTCGATATCGTCGTCGGCGACGCCGGAGGGGGGCTCAACGTCGTGCTCAACACGCGCTGACAGTGGTGCGCCATGCTCTAGCTGCGAATTCGTGGCGGCAGGAGCGTGGCGTCAGTCGAATCGCAGGCGCGGCCGCCTCGAAGGCGACGAAGACGCGATTCCGACGTCGTGCTACTGAGGCGAGCTTGGCGCTCGAGCTGGTGAGCCTTGATGTCCTTCCCGCGGGAACGTCGCTAGAGGATGCAGCCGTGATGGTGTCCGCTTGCACGGACGCGCTCTCTGCTCGGGGGCGCTGCGCGCTCGCGGATTCGCTGGCCGAGAGCGTTCAGCCACAAGCCGTGGCCCTGGTGCTTTGGCAAGACCCGCAGATGCTTCAAGTGACGATCCGGGTGGGGCAGGGTGGCGGTCAGTGGACGGTGCGCTCCGTCACCTTCTCCGATGGCGACTCTCTGATCGATCGCTGGACGACCGTGGGACTCACGGTCGCGACGCTCGTGGTTGACAAGCGCGGAAACGAAGCGGAGCCGCCCGCTCCGCCGCCGCCACCTCGACCGACGCCGGTCGCGGCGAAAGCGGTAGCTCACGGAGCGACGGCAACGCCAGCGCGCGAGGCCGAAGCTGCGGGCGGCGTCTCCACCAACCCACGCCCGCGCGTCTTCGGCGTCGGCGCGCTCGTTGGACCGGGGTGGGACCGCGGCGGTGCTCGCGTCGGCGGGTGGGTAACGGTCGGCTTTCAGCTGCGACGACTGCCGATCGTGCTCTATGCTCTCGGCAGTTACGCCGCCGCCAAAGGGCCCACCATCAACGACGTCGAGGTGTCGAGCAGGTGGCTGACCGGTGGGGCGGGGGCGGGTCTCGTGGGCACCTGGCAAGCGTTGCGCTTGTCTGGACGAGCGGGCGTCGAGTTGACCTACCGACGCGCCATCGTGGAGTACGAGGGCCGCGGCCTGTCGGATGCAGAGCTGCCGCTCAACTTGCACATCTCGGGTAGCTACCCTGCGGGCGGCCTCATGGCCGCAACCCTCGGCGCGGCGATGCGTCTTCCGCCTGGAGGCTCGGGCGAAACCGACGGCTATCTCCTGCGCAGCCCACGCTTCGGGCTCGAGTTGCTGGCAGGGCTGGAGCTGAGGTTGTGAGTCTCGCGTGGATGAGAGATCGCTTGGCTCGACCGTGGCTGCGACTGCGTAGGGCCCTGCTTGCGCTGTTGATTGCCCCGGCCTGCAACCGCGCTGAAATCGACCTCACGCCTCCCGAGGATCCCGTGCTCGTGAGCGGGCGAAAACCGAGCACCGCGAATCAGTCGCGTCTCGGCGTGGCCTGCGATGACAACGAGGATTGCGGCGATTCGAGGCTGCGCTGCATTCCTCCTGGTCAAGACATCGTCGCCGGTCGCGGCGCGCCCGCCGGCGGGTTCTGCACGCTCGAGTGTGACGGCGATGCCGAGTGTCGTGCCGTGGAAGACGGAGCCTGGTGCGTTACCCTGCTCGAAACGCCGCTGGTGTCCGGGCGGTCCCTGCGGGCTTCACTCCGCCATTGCGTGCAAGGTTGTGCCGCGGGAGCGGCTCCAACCAGCAAGTGCCAGGGGCGCGCAGACCTGGCGTGCCGCCCGTTCGAGGCCGTGCCGTCGCAGGCGTGCGGCGCCGACGAGGAGCCATCCGACGTGCCGGATCGCCCGGCGCCGAGCGCAGCCTGCTCCGAGGGGACGTTCTGCTTGCACGCGGCGTGTCGAGCGTTGGGCTGCGGCCCACGCTGCAATACCGATGATCACTGTGCGCCTTCCCGCGCATGCAATCCCAAGACTGGGCTGTGTGATGCCGGTCCGCGGCTCCGCGTCCCCGTGGGCGCCGCCTGCGAGGGCACCGGTCCAACTTGCGCTGATGGCGTCTGTTTGGTGATCGCAGGAGAGGGCGGCGGCCCTATTGGCCGCATGTGCACGCAGACGTGCTCCCTCGGCGCTACTTGCGCTGACGGTCTCGGCGCCTGCGTTCTTCCGCGGTTTCAGAGCTTCGAGGCGGGAGACATCGGTTACTGCGCGCAGGCGTGCGACTGCGAAACACCCTGCGTGAACGCTCGACAGCGCTGCTTCACCCGTGAGATGGGCGAAAGTGCCGCGCCCCACCAGGGCGTGTGTCTATATGCAGAGCTCGGGGGTCGTGAGCTAGCTTGCGCCGCTGGCATGGGCGGCGCTCATTCCGAGTAGAGCTCGTCGACGGCCTCGTCGCTCAGCCCGTGACAACCGCTGAGCGGGCCCACGTACACCGAGCCGCCAAACCCGTAGACCTGCGAATTGTTGAGCCCCACGTAGCGGAAGAGGCCGAGATTTCGGTGCTCGCCGGTGAAGCCGGAAACCCAAGCCGAGCGCCGCACCGTGTCCCCATACCTGACTTTCGCCGCGACTGCGCCCACCGTGCGCTTCACGAAGAACGTCAGCTCGGCTTGGTACGTCCCGGCGATCCCTGCGCCGTCGTCCGGCCAGCCACGGCTCTCCCAATAATCGACATCACCGAACTTTCCCACGCCCAGCTCGAGCGTCGATCCGTCGGCGCTGCGCCGTAAGGCGGGCAGCGGGACGTCGTCGACGAATGGTAGCGGCATGAGCACGATGCCCGCCTCCATCGAGACGTTCGTGGTGATGTAGTATCCGAGCTCGAACGGTTCCGTGTGCTCGGCCACGTCCCCATAGCCCACCGAGAGACGGCGGCTCTCGAAGTCAATTGTCGGGTCATCCCAGCGGATCCACCACGCGCACTCCGGATGCCCAAACGGCTTGTCCCAAGCCTCGACGATGGGCAATGCACACTGGAAGGGCTCAGCGCCGCTTCCAGCCGCCCCGGCTTCTGCGCCAGCTCCGCCGTCACCGCCGTCACCGCCGGCACCGCCCCCATCGACCACACCACCACCGGCACCACCATCCACGCCGGCCGCGTTACCTGCGGTCATTCCGTTACCGTCGGCGCCCGCGGCACCGCCAGGCCCGCCATCGGAGCCCTGGCCGCCACTCTCGCCCGCGCCATTCGGCAGCTGTGGACGCAGCGTCACGGTGTCGCTGGGGGCGCCCCCCGCATCCGCTGGCGGCGCGAAGGCTAGGGGGCCGTCGGTGTCGAAGTTGTCGCCGGAGCAGGCGTGAGCCGCAGCGAGCCAAGCCGCCGTTACAGCCAAACGCCCTCGGTCTCCTAAGCGCAGGCTCGCCATAATCGACAAACACTCAACGCGAGCTCGCTGCGCAGCCCCTTCCACAAGAACCGCGTTGCGGAGGGAGCGTACGCAGCAGACGGTGCGCCACCCGCCGCTGGCACAGTCTGAGCCGGCACATGCTGCGCAAAGCCCGCTGGAATTCCGATGCGTCTGTTGGCACAACGATTGCTCGCACCGGCGCATGGACCGTTTCAAGGTGGTCAAGGTTTCGCTTCTACTCGCGATGGGGATCATGCCGTTCTCGGCGTGTGGGGACGACGACCCTGCTCCGGACGATGACGGCGCTGCGGGCAGCGGTGACGCCGGCGATGGGCCAGGGCCCGGC
>JAEYWK010000019.1 GCA_023431345.1 Pseudomonadota bacterium
CGCTGGAGGCGGCGGCTCCGGCGGCGCTGCGGGCACGAGCACGGCCGGCGCAGGTGGCGACGCGCCGCCGGCCACGTTCGCCACCGTCAAGAGCGTCATCCAGATGTCTTGCTTCGGCGGCCTGTGCCACGATTTGCCCGAGAATCCGCTGCAGCTCAAGGTCGACGACAAGCTTTACACGACGCTCACGACCCACATGACCGAGTCGTGCGGGGTAGTCGTGAAGCCAGGCGCGCCACAAGACAGCGCGCTCGTGAAGCTGCTGAAGGGACCGTGCAACGGCATCGACCGCATGCCGTTCAACATGTGCTTCAACGACGGCGACGAGGCCTGCGTCTCGCCGGAGAAGATCGCAGCCATCGAGGCGTGGATCGCGAGCGGCGCGCCGATGTGACGGGCGCTACGGTCCGTGCAGCGGGAAGGCGGCCTGCGCCGCGCCTGGCTCGCTCACGACTTGGGTCTCGAACTCCCAAGTTTCACCCGGCGCCACGTCGTCGCTGCCCTCCGCTAGGGCCAGGTCCAAAGGACGGCCGCTGGCGCTGAGCGCGAAGACGGCCACCGCCGGCGCGCTCAGCGCCACATCGAAGCCGTTTCGAAGCGAGCCCGCGAAAGCCGCGCCGCCATCGCCGACGATGGGCCGCACGTCGTCGATTTCGAGGCCGACCAGCGGTGCTCCCTCCAGCGTCCAGAAGTTACAAAAGTACACGAGCGCGCCCACGTGCTCGTGCGCGAGCTCCGCGGGCAAATCGCGGATGGCGCCCATGGCTGTCTCGCCCGGCGCCACGCACGCGGCGATGTTCCCCGAGTCGTCCGTGAGCGCATAGAAGCTCGGCACGAGCAGCCCCGTCAGTCCGGACGCCAAGGGCTGGGCTTCGTGATCGAGCAGCTCGACCGAGAACGCAGGGCTACACACCGGCGTGTCCCCGGTGTTCTTCAGAGCCGCGTAGAGCTCGAGGCGCTCTGGCCCAGGCTTCAGCGTGAGCGCGGCCAAGTCTAGCTCCCCACACCCGCCCGGCTTGGCGGTCACGCTGAGGCCATGAGGGACGAAGCGCTCGTCGAGGGGTGCACCTCCCCCGCTCGGGCTCGGCTGCTCGGAAGCGGATGAGCACGAGCACAGCACGGGGAGGAGCGTGATCGCGAGCGACAGGCAGCGCGTGAGGAGTGCGATCAGGAGGCCTTGAGCTCCGCGAACGCGCCGGGCTTGTGGATGGTAGCCCCCTGCACGGCGCCCAGGCCGCCGGCAAAATCCTCGGTCTTGTCGGAGTAGCCGAAGCGCAGGACCTCGCTCGAGGGGCCGTCTTTCATCGGCACGCCGTTGGCGTCAGCTTTGATGCCCATCGCGTTCATGATGTTGCAAAAATACTTGTTCACCGGCGCGTTGCCGAACTTCGGATCGGTACCCGTGGCCTGGGTGACACCGTTGGACTTTTGCGGCGTGCCCTCGGCGCACTGGGACAAGCTGCGGCCGAGCATCTGCTCGGGCGTCGCGCCCGAGTCTGGGTCGAGGTTGATGACCTGACCGGTCTTGAAGTATCCGCCGCCGCTGCCGGCCTGGATGATGGGCGCGTTGTTCAGGTTGTGGGCGTTGCCGTCCGACATCTCGTTCATCCACACCGTGATGCTGTTGTCGAGCACGGTGCCGTCGCCCTCGCTCATGCTGTCGAGGTATTTCACCAGGTTGGCGAATTTCTGGGCGTAGTAGCCGTCGATTTTCAGTAGGTTTTGTATCGCATTCGGCACGCAGTCGCCTTCCATGCCGGCGTTGTCGAGGCGGTGCGATTGGTTGTGCGCGTCGGCGTTGATGCCGAGCCCGCTGAATACGTGGTTGTTCGGGTACTTGAGGAAGATGACGGGGTTGGCGTCGCAGGCAGCCGTGAGCGCGGCGATGGCCGAGTAGAGATCGGCGTTATCCATGGTGTCCGTGACCTTGCGTGTGAGCGAGTCACCCGTGCCACTGCCAGGCTTGTTGTTAGCGCCGAGCGACATCGCCAGCTCTTGGTTGCACTGCGCGGAGGCGATCACGCCGCCCACCTGGTTGCACAAGTCCATCCAGGCCTCGAGCTTGCGCTTGTCGTCCATGCTCATGTCCATGGCCAGGAGCCGGCTCAAGTCGCCCTTGACGATGTCAGTGATGGCCTTGCCCTTGGATACGGCCCAGGTGTCGGCGTTCATCGGCGTGTCGCTCTTGAACAAGCCCGTGAGGCCGTTGAAGGCCTGGCTGGCGGTCAGCGCCGGAAAGATGGTCTCCGCCGCGGAGTACGAGATCGCCGACTGTGCGCCTTCGCGCGACTGCCCGGCGACGTTCATGAACAGCGGCGTCCCCTCGGGGCTCACCTGCTTGGCCATCACGTGATCGAGCGAAGGGCCCACCGGCATGGCCTTGAACTTGGGATCGCCGAAATCGAAAGGCTTGTTGCTGTTCGGCGTCACCGGCTGGCATGTGAAATATGAGCCGACGATTTGAGTGTGGGAGTCATTGCCCTGCCCGCGGCCCTTGCCAGCGCCCGTATTGCTCGCGGTCCACTCGTTCATGGTGCGAATGCCGCGCGGCATCAGCAGCTTCTTCGCGAAAGGCGCGAGCGGCGCGAGGGTGGTCGGGGTCAGGTCGGCCGCCGTGAGCTCACCGCTGAGCTTGGCCGGGAACCACTTGTTGGTGATGCACCCGTAGTGGGTGAACATGATGATGGTGCGCTTGGGCACCGTCGTGGACTGCGCCTTGGCGCTGCGCTCGAAGATCGAGGTGAGGAAGGGCGCCGCCACGACCGCTCCGCCCAGGCCTTTGAGGAGAATTCTGCGGTTGAAAGGGTTGTTCATGATCGATTGCCTCGAGTCTTACGGAGTGGCGCGGACACGGACGCGGAACGAGTCCGCTTGGGTGAGGTCAGCGAGCAGGCCGAGAATGCTGTAACCGCTGCTGGTCAGCTTCATCGCCAGCTGGTCGACGATGCACTTGTCGTTCGCGTTGGGGCTGCGGCCGAAGGCGTAGGCGACCCAAGCCTTGGTGTAGAGCTCTTGGGCCTTCGGCTGCGCTGCGATCTCCTCCATCAGCCCCGCCGCCGACGTGATCGTCTTGGGCCCGTCCGGGAAGTTGACGGTTGCGGTCGTGACCGAAGCGTCGATGGCACCGCCGCGGAGATCGGTCGTTTGCCACTTGCCGATGCCATCGTAGCTCTCGAGCACGTAGCCGAGCGGATTGAACACCTGGTGGCAGCCTTGGCAGGGCTGCGACTTCTCGGTCAGCGCTTCGATGTAGGCGCGCTGAGTGAGGAAGGTGCCGTCCGCGGTCGCGTCCTTCGCCCCCTCCACGGGCGCGCCGGGGTTCACGTTCAGGAGCGACACCGCGATGAACGCCCCGCGCAGGATCGGGCTCGTCGCGTCGTAGTTCGAGTACGAGCTCAGAAAGCCGGCGCGAGTCAGGAAGCCGGGGCGAGGATTGGTAGCGGAGTCGAGCGACACCTTCGTCAGCTCCGCGCCGTATTGGGTGGGATCGAGCCCGTAGATCTCCGCGTTGTCCTTGTTGACGAAGCCGACGTTGCTGAGCAAGAGGTCCTTGAAGGAGCCGTTGGTGAAGGCGACCTCCTCGAAGAACTTCTCGAGCTCCGCCTGGTAGCTCGCCTTCGCGGCCGCGCTGTACGTCGGGTACTTGGCGACGTCGTGGTCAATCTTGAACCACTTGCCACTCGTGCTGTTCAGCTGCGCCCACTCGCGGTGGAACGCTGTGACGAGCGGCCCCGCCTTCTCACGCACCTGGATCATGCGCTGCGCCTGCGCCAAGAGCTGTTCTTTGGTCTGCAGCTGGCCCGCGTCTGCGGCCATGCTGAGCGCGTCGTCGGGGATGGATCCCCAGAGCAAGAACGATAGCCTTGCTGCCACCTCGTGCTGCGACAGCTTGATGGCCGCGCCCTCGGGCTCCATCGTGATCTCGGGCATCAAGATGAACGAGGGCGAGACCAAGAAAGCGTTGAGCGTCGCCTCTGCGACCTGCTCCGGAGTGCCGGGCGGCGTGGTCTTCCCGAGCGTCTCGAAGCTCGCCACTTCGTCGGGCGTGAGCGGGCGCCGGAAGGCCTTGCGCCCGAAGGTCTCGATGGTGGTTTTCAAGCAGCCAGCCGTCGCCGGATCACAGCTGATGAACTTCGAACGGTTCGGCCCGCTCATGACCGCGGCTGCGATTTTTTCGCCGGCGCTCTGGTAGAGCTGCCAGGCGGGCGCGGTCATCGGGCCCGTGAAGTCGCCGAGGAGCGCCGCCGATACCGGTGCTCCTTCCAGCTCCGTGACGCCCAGCAGGTCGCGCACCGCGTTTTCGTACTGGCGGTTGGCCATGCGCGGGATCTGGGTAGTCGTGGGTACGCCTTGCACGCACACCTCGGGGTCGAGCGTCGTGCTACCGCCGTTGGCGGAGGTGTTGCCAGCCGTGCCGGCGCCGCCTGCGGCATTGCCACCGGTCGCGCCGCTCGGGCCACCGCCGGGGCCGACGCCTGTCTCCGCGCTGCAGCCGGCGAGGAGGGCCAGGGCGCCGAGCAGGGCAATTTTGCCCGTCGCGCCGAGCGTCCGTGGGAATAGCGATATCTTTGCGTTGGTCATAGCAATCACCCCGTTCGGATGCCGTTCGACCAGTTGGCGGCGGCCCAAGGGAATCGGTTCCACGACGCGCCGTGAGACTTGGCGGCGCGGTCAGTCTCTATGAATTAGCGCTGCGTCTCGCTTTGAAAAAGACGAGCATTTCTTCGTCCTGTTCATGGACATTTCCAGGCAGGGGTGAAGAAGAAAGCGAGGCGTCGCGACGCCGTCGATCTGACGCCGATGCGAAAGATTTCTGGCCGCAAAGACGGCGTCGTGGATCGCCCGTGCGGCGCGCTTGCGCGACTGCGTTCAAGCCATGCAAGTGCCGGGCTCGGCCGCGAGCCAGCCTGCGTTTGGGCGATAGCTCACTCTAGCGTGGGCGTCGTCCAATCGATGTTCATCGCGGTTTCGAGCTGAAAATTGCCCTCCTGAGGCTTGATCGCGATGGCCGTGTTGGTCGATTGGCCCTTCAGGAACTTGTCGACGAAGCTCTTCACGCTCGCAGTCTGCGAAGCGGGCGCCTGGCAGTGGCCGTGGTTGCTGGTGAAGTCGAAGCCGATGCGATCTTCGACTCCGAGCGCCTTCCAAACCTCTTTGGCGACGTTGATCGACTTCCACCCGGATTCATCGCCGAGCCACTCGAAATCTTGATTGCCGAGCGCGACGACGGCTCGCGGCGCGATCATGGCGATGAGCTCGTGATGATCGTGGGGCAAGCTGTAGGGATCGAGCTGCTTCATACTCTTCAGGAACCAGCTGTAGTTGGTGTTGTCGATCTTCTCGATGTTCGTGCCGGTGCGGGTCGTGAAATCTTGGGAGGTGCGCCACGAGTTGATGCCGCCGCCGCCGGACTCTTGCGCGACGGTCAGCGCCACCCGCTCGTCGAAGGCGCCTCCGAAGAGCGCCATCTTGCCGGCGTACGAGCAGCCCTGCACCGCGATCTTGGTCGGGTCGATCTTCAGCGCATCTTTGAGCTGCACGATGCCGTCGATGACGCGGCTGATGCCCCACGACCAGGCGGCGTAATTGCCGATTTTACCGTAAAGATCGGGGTAAACCTTGTAAAATGGGTCGGACTGGAGCTGGGAGTCGTTCGAGCCGTACTTGACGACTTGATCGTGCATGAAGGGGATCTGGACGCAGCCACTCACGAGGCTGGCGTTGCCGTTCATGCCGATGGCCACGCAGCTCGCGCCGCTCGCGCTAGCAACGGTGGAGCTGAGCGTGATGGATCCCGCGTCGGTCGTTACTTTGACGTTCAGCTTGCTCCCGTCGAGGCTGGCTTCCACCTTGGCCGGTGCGGGCGGCTTCGGGCCGATCTCGTACTTCTCGAGGTCTTTCTTGATCTCGTTTCGGCGGCAGCGCCAGCCGTCTTTGCTGGTGATGCGCGTCCCATCGTTCATCGCGAAGGGATCGGGCAGCTTCTGATTTTTCTTCAGCTCCCCGGCCATGACGCTGCAGTCGGCCCCGCTGTTCTCGACGCTGCCGGTGGCGGGCGAAGCACCGCCCGCGCCGGAGCCGGCGGCGCCGGCCTCGCCGCTGCCGCCCGACCCTGATGAGGCGCTGCCGGCGGCTGCTCCGCTCGCCCCGCCCGTGGCGCCGCCGCTGGTGCC
>JAEYWK010000234.1 GCA_023431345.1 Pseudomonadota bacterium
GGACCACTGACTGTGGATGGTACCGCAGCTATTGACGAAGGAACATGCGCTGAATATGACAGGCTTTTCCCAATCACACGTGCAGAGGTTGATGAATTCCTTGCTTGGCGAGCTGATCCTGCATCCAACCCAAACTACACTATTCCGACAAGTATTCTGGAATGGCCTGCACATGGAGATTTAACTAAAAAACAGAGCTGGTATCTTGCTCCGTTCGTGGATGTTGATGGCAACCTAACCTATGATCCTAATCAAGGTGACTATCCTTACTATGATCTTGCGAATGAACTGTGTCACTCAAATACCCAGACTCCTGAAACTACTGAGGGTATTGTTAAAGGTGGTCTCCTTTCAGACCAGGTAATAAAAGGTGATGAAACACTGTGGTGGGTATTTAATGATAAAGGAAATATTCATACTGAAACACAAGGTACCCCTATTGGACTTGAAATCAGAGCTCAGGCTTTTGGTTTTGCTACCAATGACGAAATTAACAACATGACCTTTTACAGTTATGAAATTATTAACCGTTCTACATACCGACTGACCGGTACTTACTTTAGCCAGTGGGTTGATACTGACCTTGGCGATGGCTGGGATGACTATGTTGGTTGTGATGTAGACAGAGGATTGGGCTATTCATACAACGGAAAACCACAGGATGGTGACGGACAATTCTGGGCATACGGAAATCAGCCCCCTGCAATCGGAGTTGACTTCTTCCAGGGACCTTACATGGATCCTGATGGTTCTGATAACCCTTCATTTAAAGGTGATGGACTCTTAGGTCCTTCATTTAATGGTGATTGTAGTATTGTCGGCTTGGACGGATCAACCATGAATATGAATTATGGTCCTGAAAATAATATTCAAAATGGCAATTTTATTGTTCGTTCTGAAGCTATCAATGGTGTAAATTTTGGTAATGGTATCGTTGATGATGAACGTTTTGGAATGCGCCGTTTTGTTTACCATAATAATACAGGTGCTCCGGGACCATATATGCTTGACCCTGACTATGCTCCTCAATATTATAATTATTTAAGGGGTATCTGGCTTGACAATACAAAGATGACTTACGGTGGTAATGGTCACATTTCTACTGGAGCTTATGGTCCTGCTTGTGATTTTATGTTTCCTGGCGATACTGATGTTTGCGATTGGGGAACTGATGGATTACCCCCAAATGGTGAGAAATACTGGACAGAAGAAGCTGTAGGGAATCCTTATAATGACCGTCGTTTTATGCAATCAGCTGGTCCTTTCGTTTTGGAACCAGGTGCAGTGAATTATATTACAGTTGGTATTCCTTGGGCACGTGCTGCTTCTGGTGGCCCATGGGCATCAGTTAAATTATTGCAGGTTGTTGATGACAAATGTCAATTGCTCTTTGATAACTGTTTTGCTGTAGTAAGTGGACCTAATGCTCCTGACCTTACTATCCGAGAACTTGATAAAGGACTTATTTTCTACATCAGCAACCGTAAGACTAATGATGCAGGTAATAACTTCAATGAATCGTATACCGAATTAGATCCGGCTATTCTTGCTGTAGCAAATAGCACAGGTTATGATTTTGACCCATATTATCGTTTTGAAGGCTACCAGGTATTCCAGTTGAAAGACGCAAATGTATCTGTTGCTGATATCCACAATCAATCACTGGCCCGACTGGTTTATCAGTGTGATGTTAAGAATGGTATTACCCAGTTGGTAAACAATAACTTTGACCAGCAATTAAACTATAATGTGCCGGTTGAAGAGGTAAATGGTGCTGATCTTGGTATTAAACATTCATTCACACTTACTGAGGATGCATTCACTGGTCAGAGCCTCATAAATCACAGACAGTATTACTACCTTGCATTATCATACGGACATAATGAGTACATGAAATATAGTGCCGACCCCGGAGCTCTGGAGCCTGGTATTATTGGTCTTGATGGTCAAAAGAGAGTTTACCTTGCAGGAAGAAAGAATATTAAAGTATACACTGGAATACCACATATTACAGTTGGTAATATTCAGGCTAATGCAAAATTTGGCGACGGAGTTGAAATTACACGTTTACAGGGCCAGGGCAATGGTGGTAACGTGCTTGAACTCAGTGAAGCTACAATTGCTGAAATTTTAAGTAAGAAACCTATTGACTCAACAGTTAAATATGGCAGTGAGGATTATCCAATTTCTTACCATCCTACATACAAAGCCGGTAAAGGACCTGTTGATATCAGAGTAATTGACCCATTGAATGTTAAGAATGCTGATTTTGTACTGGCATTTGACTCATTGGTACCATATGAAATGACAATCGGTGATGAGACCACTGTAAATTATACAGCTCACTGGAGATTGATTGATAAAACAAACAATAAGACCTATTATTCTGATACAACCATCTCTTATAAAAATGAGCAACTATTCCCGCAATTAGGATTAGCAGTTACAATCTATGAACCGTTGTATCCGGGTCCTTATCAGATTGGTGTCAATGCTGACAATGGAGCTATATGGGGAATCATTTCTGAGAATAATGGTGTACTTGAATCAAGTATAACTTTTGCTGACAGCACAAAGCAATGGATAAGTGGAATTCCGGATGTTGATGGAGTTCCTGCGCTTAACTGGATTAGATCGGGTGTTGTAAATGATGCCAGTAATCCTGTTGGAAGTGACTGGTACATGCCAACAAAGGCATTTGATCCATCATCCAATTATGAAAAAGTTGTATTTGGAACATGGGCTCCTTATCTATTGGCTGCATCAAGTGAGCAGGATCCATTTTTTGCACCTGCTTTCAGAAATATATCTAAACAGGCTTCAGCATTTTCTGATATCGCCAGTGTAGATATTGTAATGACTTCTGATAAATCAAAATGGACAAGATGTCCGATTGTTGAAATGTGTGCTGATAAAACATTAGCTGAAGGTGGAGCAGAAAGATTTAATATTCGCAAAGCTCCATCAGTAAACGTTAACGGAGAAGCAGGAGTAACAAGCTCTGATCCTATGCTGAATTCAAACTACATCGATTCAACCGGAATGGGTTGGTTCCCGGGTTATGCAATTAATCTGGAAACCGGTGAACGTCTTAATATGATGTTTGGTGAAAACTCATGGCTTGTAGGTGAAAATGGAAGGGATATGTTGTTTAACCCAAGTTCTCATCTTGTAACCGATGGAGGTGAAATTGTTATGGGTGGCATGCACTACATTTATGTATTTGCCCATACCGAAGGTAAAACTCAACCACTCGCAAATATGAGTGCATATGATGCAGGAGCTCGACTGAGAACTAATATTCCTGTAACAACCGGGGGTGGAACACAGAGGGCATTGGTATACTCAAGTGCTATGTACGTAAGTCTTCCCATTGCAAA
>JAEYWK010000125.1 GCA_023431345.1 Pseudomonadota bacterium
GCCATCACGCCGCGCCACGCCAAGCGCGTCACGCGATGGGCATCAGGCGAAGCGCAGACCATCCGCTACCGCGATGGCCATCAATCTGCTGGCGTCCAAGACCATCATCCAAGCGGCGCGCGCACAGAAGAGCACCTCGACTTCCTCTGCGCGCTGCTGCACGTAGCCGAGGTCATCGAGGATGATGACGTCGAAGGCATCGAGCCGTCGTAGTGCTCGAGGCAGGGCCAGGTCGCGTTTGGCGGCGAGCAGTTCTTGCACAAGCTTGAACGTCGGCGTGAAAAGGACGGCGTGACCATGCTGCACGAGCGCGTGTCCGAGCGCGCAGGCAGCGTGCGTCTTGCCCGCGCCTGGCAGGCCGAAGCAGAGCACGTTGGCGGTGCGGTCGATGAAGTCACCGCTGGCGAGTTCACGCAGCCGCGGCAGCATGCCTTTGGGTAGGCGTTGTGGGTCGAGGGTGTCGAACGTCTTGGCGGGCGGCAGGTGCGAAGCGCGGAGCAGGCGGTCGCAGCGGCGGAGGCGGCGCTCGCCGAACTCGGCCTCCAGCGTTTCGAGCAGGACCTCGAGTGCGTCGTCGTGGTGTGCGTCGCGAAAGCGCCGTACGCACTCGCTGGCTAACGTGGGCAGCTTGAAGAGCGTGAACAGCTCTTTGATGCGGTCGTCGAGGTTGGTCATGACTGACCTCCTGCGAGCAGGGCGTCATAGGCTGCGGGATTGGGCCTCGGAATGCGCACGTCGGGCACGGTGAGCTGCTCGGGCGCCGCGATGGCTTTGACGGATGCGTAGTCGAACCGCTCGCCTCGAGCGAGGAGGGCGTCGAGCGCGACATCGACACGGGATTCGAAGGTGCTGGCTGCGAGGTGAAGGATGCGGACATACTCGATATCGGCACGCTCGCCGCGCGCGTCGACCAAGGCGTCGTAGGCACGACGGAACGTAAGGGAGGGGAAGAGCTCCTCGCGGTAACGATAGCGAGCGAACGCGCCGGGCTTCTTAACCAGTGACCAAATCACGTGGCGGTAGTCGATGCGGAAGTGCTTGTCGCCGCGCAGTCGCGGCATCGAGGCGACGAGCTTCTTTCGATAGTAGACTTCTACGACATCCGGATGCTGTCGCACTTCGACCTCGCAGCCAATGAGGCGTGACGGCACCGAGTAGGTGCGACGGCTGAAGTGGATCGTGCTCCACTTGCGCACCACGGCGTTGTAGGTGGTGTAGGCCGGCAAGCGCGCCGGCGGCAGCGACCGTAGGCGCGGCATCTCGTCGATGAGCCGAGCCTGAGTCACTTCATTGAGCCGTGACACGAGCCCTTGAACGAAGGCCATGTACTCGTCGACGCTGCCGAAGTCGCGACTTCCGCGAACAATTAGGGCCTGCTCGAGGGCGGACTTGAGCAGGTGGTTGGCTTTCTCGACGGCACCGTTTTGGTTGGATTTTCCCGGCTCGATGCGAGTCGAACGGAGCTGATAGTGCTCAAGCACCTGAGCGAAGCGCTGATTGAGCTCACGGCCGCCGCTGGGCAGCTCGTGGGTAGCGGCGGACAGGTTGTCGCTACGCAGCACCTCGGGCACGCCACCCAGCCGCCAAAAGGCGTCCTGGAGGCCGCAGACGAGGGCCTCGAACGTCTCGCTGAACGCGAGCGTTACGGAGCGCCATCGACTGAACGTGAGCAAGAACTGAAACAGCAGGTGTGCGAAGACCTGGCCGGCAATCCGAACGCCGAGCGACGTGCAGTCCGTGAAGTCGACCGCCGCCTCTCGACCGGGCACGTGCTCTTGCTCGAAGAACACCTCGCGCTCGGGGCCATGCATAGCGCGCCAGTCGCGAACACGCCGCTGGAGCGTCCGCAGGTGCTTGTCCGTGAAGCGCTGACCGTGCGCGCGGCGCAGCACCTCGATAATTGCCGTCGCCTCCAGAATGCCGTCCTGGTCGCGCTCCGGGTTACCGCGCTCCAGCAGCGGCACGACCTCGGCGTCCCAGACGTCGGCGAACACGTCTTCGCGAGTCCGCCAGTGTCGCGCCTTCTTCGCCTGCGACGGCAGCGGGCCCGCCTTCCAAGTGTGCGCGCTACGCGCGCTCATTCCGGCCGCTGCCGCAGCGGCCTCAACAGTCTTTCCTACAGCCATTTTCAGCCTCAGAAGCTGAACCTGCTTGTCCGTGACCATTGGGCTCCAAAGTTGCCGGCCACCTGGCTGGATGCTCTGGATCTAGATCATCGCACACGCCGTCAGCACGCCCCCGACTCTGCAAATCTAATTGTCGTCGGGCTGCAGGAGTAATTGTCGCCGATCACCCGCCGACTACAGGCGACGCGACAAGCTCGGTACCGCGATCGCCGTACCAAGTTCTCGGCGCAGAAAGTGACGCATCAGTCGATGACGGAAGCTCCGGTCCCGACGATGGATCTGGTCGCGCCGGCACTCGAGTCCGGCGGAAAGGACCGGGAAGATGCGTTGGTTCGCGACCGAAATCTCTGCTCGCTTTGCGGGGCGCCGCTGCCCGCGTGGGCGACGCTCACACCGCAGCGACGGCGGGCACGCCGTGCACCTCGCCCTCCGCGGGGGCCGCCTCGGCGGTGAGCGGAGGCGACTATGATTCCCAAGGAGACGGAGGCGGAGGTGCTGCGCCTCTTCCACGCCGAGAAGTGGCGCATCGGGACTATTGCCTCACAGCTCGGCGTCCACCACACCACGGTTCAGCGCGTTCTGCGCCAGGCCGGTGTCGAGATGAAGACGGTGGCGCCGCGGCCATCGATGGCGGACGCGTACGTCCCGTTCGTCGTCCAGCAACTCGAGAAGTACCCAGGGCTTCGCGCCAGCCGGCTGTTCGAGATGGTTAGGGACCGCGGCTATCAAGGCGGGGCCGATCACTTCCGGCGTATCGTCTCGCGCCACCGACCGCGTCAGCCGGCGGAGGCCTTTCAACGCCTCAAGACGCTGCCAGGCGAGCAAGGCCAAGTGGACTGGGCCCATTTCGGCAAGCACACGGTGGGCCGTGCCGAGCGCCCGCTTTGGGCCTTCGTGATGGTGCTCAGCTTCTCGCGGCAGGTCTTTCTCCGCTTCTTTCTTGGCGCCGCCATGCCGTTCTTCATCCGCGGCCACGTCGACGCTTTTGCCTTCTTCGGCGGCGCGCCGCGCGTCCTGCTCTACGACAACCTCAAGAGCGCCGTGCTCGAGCGGCAAGGTGACATCATCCGCTTCAATCCCAAGCTGCTCGAGCTTGCGGCGCATTATCACGTCGAGGCTCGACCTGTGGCGGTGGCCCGTGGCAACGAGAAGGGACGGGTGGAGCGCGCTATCCGCTACGTGCGCGACGCCTTCTTTGCCGCGCGCAAGTACTCGGACATCGCCGACCTCAATCGGCAGGCGGAGGAGTGGTGCCGTGGCGCCTCGTCCGAGCGCAAATGGGTCGACGACAAATCGCGCACCGTCCGTGATGCCTTCTCGGATGAGCAGGGTCGCCTCCTTCCGCTCCCAAACGACCCATTCCCTGCAGTCGAGCGCGTCGAGGTCGAGGTGGGGAAAACTCCTTACGCACGTTTCGACCTCAACGACTACTCGGTTCCGCACGACCGTGTCGTCCGGCAGCGGATCGACCTTGGACACCTTGTACTTGGCGCGGGCTATCACGACGCGCACCTCGGAGGGCCGCTGATAGCCGAGCTTCCAGTCGACGAACGTGGCGCCACTGGCCTCGAGCTCGGGGTCACGAATCTCGATGCGACGTTGGGGCAGATGGTTTGCGTCCGCCAAGTTTCTGCGCCCCATGGGCGTGAAATTGCCCTGGTTTGGACCCTTCTCCGAAAGCCCTCCGGTTTGACTCGTTGCATTATGTCGGTATATTGCTTCTTATGCCGACGATTGGGGCCGCCAAAAAGTACACTATTCCGCAGGGGTTGGGTGTTCTTCGTCCGAGAGATGTCGCCGCGAAGGGCGTCTCACGGACGCGCATTCAGCGGCTTTCCGAGTCGGGTGAGCTAGAGCGAGTGGGGCGGGGCCTCTACGTTCCAACGGGCGCGAAGATCACGGAAAACCACACGCTGGTCGAGGCAGCCACGCGAGTACCCAGCGGCGTCGTCTGCCTTCTATCCGCCCTGGCCTTTCACAAGCTCACCACGCAGAGCCCGCACGAGGTTTGGCTGGCGATCGACGTGAAGGCTCGGAAGCCGAGCGCCGACTGGCCGCCGCTGCGCATCGTGAGGTTCTCCGGAGTGGCTCGGGCGTTCGGCGTTGAGAGCCATGCGATCGAGGGTGTTGACGTGCGTATCACGTCGCGGGCGAAGACGGTGGCGGATTGCTTCAAGTACCGGAACAAGATCGGCATCGACGTGGCTATCGAGGCTCTTCGCGGGTATCTTGGCAAGCGAGGTCGGTCGATGGATGAGCTTCAGCGTGCTGCCGAGGCTTGCCGCGTCAGCCGCGTCATGCGGCCCTACCTTGAGGCGCTTGCGTGACACCGCTGCCGCCAAAGAATCTGGCGCACTCGGTTCGCGATCGACTGCTCAAGCTCGCCAAGGCACGAGGCGAGGACTTCAACTTCGTGCTCGTTCGGTACGCTCTGGAGCGTTTGCTCTACCGACTGAGCAAGTCTGCCCACGGCGGGGAGTTCATCCTGAAGGGCGCCATGCTTTTCGTGATTTGGTCGAAGCACCCGCACCGAGCTACCAAGGACCTGGACCTCCTTGGCGCTGGTTCGCCCGACCTCGACCGCCTTGCTCAGGTATTCCGCGATGTTTGTGCGACTTCTGTCGAGGATGACGGCGTTAGCTTCGAGCCCCAAAGCGTCGAAGCACGCCGAATCAAGGAGGATGCCGAGTACGAGGGCGTGCGGATCACCCTCAATGGCAAGCTCGGTTCCGCCCAGCTCGCGGTGCAGGTTGATGTCGGTTTTGGCGACTCGGCCGTTCCCTCGCCAATGACGATTGAGTTCCCGACACTGCTTCCCTTTCCGGGACCTGTCATCCGAGCCTATGCCAAGGAAACCGTCGTCGCGGAGAAACTGCACGCGATGGTCGATCTCGGGATGGCGAACACCAGGATGAAGGACTTCTTCGATCTCTGGTTTCTCTGCCGCGAGTTCGATTTCGATGGGGCACAGCTTGTTGCCGCTATCCGCAGTACGTTCGAGCGCCGGCAGACGCCCGTTCCTGCTGGGCTGCCGTTGGCCCTGACAGACTCGTTCGCGTTGGACACCACCAAGGGTGTGCAGTGGTCCGCGTTCCTGGCACGGTCCCGTGTGGTAGATACAGCACTCTCGCTGCCGGAGGTGGTAATCGTCGTCGCCTCATTCTTGGCGCCCGTGCTCGAAGCGGTAGCGGGCGGACCCAGCAACGCGGGCTCATGGAAACCGGGTGGTCCGTGGGCCTAGCTGACTGCGAAAGGGGTCGCAGATAACGTCGGAATATCGTCGAATATGTCGATGTCGCCCGTGGTTCGGGGGAAACCGTGCGCAGCGAGGGCGTAGGCTCCCACGATCAAGAACTCGACACCGTTGTCGATAAAGACCCTGGCGATGTCGACGAAGTCCTCGTTGACGTCCATCGCCTTCAACGCTCACGCCGTGTCAGGGTGCCGGGCATGTTCTTGCGCTCATAAGTAGCGATCGGCATGCCTGCCACCGACCAGGCCTCCTTCGCGAGCGGCCACATCATGGCGAGGCGCTCGTCCACCGTTGACCGGTCCAGAGCGTCGCGCAGCGGCTCTTGGCCCAGGTCGAAGCGGCGCACAGGCCAGTCGGAAGCTCGCTGCCGTCGGCGGTCCGCTCGTGCCTTCGCGTCCGGGTCCATCGCCCCGATTCTAGCAGAGCTATTCCTCCAGCGGGGCCGTTGACCGCGTTCGGAATCGTCCCCGAATCGTCTCCAGGGCACCGAAAGGACGCGAGCAGTAGCGACCAGCGCCTGGAGGGCGAGCGGTGGCGCCAGTTCGTCTGCGGGCGCAAGTACCCCCTCGTGCACTCCAGCGAAGCCGAGCTACTTGGCTTCGGCCGGTGGCGTCGGCCAGAGCGCTTCAAGCTCGATCTCGATGGCGCCAAACGGTTCGAGGCGCACGCGGTCCGTTCCGCCACCAGTCACCACGAGGCGATAGCCGTCGCCATCGAGTCGGTAGACTTCGACCATGTGCTCGAGCGGATTGACGAGCCAAACCTGGGAGACGCGCTCGCGGGCGTAGATAGGCAGCTTGCGTTTCGCGATCGACGCGCTCGTTGCCCGGCGAGACCACCTCACATGCCCAGTCGGGCGCCAGCTCTAGAAATGCAGTTGGCGGCACTGCGGGCAGCCGTGACCGTAGCCAACCCGCCAAGTCAGGAACGAGAATGTCACGACCGAGGTGAAGCTCGGGTTCGTCGAGGATGATCCATCCGCCCGGTCCGCCACGACCCCGGTGGAAGGCGCCGCCCAGATCCATGCCGAGTACTGACGCGGCCTCGGCGTGGGGTCCCGCGGGCCGTAGGCTCGTGTGGAGGTCCCCATTCAACACCTCGGCAACGACATGCTCGGGGGCACGCAGGACGTCTTCGTAGGTCGCTTGGCCGCGGGCTGCATCGGCGGCCATGAACGCGACTTTAGCACGCGGAGGCCGCGTCGTTCCGTCTTGGAGCTCCGGGGCACTTGCCTGTGCCTACGGGTTCGCGAGGAGGCTCGGGAATCAGGCATCTCGCACGCTGGCGTTGCCTGCGCCCGCCGTCGAGTGTTCTGCTTTGGCGCTAGCATGGGGAGCCCGCGAATGATGAATCGAAGAGGAAGCGAGCCGTGGGGATGGCAAGGCGGCATGGCTCCGCGCTGTGCGGCAACCAAGATCGCCGCGCGTACGCCGGCGGCGTGAACGGCGTCTTGTGGCGCAGTGTCGACGACGGTGTCACGTGGGAGCGCTTGCCGGACTTGCCCGACAGGGCCGAAGTCTGCGGCTTGCACGCCGGACGCGGCGGCGAACTTTGGGTGCTGAGCGGCAGCGCAGGATGCCGCGAGACTCGTCTGTGGTCGTCGCGCGATGGTTTGGAGCCAGAGGCGCTCGAGAGATCGGGCATGGAGGCCGACCTCGAGAGATTGACCTGGCGGATCGGAGGATCGTCCAGAAAAGAAGCGTTTAAAGTCCCGTCAATTCGGCTAGCGCCGAGCGGCGCGTGCGACGCTCGGCTGGCGATGAACGAGGATGCTCGAGCGGAGCGGGCGGGGCTTTCGACTGCGACCAAGCTCGCTTACGCGGCGGGGGCGATCGCATTTGGCGTGAAGGAGAGCGGGCTTCAGCTCTTCTTGCTGTTATTTTACGGGCAGGTGCTCGGCTTGCCCGAAGCTTGGGTGGCTACCGGGATCATGCTGGCTCTGGCTATCGATGCGCTGCTCGATCCGTGGGTTGGCCAGTTCTCCGACGCCCTTTCCAGCCGTCAGGGGCGCCGCCACCCGCTGCTCTACGCCGCCGCGGTCCCGGCTGGCATTGCGTATGCTTGCTTGTGGAATCCGCCCTCGGGGCTCTCGCCGCTGCCGCTGTTCGGCTACTTCTTCTGCTGCCTGGTCTTGGTTCGGGTGCTGCTCTCGTTCATCGAGATCCCGGGTGCCGCGCTCACGGCCGAGCTCACGCGCGACTATGACCAGCGAACAGCGCTCATTTCGCAGCGCACGCTGGCGGGCTGGTGCGGCGCCCTCGTGCTCAACGCGCTGACGTTCAGCGTGCTGCTCGCAGACTCCGGCACCTCACGCGGCATCTTGCGCCCCCCCGGCTACCAAACGTACGGGCTGTTGGCGGGGAGCCTGATCGCCGGCTCGACTCTGCTCTCCGCCCTGGGAACCCACCACCTCATTCCTGACTTGAAGCGCCCTGTCGTCGCCGCCGTCAGCGGCTCGCGGCTCCTCGAGATTCGCGAAGCGCTGCGCAGCCGGGCGCTGCGGGTGATGCTGCTTTCGGGAGTCTTTGGCGCCATGGCTGGCGGCATCGTCATGGGGCTCGACATGTACGTGGGCGTCTTCTTCTGGCGCCTGTCGTCGCAACAGATGGCCGCATTCCCGCCCGTTTACTTGGCGGCCGTCGTGCTCGCCAGCCTGGTGGTGGGGGCGTTGTCGCGAAAGCTCGGTAAGCGCGCGGCGGCTCTCGGCACGGGTCTGGCGGGCGTGGTGGTTGGACCGCTGCCGGTGCTGGCCGCGCTACTTGGCGTGTTCCCCGCGCGCACCAGCGCGGCCTTCTTCCCCTTGCTCTTGGCGTTTTGCGGAGTAGCCGTGCTCTTGCGCGTGGCGACGAGCACGCTGTGCATGTCGATGCTCACCGACGTCGTCGAGGATCACGAGCTGCGTTCGCAGCGGCGCTCCGAGGGGCTGCTCAACGCCGGGACGACGCTGATTCAAAAGACCATGTCCGGCGTCGGTATCTTGGCTTCGGGGCTGCTCCTCAGCGCCGTTCACTTCCCGCGCAACGCGGCGCCGGGCGCGGTCGACCAGGGCGTGCTGCGCGACTTGGTGTTGCTCTACGTGCCGCTCGTTAGCGCGCTCGGAGTCGTGTCGGTGCTCTTGCTGAAGCGGTATCCGATCGATCGGGCCGCTCACGAACGAACGTTACGATTGCTCGACCAAAGAGAGCCGCACGCCGTGTCATGAGCCCGCCTCAACCAGGGAAGTACACATCGCAGCAAGGTTGCCCGAGCTGGCTAGTTTCGGGCTCCGCTTCTTCTTCGAACGGCTCGCGACCGTCCTCCGGGCGCCCCCAGCGCAGCTGCGCCAGCTGGAGTCGCTGCCAGGTTTGCCAGCGGGTCGCGTAGGGGCCCATATGGCGCGCGCGAAGCCATTTCCCCGCGCGAAATCGGCGTTGCTGGGGACCTCGCAGATCGAGCCGGACACTCGAGCGAAATCCGCACAGGAGCCTCCAGTCTTCATCTCGGAGCGTCCACGAGTAAGTCGGAACGCCGAGCGCGCGGAGCGGTGCGATGCCGTGTCGTCGGACCGTGTCGCCGAGCAGCTCGAAGCCGACGGGCGCTGCCTTCGCGAAGCTCCGGTCCTGCTGTCCGCTCACTTCGTGGCCGTAGATCCAGAGCTCCGGCAACGAGACGACTGTCACGCTGCGATCGAGCTCGGCGTTGGTGGTGAACCGACTCAGCCGCGGAAACTCGCGCGGCCGGCTTCCCTTTCGCGCCGCGCTCGGCGTAACGCCATAGCGCCGATGAAAGCTGCGAGAAAATGCCGAGGCGTCCTCGAACCCTACCTGCAGCGCGACGTCGAGCACGCTCATGCTTCGCGATTCACGAGCCGTGAGCAACTTCAACGCCGTTTTGAGCCGAACCCCGTTCAAGTAGCGGCCCAAGGTCGCGCCGGAGTGGGTCTCGAACACGCGATGCAGGTGGAATTTCGACATCCCTGCCGCGCGCGAAATGTCATCCAAGTTGATCGGCTCGCCCAGGTTCTCGGCGATGTAGTTGGCGCTCCGATTCACCACTTCCAATCGATAGCTGGAGGTCACGAGCGAAGCCGCTGGGGTCACGCGAAAGACGTAGCACGGGCGCTGCTTTTTCGGGGCGCCCCGCCGCGCCGCACAAAGGAAATAGCAATTTGGGCACAGCTCGCGGCGGGGGCCCGGGCTACTCGTTTGCGACCCGCTTCTGACGAGAATGCACCTTGACACCACCCCGCTCGATTCGGCCCCCATCGCTCACCTTCTTCCTTGGTAGCGCGATCCTCCTGCTCACCGGCTGCGACCGCCCACCTTCCGCGGTTCCGATGGCGGCTGGCGCGGCTGGCAGTGAATCGGCGCCGAGCTGCGCGGCGCTCTCCGACGAGCCGCCGCCACCGGTGCTCGGCTGCTCGGCGTCCGCTGTGGGCACGTCGCCCATGCTCGACGACTTCGACGATGGGAACCTCGTGCTTCGTCCCGTCGAGCAGCGAGTCGGAAGCTGGTACGCCTTCGCGGACGGCACGGCGGGCTGCGCCGCGCTGCGCGTCGAAACGGCGGATTCGTCGCCGGCTCTCCATTTCACGGGCGGCGGGTTCTCGGGCTGGGGCGCGGCGTTCGGCACCGCGCTCGCTTGGTCGATGGAAGAGAGCGGCCTGTGCACCTACGACTTGTCGGCGTACTCCGGGATTCGGTTCCGCGCTCGCGGCAACGTCAACTTGCGCCTCAACTTTGCCAGTCGCCAGTCCGCGTTGCGCAGCACGGGCGGCGAGTGCGCCGATTCCGAGGGGTGTTTCGACCAGCAAGGCCGCAACATCTCGCTCACGGCTGACTTCACCGAGCTCGAGGTCCCATTCTGTTCCCTGGCGCAGGTGGGGTACGGGGCGCCTTTGGGACCGCTCGATTCGACTCAAGTCACCAACTTGAACTTTCTCGTCCAGACCAAGAGCGACTTCGACGTCTGGCTCGACGACATCGAGCTCGTCCCCTGGCAAGACGGTCAGACGCGCGACTGTCGCGTCGTGTGCCCGAAAGACGAGCTGCCACTGGGAATAGCGCCTCATCCCGGCGAAACCTCGCTCGATCAGCAGGCTACGGGCGTCAGTCTGTCCACCTTCGAGCAGGCGACGAAGGATTGCGGCTCGGTCACGCGCCGCTACTTGAGCTACGTTCCTCGAGCGCTCGGCACGAAGAGCGATGCTCCCGTCGTGATCGTGCTGCACGGCTTGGGCGCGGACGCCGAGACCATGCGCGGCTTCATCACCCAGACGCGCTTCGAGGCCTTGGCCGAGCGTGATGGCTTCATCGTGGTCTACGCCAACGCCGCTCCAGGTAAAGCTACGGTGGCTGAGCGACCGAATGGCGGCGGCTTTCGCAAAGACTCGGACGGACAAATCGATGACTTCGCCTACCTCCAGCAAATCATCGATGACCTGGCTTCGCGCGGCGTCATTGGCGGCACCAATCCGGTCTTTTTGGCGGGGCTTTCTGACGGTGGCGGCATGGCGCACGTGGCCGCGCTGCATGATCCGGCGCGCTACCGAGGCATCGCGGAGCTGATGCCCTACCCGGGCCCCACCGTCCCGCTGCCGGACGCGAGCGCGGAATTCTCATTGCGGCGTGTGCTCTTGGGTTACTCGCTCACCGATCCGGGCATGAGCGCGGGCTACGCGAATCAGCTCGTGCCGCTCGGGCCGGCCTGGGCGGCCGCGCTCGGACTGAGCCCCGTGGCGCAGACGAGAGCGCTACCCGATCTGATCAAGGAGGGAGCCGACTACCAGGGCAATTTGCCGAATGCCTTGCGCACGCGAGACAGTCACGTAGAGCAGCTCGACTACGGCACGGACGTAGCCGCGGCTCGTGTTCGCGTGCTGAGCTTCGACCGCGCCGGGCACCTCTGGCCAGTCCCGAACCCAGCTGACCCGGAGCAGGTGATGGCCGAGTTTGGGCTCCGTAACCAAGACATCGACATGAGCGACGTCGTTTGGGAGTTCTTTCGAAGCAGCCTCTGAGCGCCGAAGCCCTTGGCGTGTATCGAGAGGCCACCAGATGTACCAGCTCTGCTACTTTGACTCGCTTGTTGGCGTTGGCCACAGGGCGTCGAGCTCGAGCTCGATGGCTGCGAATGGCTCGAGGCGTACGCGCTCGCTGCCGCCGCGAGTGACGACGAGGCGATAGCCGTCGCCGTCGAGCCGATAGACCTCCACCATGCGCTCGAGGGGATCGACCAACCAGACGTGGGGCACGCGCTCGCGAGCGTAGATGGGCAACTTGCGTTCGCGATCGAGCCGCTCGCCCCCGGGCGAAACGACTTCGCACGTCCAGTCGGGGGGCAGGTCGAGAAATGGCGCCGCTGGCACCGCTGGGAGCCGCGAACGGAGCCACCCCGCCAGGTCTGGCACCAGAATGTCGTGCGCGAGGTGTAGCTCAGGCTCGAAGAGGATGATCCATCCGCCTGGTCCTCCGCGGCCTCGGTGGAAGGCGCCACCCAGGTCCATGCCGAGCACCGATGCGGCTTCCGCGTGCGGACCAGCGGGTCTCGGACTCGTATACAGGTCGCCGCCCAACACCTCGGCCACGACATTGTCCGCGGCTTGCAGCACGTCGTCATAGCTCGCGGGGCGTCTTGCCGGCTCGCCTGCCATTGGCGTGACTCTATCACGCAGAGGCTGCCCGGCCGAGGACCGGAAAACGCGCGGGTCCTGGAGCTTCCGGCTGCGCCCGACATCGCCTCGCCAGCGCAGCGCGTGCGTCGGCGCGCAATCCGTTCGCGTTCGCCGGAACGCTTGTCCACGGATCCATCGCAACTTCTGCCGCACAGGCGCCGCGGTCCCTGTGGCACGCGCGGTGCAGTGAGCTGTTGTGAGGTCAGAGACGTCGACGCTGAAGCGCGACGGGCGGCCTCTGGCAGACGTGGCGCGAGCAGCACCTACGAGAGAGACGACATGACCAAGAGCATCCCCAAGATCAAGAAATACATGACCACCGATGTGCAGACGATCGGCGATGAGCAGCCCATGGCGGCGGCCCACCAAATGATGCGTGAGCAGCGCATTCGCCACCTGCCGGTGCTCCACCGCGGTAAGTTGGTCGGTGTCGTCAGTGACCGTGATTTGCACCTCGTGGAGACTCTGCGGGACGTAGATCCGACGAAGGTTGCCGTCAGTGAAGCCATGACCATGGACACCTACGTGGTCTCGCCCGACGCCGACTTGGACGAAGTCGTCGCCATGATGGCGGCCAAGAAGTACGGCTCAGCCATCGTCACCGATCGCGGTCACGTCGTCGGCATCTTCACGACCGTCGATGCTTGCAGCGCGCTCGCGGACCTGCTCACCACACGTCTCACCCACTGAACACGCAAGCGCGATCAGGCAACCTGCCATGCTCGACCATCTCATCTCGACCCCGCGCTTGCTGGAAGTCGATCATGTGGACCTCGCCGCGTCGCCCGAGCGCGTGTGGCAAGTCGTGCGGCATGGCGACCTGGCGCGCTCCCCGCTGATCCGCGCGCTGTTCGAGCTGCGTGCCCTCCCGGAACGCCTGCGTGGAGGGCACCGGCCGACCACGCTGCGCATCGACGACTTGCGCTCGAGCCTCGAGCAGCCGGGCTTTCAAGTGTTGTTGGAGCAGGCGCCGCTGGAGTTCGCGGTCGGAGCGATCGGCAAGGTTTGGCACGGCGACATCCCCTTCGTCCACGTTCCTGACGCGGCGGCCTACGCCGCGTTCGCCCAACCGGACTTCGTCAAAGTGGCCTGGCAGATCCGTCTGATGCCGCTCGGGGAGCGAGGCACTCGCCTCGAGCTGGAGGTGCGGGTGGACGCCACCGACGATGACGCTTGGCGCAAGTTCGAGCGCTACTTTCTGCTGATAGGGCCGGGCTCGCGCTTCATTCGGCGAACGCTGCTGTCAGGCTTGGCGAGGGACCTCGGCACCCCAGACGTCGCCGAGCACACGCGCCAGCTGCCCGGTGATGAGCTGCTGCCCGACTGTGCGGCAGCTGCCACTGACGGCATTACCATCGCGGCAACGCCCGATCGAATCTGGCCCTGGCTCGTGCAGATGGGCCGCCAACGCGCCGGATTCTACAGCTTCGATTGGCTCGACAACGGCGGTGAGCCCAGCAGCCGTGAGCTCGTGCCGGAGCTGTCGAGTCTCGAAGTCGGACAGGTCATCCCGGCGACGCCGGACGGGGACGAGGGCTTCGAGGTGCTTCGAGTCGTGCCGGATCGCGCCTTGGTGCTCGGCGGCCTCTACGACCCGACTACCCCGCACCAGCTGCCTTTCAACACGCCGCGGCCTGCCGAGTACTGGCAGGTGACGTGGGCCTTCGTGCTCGAGCCGCTCGGCGACGCTGCCACGCGTCTCCACGTACGCGCACGGGCGGCCTTCTCGGACGGCGGGCGCATGCGAGCGGTGTGGATTCAGCCAGTTCATCATTTCATGCAGCGCCGTTGCCTCGAGCAGCTCGCCGCTCGCGCGGAGGGACGCCTACCGCGCGATGACTACCGCGACGTACTGCAAGGTGCTGGTGGTGCGGCGTTGATTCTGGCCAGCTTTCTGACACCGTTTCTGCGCGAGGCGCGCAGCCATTGGGGAGTCGACGAAGCGACCGCGCGCGCGCCGCTACCGGGCGACGAGCTCGTCCCCGACCCGAGTTGGTCTTGGACTCACGGCGTCGAAATCGACGCGCCTCCGCGCAGCGTGTGGCGCTGGATCGCGCAAATCGGCGCCGATCGCGGCGGCTTCTACAGCTACCAATGGCTGGAGAACCTGGCCGGTTGCGGTCTTCGCAACGCGGACGCCGTGCATCAGGATTGGGAGCTGGAGCAGGGCGATGACCTGCTGCTCCACCCCAAGATGCCCCCGCTGCGCATCGTTCGGCTGGAGCGTGGGCGTTTCTTCGTCGCGTATGCGCCGCTCGATGAAGCGGCGCACGCCAAACGTGAGCCCTGGGCCACGGTGAGCTGGCTGTTCGCGGTCGAGCCGTTGCCAGGAGCGGGAACCCGCCTGCTCACGCGCTACCGCGCGGCTTACTCGCTCGACGTCGCGACGCGACTTGCGCTCGGGCCGGCGCTGATGGAGCCCATCGGCTTCGCCATGGACCGCCGCATGCTCCTGGGCGTGAAGCAGCGCGTCGAGCGCGAAGCGCGCTATGTCTTGCGCGTGCCGCGGGCCCCGACAGTAGATGCTCACGCGGCTGAGGCAGCAGCCTCACGGCGCCAGCCTCTCCAGCGCAAGTAGGGCCCGTTCGACCAGCTCACCTACTTCGACGGCAGGCCCACGCCGAACGTCGGACTCGATCATGGCGAGCTGTGCAAGAGGAGCGCCGCCGAGTAGCGCAGCCATGTCGCGAAGCACCGCATCCGCTCCCTGTCCTGCGCAGGTCGCGAAGAGCGCTACCCGCGTTAGCGCTTTGCCGTAGCTCTCGAGGAAGCCGCGCACGGGGCTGCTGAGCGCGTGATTCCAAGTCGGACTGCCGACGAAGACCAGATCGTAGTTGCGGGGCTGGTGCACGAGCGGCAGCGGCACCGCGGCGCGCCGGTAGGTGCCCTCGTAGCCGGAACGCAGCCAGCCCCAAAGTCCGAGACGAGAGCGGGGCTCCCGCAGCTCTTCGAGGTCGGCGCCGGTGGCTCGAGCGATCGCTTCTGCTACGGCGCGCGTGGTACCCGTCCGTGAAAAGTAGACGACCAGAACTTTGGGCGAGCTCGACTGTTCCACAGCTCGAGTTGCTGCAAGCGTCGGACCGCCGCGAAGCACGGAACCTCGACGACGCCCATCGATCGGCGTGCGCAGAATTTGCGCCAGCGTCGTCAGCTCGCGCAGCCATTGCGCGACCTGTTCCGTCCCAGCATCTGAGCGCGTCCAGCAGTCGTCGTGGCAACGGTGGGGTTCCCCAGGCACCCGAGGGTAGTCCTCGATGTCTAGCGTTCGCGACCGTCGCTCACGTGTGGGTTCGGGATGTGTCGCTCACCCAACGCGCTGCTAGCCGATTTGCCACGGCGACGGTCATGCGCGTCGCTTCTCGCAGGGCAAGGGCGATGCGGTGCTGTACCGCGACAGAAGCCTTCTCGCCGGCCAAGCGGTAGAGCGCGCTATCTTCCCACTCGGCATGCTCGTCGAGGGTGCGGACGAGCTCGCTGATGGCCGGCTCACGGACGGAGTGCAGCTCGACCGCGACGCCGAGCTCCGCGACGAGGCGCCGAATCATCTCGTGCTCGCGGCGCGTGCGCTCGGCTTGCTCGGGGTGACTGGCTTCGACCAGCGGCAGCAGGTATTGCTCCTCAGCGTACAGGTGCGCGAGCAGTCGGTGCTCCAGCTCGCTCCACGTGGCTTGCAGCTCGAGACCGCTCGGGTCGCGCGCGTCCTGTGAGAGGCGCGCCAGGAGCTGAGAGAGCTCGCGGTGATCTTGGTCGAGGTGGGCCTGGATGTCGTTCATATCCACTCAATGGCAAGTCGCATGCCGGGCGCAAACACGCGATAATCAGAGGATTACGGAGTAACGATCTGCGGCCGTGCGCAAATTCTGCCGGCGAGCGCAGCGCTTGCGCTTGCGCTTGCCCTTGCGCAACGGCCGCGGTGAGAGCTCGAGCGCATGGTACATCGCCGGTTGCCTCCACGCCATTCAAGGACGAATCGCGACCTTGAGCACGCCGTCACGTTGCTGCGAGAAGAGCTCGTACGCTTCCTCGATTTGGCCGAGCCCGTAGCTGTGCGTGAGCAGTAGACGCGGCGAGAACCGGCCGCTGGCGACGACGCTCATGAGGCGCCTCATTCGCTCCTTGCCGCCAGGGCAAAGCGTCGTGACCACGGTATGGTCACCGAGGCCCGCCGCGAAAGCGTCGAGCGGTACCTGCAAGTGACCCGAGTACACGCCCAGGCTCGAAACGGTGCCGCCGGGGCGCACGCTGCGCAGCGCAGTCTCGAACGTGGCTTGGAGTCCGAGCGCTTCGATCGCCACGTCAGCGCCACCACCGGTCAGGCGACGAACTTCGGCGATCACGTCTTGCTCGGCGGAGTTGATCACGACGTCGGCGCCCACCTGTCGAGCCATCTCCAGCCGCGCCGGGATGCGATCGACGCCGATGATGAGCGATGCTCCCGCCAGCTTCGCGCCGGCCGTCGCGCATAGGCCGATCGGGCCTTGGGCGAACACGACGACAGCATCACCGATGCGAACACCGCCGCGCTCCGCCGCGGAGAATCCGGTCGACATGATGTCGGGGCACATCAGCACGTCTTCGTCGCTGAGCTCGGCGGGGATTTTTGCCAAGTTGGCTTGGGCGTTCGGAATGAGCACGTACTCCGCCTGGCAGCCGTTGATGGTGTTGCCGAAGCGCCACCCGCCGAGGGCTTCGTAGCCTCCGCCGCCATGGTCGCATTGCGAGTGAGTGCCTGACAGACACGCGCGACACTGCCCGCAGGGGGTGATGGCGCCGACGATGACGCGGTCACCGATTTCGTAGCCGGTCACACCGGCGCCCAACGCGGCGATCACTCCGACCGGCTCGTGCCCCACGATCAGTCCGTCCTTCACCGGGTATTCACCGCGAAGGATGTGCACGTCGGTTCCGCAGATGGTCGTCAGCGTGACGCGGACCAGCGCTTCCCCATAGCCAGGCTCGGGCCGCGGAACTTCGCGGATCGAGATTTTGCCTTTACGTTCGAAGACGGCGGCTTGCATGGTGGTCATGACCCGTTGCAGTGCAAACGACGAGCCACGCGAACCAAGCCGCAAACAGGGACGGTGCGCCCGAGCTCGCGCAAGCCTTGCGTTGCGCCACGATCTTACACGCGCTTTTTTCGCGTGTAGGCGGCTCTGGCTGGTGCAAACGGCTGCGCGCCGAGCTCCGCAGGCGTCTCGGTGGCGATGAGCCGTTGCCGAGCGACGAAGTGACGATGCCCCGTCGCAACAGGTCGTTGGGCTAGCGAGCGGGGCCGGAATCGCCGGTCGCCAGGTCGCTCACGTCGAGCAAGTATTCGCCTTCGCGCAGCACGCCCGCCGCGCTGGGCGCAGATGAAGGCGAGTCGTGCGCCGAGTTGCTAGGCGCGGGGGCGCCAGCAGCGTGGCCACTGGGGCGGCCGTAGCCGCTGGTGGCGACGATCGCTGCCAGCACGATGGCCGCGATGCCACCGAGAACGAGGGCGCTTGCTGCCGTCACGCTGAAGTGCTGCGAGCCGCTCACGCTGAGCCTTATGCCACGCGGGGCGCGTCGTGGCCGCGAGCGAGCGCTGAGCGCGTCAGCGTCGATTTTCGTCGGGCCCGGTAGAATCGAGCGGAGGTCGCCCGTCATCAGCACAGATGGGCGAAGCAAGCCCTCCGACCGCTTCGTTTTATAACTCGTTGAAAGGAATGGAGAATCATGAAGATCAAGCACGTTACGGTGTACGTCGACGACCAAGAGCGCGCGCTCCGCTTCTATACGGAGGTGCTCGGCTTCATCAAAAAGGCCGATTTCACCAACGGCCCTTACCGCTGGCTGACCGTGGCGTCGGCGGACGAGCCGGAAGGCGCTGAGCTGCAACTGGCGCTCAGCGACGACCCGCCCGCCAAGGCCTACCAGCAGGCGCTGTTCCAGCAGAATCAGAGCGCGGTCATGTTCTCGACCGACGACGTGAAGGCCGACTACGAGCGCATCAAGGCGCGCGGCGGTGAGTTCGCCATGTCGCCCACCGAAGTCACGGGCGCTACCATCGCTCGCTTGAGCGATACCTGCGGCAACTTCATCCAAATCACCCAGCTCCAGCGCTGGCAGGCATGAATCGAGAGCCTGCTCATTGCCGATAACCTACGCTCTGAGGATGATGCGGTGATGACGGCGTTCGCTTCTCTGAAACGTGGTGAAGCTGACGCTGTCGGCAGCCCGAGCCCGAGGAAATAGACATGCGCTACATGATGCTGATTTGCCACGACGAAGCCGCGCTCACGCCGGCGGTCTATAAGGAGCTCGCCGTCGAGTACGGCGCGTTCATGGAGGCGCTCTCCAAAGCCGAGGGCTGTGCGGGCGGCGAGCGGCTGCAGTCGAGCGCTCTGGCGACGACCGTGCGTCAACAGGACGGCAAGACGACGGTGCTCGACGGCCCGTACGCCGACACGAAGGAGCAGCTGGCTGGCTACTTCGTCGTGGACGTACCTACCCTCGACGAAGCGATCGCCTGGGCCAAGCGTTGTCCGTCGAGTAAATACGGCTCGATCGAGATTCGGCCCATGCTGGGCCAGTCAGGCGCGAAGCGCTAATGGTCGTGGATGACGCGCGTCGCGCGGCCGAGCGCGTGGCGCGCGAGAGCTACGGGCGCCTCATCGCCTACTTGGCGGCGAGGACGCGTGACGTGGCAGGGGCCGAGGACGCGCTGAGCGACGCTTTCGCCGCGGCGCTGCGCACCTGGCCGATCGATGGGGTTCCCGAGAGCCCGGATGCGTGGCTGCTCACCGCGGCGCGGCGGCGGCAAACCGACGCCGCCCGCCGCAAGCTGGTGCACGACGCCGGGCGAGAGCACCTGCGGTTAATCGGAGACGAGCTCGAGGCGATGGCAGACGAACCGAACGCGCTCCCTGATCGTCGACTCTTGCTGATGTTCGCGTGCGCGCACCCCGCGATCGAGGTTGGCATGCGTACGCCCCTGATCTTGCAAACCATCTTGGGCTTGACCTCCGAAGACATCGCGGTCGCGTTCTTGGTGCCGCCCAAGACCATGGGGCAGCGGCTCGTACGGGCCAAGACGCGCATCCGTGACGCCGGCATCCCGCTCCGCATGCCCGACGCGTCGGAGCTGCCCGAGCGCCTGGCGGCCGTGCTCGACGCCATCTACGCCGCGTATACGAAAGGCTGGAGCGAACCCTTGGACGACGCGGCGCCAGCGCTGGCCGAGGAAGCGATGTGGCTCGGCAGGCTGGTCGTGTCTCTCCTGCCGCAAGAGCCCGAGGCCAAAGGCATGCTCGCGCTGATGTTCTACACGTCCGCCCGCAGCGCAGCGCGGCGTGACGCGAGCGGCGCCTACGTGCCACTCGAAGCCCAAGATACGACGCTCTGGGACGACTCGCTCTTGGCGCTGGCGGAGAGCTTGCTGCGCCAGGCGAGCGCGAGCGGCCCGAGCGGTCGCTACCAAATCGAGGCCGCCATTCAGTCGGCTCACGTGACGCGCCGCTTGACCGGCGTCGCGAACTGGCGAGCCGTGGTCACGCTGTACGACCATTTGCTCTCGCTCACGGGCTCGCCCGTCGTCATGCTCAACCGCGCCGTGGCACGGGCGGAGCTCGAGGGGCCGCGCGCCGCTTTGGGCGATCTGTCGCGCCTCGAGGCCGATAAGCGGCTGCTCTCCTATCAGCCGTTTTGGGCCGCGAAGGCTCACTTGTGTGAGCAGGCTGGCGAAACTGCGGCCGCCATCGAGGCGCTGACGGTCGCGATCGGGCTGAGCACGGAGGCCCCCCTGAGGAGCTACCTCAAGGCGCAGCTCGCGGCCTTGAGGCACTGAGGGCGGCTTAGGGCAAGAAGCGCTCGCCCGCGCTGGTGAGGGTCGCCGTGGTACCGGCGCGTCCACCCCAGACGATCAGCTCCGTGCCCGTCCAGACCGCCACGCCCCACCAGTGCGAGGCGCCGGAGGGCCAGCTCGCGACGCTCGTCCAGGCGTTCGTCGTCGAGTTGTAGATGCCGCCGTTCGTGAAGAACGCGGTGGCGGTGCCGCCGCGCCCGCCGACGACGAGCGTCGAGCCCGTCTTGAGGCGGAAGCTCCAGCCGGTCATGCGGTTGGCGACGTAGCGCGCGGTTGGTTGACCCATCTTGCCCATCGCCGTCGACTTGTTGGAGACGGGCTCGAACAACCTGCCGTCGCTCAGCAGCCCTGCCGCTGCTCCGCCCCAGGTGAGCAGGTACGTGCCGTCCCAGGCGCCGAACGCGCCGTAGCGTCCGCTCGGGCCGTCGACCTTCTTCTCCCACTTGTCGGTCGCGGGCGTGTACGTGAAGGTGTCTTTCTCGAAGGAGCCCGTGCGTCCGCCGATGACGATGAGCTGTGTTCCGCTCCAGCCGACGGCCGGATCCAGGCGCGCGCTGGGCCTTCCCATGCCGCTCGTCGTGGTCCACTTGTCGTTGACCGGATCGTAAAGGCTGGCGGAATTGGACGCGAATCCGCTCCTGTCGACGCCTCCGTAGAACAAGACGCGCGAGCCGGTCCAAAAGGCGTAGCCGCCTCGCCTTCCCGCGGGCGCGCCGACGGTCGTGATCGCGGTCCAAGTATTGGTGGCCGGGTCGAAGCGGCTGCCGCTCGTGTAGTCGGCGGTGCCGGCGGCATTTCCACCGCCCCACACCACGACCACGCTGCCGGTCCAAACCGCGGTCGCCATCACCCGCGCCGAAGGCGGCGACCCGGCGGTGGGCAAGATGGTCCAGGTGTCCGCGTCGGCATCGTAGATCGCGCCGTCACTCAGGTCTTGCCCTGAGGCGTTGTTGCCGCCCCAGACGAAGACCTTGGAGCCCATGGCGCTGTAGGCTGCCTTCTCGCGGGCGGCGAAACCGACCGGCGGGCTCGCGATGCCGACCCACTTCGGGGTGCAGGCGGAGCCAGCGCAGCTGCGGCCAGGGCCGCACGTGATGCCGCAACCGCCGCAGTTCTTGGGGTCGTTGGTCGGGTCGACGCACTTGGAGTCACAGGCGATCTGCGGCGCGGTGCAGGTCAGCGTGATGCACTGGTTGTTGTTGCATACCTTGCCGCCCGTGCAGTCCTTGTCGCTGCAACAGGCGAAGCAGCCGGTGCCAGCGCAGCACAACCCGCCGGTCGCGCAGGTGCCGCCGAACGTGCACTTCCCATTCGAGCAGGTGTCGGCGGTGCACGAGTTACCGTCCGAGCACTGGCTGGCGTTGCAACATTGCTCGCAGCTGGCGCCGCAGTCGTTGGGAGTCGTCGGCGCACACTCGCAGCTGCCGGCGTTGCAGAGCGCGCCGCTCTTGCAGGTGTTGCCGCAAGTACCGCAGTGCGTCGCGTCGACTTGAGTGTTAATCTCGCAGTCGTTCGGGTTGCTGTCGCAGCTCGCGTAGCCGCTGATGCAGGTCGGCTGGCCTGCGACGCAGATCTGGTTGGCGCCGACCGCCTTGCCGCATTGGCCGCAGTTGCCGGGGTCGGTCTGCGTATCGACGCATGACGCACCGCACGCCGTGAGCCCGCCGCCGCAGCCTACGCTGCACTCGATGCCATTGCAGGCCGGCAGGGCCGCCGAGCACGTCACGCCGCAATTACCGCAGTGGCTCGGATCGGTCACCGCCGTCTCGCAACCCGCAACCAGCGGGTCGCAGTCGAGGTAGCCCGGCTGACAACTGCAGGCGCCTTCCGCGACGCACACGCCGTGCGGTCCGCAGTCGAGGTCGCACGAGCCGCAGCTGTCGTTGGCGGTCACGGACGCTTCACAGCCGTCAGCGGGCAGCCCGTTGCAGTCGAGGAACCCGATCTGGCACTCGCAGTTGCCGCCGCTGCAGGCCTCGTTGGCGTCGCAAGCCTGACCGCAGCCGCCGCAGGCGGCGGCATCGGTGGTGATGTCACGCTCGCAGCCGTTTTCCTTGATACCGTCGCAGTCGGCGGTTCCGGCGGGGCACACGCAGTAGCCCTGCGCGCACTCGAGCTGAAAGCCGCACACGATGCCGCAGTTGCCGCAGTTGCTCGGATCGATCGCGGGGTTGACCTCGCAGCCGTCCACGATGTTGCGATTGCAATCGACGAAGCCTTGGAGGCACGTGTTGGTGCACGAGGCATCGACGCAGGTCGTGCCCGGGCAGCCGCGACCGCAGCTGCGGCAGTTGTTCTCGTCGACCCTGGTATTCACGCAGACGTCGTCGCAGCACTCTTCGTCGGGGCCGTCGCAGGCGCCGCAGCCGAGAAGGGGGGGCATGCCGCCGTCACCTGCCGTGCCGCCCTGCTCGGGGGGCATGCCGCCCGCCGCCGAGCCGCCCTTGCCGCCTGCCGAAGCGCCGCCGCCTCCGTGATCGGGGGCGCCCGCATCTCCCGTGTCCGCATCTCCGGCCTGGGCTTGGGGCTTTCCGCCCGCCGCGTTGCCCCCGGCGTCGCTACCAGCGCCAGCCGGCTCGGTGATGAAGTTGTCGTTCAGGACCAGCGGGCAGCCGGTGAGCCCGAACGCGCTCGCCAGCAGCAGACCTCGCAGCCATTTCCAGCTCGTCATTAGAACGCTCCCACGACACCGGCTCGATCGCCGGTCAAGAACACGCCGAGCCGCGCTTGTCGAGGGTTGCGGGCGGGCGCCGTGACGAACAGGGTGACGCCGGCCGCGATGCCGACGCCGCCGACGATGTAGCCGACGGTCGACACGGTCTTGAGCGAGCGAAACGATTGGAGCGCCTCATCGCCCGCGCTGCCCGCGATGCAGCGATGCTGCGGACACTCGTCTTCGGCCTTGGCATAGCGTGAGGACGCGATGACGCCGGTGACGATGCCTAGCCCGAGGCCGGCGACGCCAACGCCGCCCGCGACGAACGCGGCTTTCCTCTGCCACGGCCAACCTCGCGCGACATCTGGTGGCGCCTCGGCCCTCGGCCTTCGCGAGGATGCGTCGCTCGCCGCCGGCGGGGGCGGCGCGGGCGCGGGGGCGACTTCGAGCTCGATGCTCTGCCGCTCCTTTTCGAGGACGGTGACCGAACGCTCCGTGATGCGGCCCGCGCCAGCGCGCGCCGTGACGGTGTGCTTGCCGGGGTTGATCGGCATTTCCACGCCGACGAGCGCGCTCTTCACGAGCTCACCATCGAGCCTGACCTCGAGCGCAGGATCGGTTGCTCCCGCTCCCGTCACGGCGATGATGAGGCGAGGAATACGCGGCTGCAGCGCAGCTAATTCCGGCTCCGCCTCGCGCACCGCCTTGCGAAACTGCTCCGAGCTTTCGCCGGCGAGCTGGGTGCGCACGGTGCGGGTGTACGCCTCCTCCGCCTCGACGAGGCGGCCGAGCTGTACCAGCGCGCGCGCCTCGTACAGCGAGATCGTCGGCGCTTGCACCAGCTGGTACGCGCGGTGGAAGAGGTCTTGAGCTTTCTCGTAGTCGCCGCGGTCGAACTGGTCTTTGGCTTGGCTCGCCAAGCTACGCGCAGCGTTGCGCTCCGAGTCATCGACTTCTTGTGCCGAGGCAACACTTGAAAGAACGAGCGAGAGCCCGAGCGCTGCGGCGAGCACCCGACCAAAGAAAAGCGAGCCGGTCACAGCTCAGCATACGGCCACAGCTCGACATACTTCATGCCGCGAATAGACCGCGTCAATTTGCCTCAAGCCCCGCGTCGTACCTTTTCTCACATCGTGCACACGAGCGCGCACGTTCACCTACGCACTCGGCTAGAGGATCCAGCCAATGCGCAAGTTCAGGGTCGGTAGCGTCGTGCGGCCGATTTTCTCGAGGGTGTCGCGCACCGAACGGTCGCTCGGCGTCAGGTAGCGGTCTCTGATTTGCTGTTGGAGCTCGGGCGGCAGGCTGCTGAGCCCGCTCAAGCCGCTACCGTATTCGACCTGGCTCGGCGCGATCGGAATCTGAGCGCCGGCGTCGACACCGATGCTGAAGCCGATGCTGGTGGTGTAAAAATAGCCGAGCAGCGCCGTGAGCATCAGCGTGCGAACGCTCCCCTTGCTGTCGTAGCGCCCGCTGTAGCCGCCGTACGTGAATGACTGGGTGAGCGTGCCATCGACGGTGGCGTAGCCGGCGCCTGCGCCGAGGAAGAAGCCGCCCCCGAACGGGTAGATCCGGCCGTAGATGTCGTAGTGCTGGTACGACAGCGTCGCGTCGCCGTAGTAGCTGAGCTGAACCTTCGGGATCAGACCCACGTTGACGCCAGCGCCCAGGTAGCGCGTGACCTTCAGTGTGCCGCCGAAGCTGATGATGCTCGGCACACCCGCACCGATGACGGGGCCGATCTTGAAGTGATCGACCTTGTCCTCATCGCGCTCGTCGTCGTGACGTCGAACCTCGGCGGGAGGCACCGCCGTGAACAGACCCTCCGATGGGCGCAGCGCGCGCTGCTCGGCGGGCGGCGCAGCGG
>JAEYWK010000168.1 GCA_023431345.1 Pseudomonadota bacterium
GCGCCGGAGCGATCGAGATCGCTGCGGGCTCGGTCGATGTCGAAGGCCAGTACCGCTACGGTATTTCGGCGCGCGGAAGTGGCGCGATCGACATTGCTGCCGAAGACGTCACGCTCGCAAGCGCGGACTCGGTTGCGGTCGTGGCGCGCGGCGCGGCGGGGAATGTCACGATCACTACGGGCACGGTCACGACTACCGGAGCCAGCGGCGTGGGCGTGTTCGCCGACAGCACGAGCGGCAATATCTCGATCGACGCCGGTACCACACGCGTCGAGAACACCGGCATGGCCGGCCAGTTCACCGGTGACGCGGTCGTGGCCACTTCGGTCAGCGGCGCTATCTCAATTAACAGCGAGAATGCCTACAGCGCGGGTTACGGTGGTTCCGCTGTGGTCGGCATCTCGGCCGGTGACGTAACCATCAACAGCGGTACCGCGAGAACGACAGGCTACGGGCCGATTGGGGTTTACGGCCGCTCAACGGCCGGCGATGCCGTGATTTCCGCAAACGAGACATTCATGAGCGGTGATGATTCTGTCGCCGTCTGGGCGCGGGCCGATGACGGCGATGCGACCGCAAACGTCGGTACCGTCTCTGCCACCGGCGCTCTTGGCGATGGCGTCCGCGCGCAGGCCAACGCCGGCACGGCGACCATCGCTGCCAGTGGCAATGTTGCCTCGGCTCACGGTTATGGGCTGCGCGGCGAGGGTGCAGACGTTTCGATTACGACGGCGGCGGGCACGCTCACCGAAGGGGCCGAACACGCCATAGTTGCGGTCGCAACGAACAGCGCGACGATCGTGAATGGCGGCACGGCGGTTGCCACCGGCGATCTCGGCAGCGCGATCCACGTGACGGCCGCGGGGCCGGTGTCGATTACGTCTGACGGGGTCGAAGTGACCGGCGCCGGCGGATGGCCGGGCGAGCGCAGCGACGGCAGCGGACTCAGGCTCGAGCAAGGCGGCATCATTGTCGAGGGCGGCGCGGGTGCCATCGCCATCGACGCCGGCACCGTCGATATCGAAGGCGAGCACCGTTACGGCATCTCGGCACGGGGCACGGGCGCGATCTCCATCGCTGTCGACAGCGTCAACCTTGCCAGTCCGGACGCGGCCGCAGTTGCCGCTCGTGGCACCGAAGGCGACGTCTCGATCGCCACCGGCACCATCGTGACCACCGGAGCCAGCGGAACCGGCATTGTCGCCGAGACGACGAGCGGTAACATCACAGTCGATGCCGGTACCACTCGCATCGAAAGCGCAGGGATGGCCGGTCCGTTCACCGGCGAAGGCATTTTCGCACGCTCGGGCACCGGCGCAGTAACCGTCAACGCCGCCGATACTTTCAACGCGGCTTACGGCGGTTCTGCCGTGGTGGCGATTTCGGGCGGCGACGTAACCGTCGACAGCAGTGTTGCCTCGACGACGGGCGACGGCGGCGTGGCGCTCCTGGCGCAGTCCAGCAATGGGACGCTCAACTTCACCAGCGACACCGTGACGACGACCGGTGCGGACACTCGCGCCATTGCGGCGCATGCGTTCAACGGTGTGGCCAATGTGGCGGTCGGCGACGTCACGGCGCTCGGCACGAACGCATCGGGCGTCCTCACTTCGGGACGCGAAGTCAACCTGACGATCGACGGTGACGTCCGGTCGACCCAGATCGCAGTAAACGTCGCAGCCCAGGGCGGTCTCGCCGATGTGGTGGTGAACGGTTCGGTGGCCTCGACAAGCGGCGTCGGCCTGGTCAACGCATCACAGGACGGCGTCGTCACCGTCTCCGAGGGGGCGTCAGTGACTGGCGGAACGTCGGGAGCCGTCCTCATCGGCGGACTGCAGGGCGGGTTCACCCAGTTCTACAACTCGGGCACGATCGAAGGTGGCACGGGCGCCGCAGTCGTGGGCATCGCGAATGCAAACGGTTCGGTGCCGAGCTTCTACATCCAGAACAACGGTAGCCTCGTGGCTGGCGACAGCGGCGTGGCGGTCGCGACCGGTGCCGGTGACGACACGCTCGAATTGACCAACCTCTCCGTCATCGATGGCATCGCCGATCTCGGCGATGGCGATGACCGCCTGGTGCTCGACTTCAATGACGATGCGCCGGCGGGTGCGGTTGGTCAGGCCATTTCGACGGTCAACGTCGAAGGGCTTTCGGTCGACACCGGCAACTGGCGGGCCGAGGGTGTGCAGTCGCAGTACGGCTTCGTCGAGATCGAAGAGGGTGCCACGCTCACTGTCGTCGAGAACGGCGACGGCGAACTGGCCATCGAAAGTGACCTGGTCGAGCTGGACGGCGTGCTCAACCTCGATCTCAGCGTCGACGAGACCGAGGGCGATCTTGGTGACACCATCATCGCCGGCATCGGTTCGCTGCATCTGGTCGGCACGGCCACCGTCGAGTTGACCGACGCGACCGGGCTCCAGCACACCGGCGGCACATTCGTCGAGAACGGCGAGCTGCTGCTCAACACCGTGTACGGTGGCGACATTGCGACCTCGGGCC
>JAEYWK010000172.1 GCA_023431345.1 Pseudomonadota bacterium
CGTCGCGAAGCCGAGCAAAGCCGTCGCGAAGCCGAGCAAGGCCGTCGCGAAGCCGAGCAAGGCCGTCGCGAAGCCGAGCAAGGCCGTCGCGAAGCCGAGCAAAGTGGTGATCAAGGCGGCGCAGAGCGTCGCCGAGGCGGCCAAGGTCGTGGCAAAGCCGGCCAAGACCATCGCTGAGAGCGCCAAAAAGGCTTTCGCCGGCGAGCCTTCGACCAAAGCCGCCGCTCCCCAGCGCAAGACCCTCGGTCAACCCGCCGAGCCCAAGACGCTCGGAAAGGCTGCGGCCCGAAAGAGCTTGGGGCAGCCCCGAAAAATCGTCGAGCAGCTCGAGCTCGCGGATTGGGCCGCCGCCTCGCCCAAGAGCGAGACCACCACCCCGGCGCGAGATGCGCGTCAGTTGCTGGAGCAGCGCAAGGCCATCAAGAGCGCGCTGTCACCGTCGGCCGACGGCAAAGAGGTCGTCGATGCCTACATGCGTGACGTCGATCACCCGTTCAAGGCCGAGATGGAAGCGGTGCGCCAGATCATCTTGGGCGTGAGCGACAAGCTGTCAGAGCGCATCAAGTGGAACGCGCCGAGCTTCTACTACAAGGAAGACCTGGGCGCATTCAACCCGCGCGCGAGCGAGTACGCTCACTTGATCCTGCTCTTCCCCGAGGGTGGCGCGCTCCCCGAGAGTCACCCGATTCTGGAGGGCACCCACAAGGACCGGCGTGAGGTGAAGTTTCACGGGATGGACGACGTGAAGGCGAAGCAGAAAGCGCTCGAGAAGATCATCAAAGATTGGATCGCCTACCGCGATCGCTCGTGAGCCCGAGGGCGACGAGCCCTCATTCGCAAGAGATGCGAACGCGCAGCTGCTTGCCGGACGCGCGCAGTGACTCGCACGCGCGTCCGAGGATGCGCAGGTGGCGCGCGTCTTTGCGCTCGAAGCCATCGGGGCTCGCGAATACCAGCGGCTCCCCATCGAGCGTGACGACGGCGTTGTCGAGCTCCACCAGCGCTACCTCGCGCTCGAGCTCGATCTCGCAGAGCGGCACGCGCGCCAAGATCTCGGCAAGTTGCGCCGTGAGCCCGGCGACGTCGTCTTTGGCTTGGTACGGCTGAGCCGCTTCCGGGTGGCTGCCCCACACGGCTTCGAGCGGCCGCCCCTGACCGGCGTTGGCCAGCTGCTGCAGGTTCGCCGCCGAGATATCGCTCGACACCCCGAGCACGTAGAAGTCGATGCCTGCCGCCCAAGCGTTTTGGGCGGCCTCGACGGCCTCGCCCTGGCCGAGCTGGGGATCGGGAATCGTGCACGAGTCGGCTTCCCCGTCGGTCACCAGCAAGATGACTCGAGGCCCCTTGGAGCGCGTTGCGAGGCTGCGCTCGACGACCGCGTTGATGGCCGCGCCGGTCGGGGTGTCATCTGCCGGTGAGACGCTGTCGTAGAGCTTGGCGATCGCAGCGTAGTTGCCCGTCGCCGAGCTCACCTCGCTGAGCACCGGACAGGTTCCCGTCGAGAAGCCGTTGTAGCTCGTGTAAAACGATAGCCCGAACTGAATACTTTGCTCGAGGGCGCGCACCACGCCCGTTTGCTCGTCGAGCAATGCCGCGCGCATGAGCTGCCAGCGGGTCTGGGGGCTGCGGCGTTCGGGGTAGCGGGAGCGCATGCTACCGGATTGATCGACGAGCAGGGTCACCGAAGGCCTGAGCTCGTCGATCGTCACCTCGAGGTCTTCACAGCGCGGAGGTGGCGGCTCCGGCGGGAGCAGAGGCGCGGTCGGCATGACGGGCGGTGCGCCGCCCCTATCGCTCGGCACGGACGGCGACCCTCCGTTGGGGACGGGAACGGGCTCGAGCGTCTCTGGCGGAGCTTCCCAGGTGCCGAGTGACGAGCGGCTGCCACAGGCGCCGGCGGCGAGTGCGCACACCACGACAGCAACGGCTCGGCTACGCGACGCTCCCAGCACGAGCTCGAGATAGAACGGCGCCGGGCGCGCGGCAACCCGCTACGGCCGCGTCGGAGTCGTTCCGCTGAGCCTGGCAAACTACCATCGCGCTCCGATCGTACGCACCCTGTCCGTTCAGCGCCGTTCGTGGGCCAGCTCGCCGCGGTCATGCCCGCTCGATCGCGAACACCTCCACGTCCACCCCTGCGGAATAGTGCGCGAAGCTCGGTGGCCCAGAAATCGCGGGCAAACCCGCGGCTGCCACCAGCTCATCGCGCACCTGCAGCACCTCCGCGCGCTGCACGGAGTAAGCGGGGTGGTGCACCTGTCCGCGCAGCGGCACTCCGCGTCGCTCGGTGAAGAGCAAGTAGCGCTCGATGAGGAAATGCTCCAGCGTGCCCGGCTGCGACGCCCCGAGCTGCTCGCCTGGTCGGTAGGCGACCTCGAGCGTCACCCCATCGCGCTGACGTTCGCTGCGGTAGCGCACGACGTCGGTCGTCGCGTCGAGCGTCATCTTCGCGAAGTAATACGGTAGCGCGAACGAGGCGCGTGCCGCAGCCACGGCCAGGCGCGACGCCGCCTCCAGCGAGAAGAAATAGACGCCCGGCTCGCCGCGCCGGAGCACGTACGTGCGCACGTTCGTCTCCAAGAAGTCGAGCGCTAGCGGCGCAGGCAAGAGCGCGGGGCGCACCGCGCGCATCGCGAACGGGACCACACCGACGTAGGCCGTCCCTTCGTGCAGATCGAGGTCGAAGCAAGACGGCACCACGCGGCGCAGCGCCGCCACCGGTACGGGCCAATGCATGAACAGCAGGTGACGCCAGCTTTGCGTTCCCCACACCCGCCGTGCGGGCCGGCGCGTCGGGCTCAGGCGATCGATTTCGGCGGACGGCGCGAGCATCCCGAATAGCCTGCATAGCATGATCTCGGCGGAGCTTCGGAGCGAGGCCACCGCCGCTCGTACACTGTCGCCCTGAGCGGGCGGCTCGCGTCCGAGCCTCCCAGGGCTGGATCGCCGCCGCTTCTGACTCGGAGAAAGTTCGGATGTGAGCGGCCGCTAGCCTGGGTATTCTCAAGGGATGCTCACGTTTAGCTCGAACGGGCCCGAGGCCGAGAAGCAGATGCGTGCCGTCATCTTCTACCTGACGACGTTCGGGTACATCGACGGTGACTTCGACGTGGCTGAGAAGGAGTACGTGCGCGGCTACGTGCGGAAGCTGGTCGAGCACCGCGTCGACACAGCAGGGCTCGATGCTTCGCTCACCAGCGAGCTGACGGCCAAGTTCACGAGCCACTTCTTGGAGGTGTTCGAGAGCATCGACCGCCAAGTCCAAGACCTGTTCACGGAGGCAGTAGCCGAAGGGGAGGCGCAAGACACGTTCGTGCACGCCAAGCTCAAGCTGCGCTGCTTCGAGATCTTCAAGGGCTTCGACGAGCGGAGCCAGGAGCAGCTGATGGCTACCGTCGATCAGCTGATCGGCGCCGATGGCCAGGTTCACCCCGCGGAAGCGAAGTTCCGCGGCGAGCTCGCGGACCTCTTGAACGAAGAGCTGGGCGTGGAGCTGCTCGACGACGACAGCGAGCGCCCCTACGCGGTCTCCCAGCGCACGGTGATCGCCACCAAGGCCGAGGATCACCCCTTCTTCAGCCAATTCGAGCAGCATTACTCGGCCGATCGCGACGCGCTGCTGCGCCAAGTGGACAGCGACCGGAAGCTGATGGATCGCGTCATGGCGCTGTGGAATCAGCAGCGAGGCCTCGGCAAGGGCAAGCTCAAGGGTAAGACGAACGTGAGCCAGTTCGCGCCCGGCGCCGATTTTCTCGACGGCCACGTGCAGGTGATCGCGCCCGAAGCCGGCAAGGAGTACGAGATCACGGTGATCGGGGATTTGCATGGCTGCTACAGCTGCCTCAAAGCGGTGCTGACGCAGACCGACGTGCTCAAGAAGATCACCGAGTACGAGCGCAACCCGGACAAGGCCGTGTGCCCGAAGCTCGTGCTGCTCGGTGACTACATCGATCGCGGCATGTTCAGCTACCAAGGCGTGCTGCGCTCGGTGCTGCAGCTGTACTCGAAGCATCCCGAGCACGTCATCGTGCTGCGCGGCAACCACGAATACTACGTGGAGCATCAGGGTAAGGTCTACGGCGCGGTGCGCCCCTCGGAGGCGATGAGCACGCTCAAGCCGCACTTCTCCGACGAGGTGTTCCAGCACTACGTCCGCCTGTTCGAGTCCATGCCCACGAGCCTGCTCTTCGAGAAGTTCTTGTTCGTGCACGGCGGGATCCCGAAAGACAGCACCATCAAGTCGCTGTACAAAGATCTTTCGAGTCTCAACGAGTGGGACATCCGCTTTCAGATGATGTGGAGCGACCCCAGCAACGCCGACGTCATCCCCGCCAGCTTGCAGGACCAATCCGCGCGCTTTCCGTTCGGCAAGCTGCAGTGCCAGGCGTTCCTGCAAAAGCTGGGCTGTCACACCATCTTCCGCGGCCACGAGAAGGTCGACGAAGGCTTCCGCCAAATGTACCCCGACGAAGCGTTCTCCCTCTTCACGGTGTTCTCATCGGGCGGCAAAACCAACGACGACTTACCCGGTGACAGCAGCTACCGCTCGGTCGAGCCGATGGCGGCCACGCTGCGCTTCAAAGACGGCAAGAGTGAGGTCACGCCCTTCGTCATCGACTACGAGAGCTTCAACGACCCTGCGCGTAACCGCTTCTACCAGAGTGCCCCCGAGATCCAGCACGCTACCTGAGGGCGCGCGCGGTGCTCGCGCCGCGCATCAAAAGCGGCTATTCGTGCGCGCATGATCGCTCGTCGCTCGCTGTTTGGCTTGGCTCTTCTGACGCTGGCTTGTGACTCCGGTGAAGGCGCTCGCGGAGAGGCGGCCGTGCGCGCGTTGATGGCGCGTCAAGCCGAGGACTGGAACCGGCACGACGCGCGGGCCTGGAGCGAGCCGTTCACCGAAGACGCCGACTTCGTGAACATCTTGGGCATGTTGTTCAAGGGACGAAGCGAGATCGAGCGCCGCCACGCCGATTTGTTCGGTAGCATTTTCAAACAGAGCCGTGTCGTCGTCACCACGCGCAAGGTGCGGTCGCTGGGGCCGACGAGCGCGCTGGCCGAGACCGACTACGAGCTGCGTGGCTACGACCGTCTGCCGCCCGGTCTCCGCCCCACCGACGCCGACGGCACCTTGCGTACGCGCCTGAAATACGTGCTCACGCTGACCCCGGACGGCTGGCGCATCGTCTCCGCGCAGAACACGGCGATCGCTCCGCTGCCGCCGCGGTGAGCCCTCCGGCGCGCAGCCGCCAGACTTCGCCTGGGAGTGCGCAGGCTGGCACGCAGGTTGCTGGAGGCGGAGCGATGGCTACACGTAAAAAGTCTTCGAAGAAGTACGGAAAGAAGGCGGGCTCGAAGGTCGAGGCCGCGATGAAGGAGATGAAGAGCGGCAGCCTCCGCTCGGGCCGCTCCAAGAAGAAGGTCAAGAGTCGCAAGCAAGCGATCGCGATTGGCCTCTCCGAAGCGCGCAGCGAGGGCGGGAAGGTCCCCCCGAGCAAGAAGTCTGGCAAGAAGGCGTCGAGCAAGGCGGGCTCGAAAGCCAGCAAGAAGGGCTCGACCAAGAAGGGCTCGACCAAGAAGGGCTCGAGTCGGAAAGCCTCGAGCCGGAAGAGCTCGACCAGGAAGAGCGCGAGCAAGTAGAGCAGCAAGCGCGCGCCGCGCTAGGCGATGAGGCGGCGGCGTGGCTGGGCTGCGCCGCCGCCAGTCTTCAACGGAGCCGAGCGGCGCTTTGCGCCACCTGGCGAATTGGATCCCGGGCTATCGCGCGGTGAGTCACGTCGCAGTCAGGGTAACCCGCGCCTCGGAGCGCTGGGGCTGGCCGCGCGCGGGCGCCAAGCCTCCCAAGTCGAGCGTGGCTCTTCCGTCACGCTCGCCAGGCTCTTCGGCAAGGGCTTGGGGCGCTGACCGCCCAGGATGCGCGTCAGGTTTTCTGCGTCGAACGGCGCCCGCACCTTCACGTCGTTGTCGAAGTACACGTAGACGTCGCCGCGCTCCGCATAGCGCCGCACGCGTTCGGCCCACGCCCGGAGCGCGGGAGGGTCATAGCCGCTGACGTACAGGCGCTCCGCGCCGTGCAGCCGCACGTAGGCAAAATCCGTCGTTTGCTCGTCGATCAACGGGTAGAGCCCGGCCGAGTCCGCAGCGCAGGAAGCGACTCCGAACTCGCGCAGCAGCTCCAGATAACGGGGATCCGAGAAGCTTTCGTGGCGGACCTCCAAGGCGTGGCGGACCCGGCACGCGGGCCCGCGGCGGCTGGCGAGCGCACGCCCGGCAAGGCGGGCGTCGTGGCCACGGGCGAGATCTTCGATCTCACGCGTGCTGCGCGGCAAGAGCTGCAAGAACTCGCGCAGCACGCCTGCGTCGAACTTCAGGCTGGGGGGCAGCTGCCACAAGAAGGGGCCGAGCTTTTCGCCGAGCGCGAGCACCCCCGAGGCGAAGAAATTCGCTAGCCCTTGGCGGGCGTCGCGCAGCCGCTTCATGTGCGTGATGTAGCGGCCGCCTTTGACGGCGAACTGGAAGTCTGGCGGGGCCGCCTCGGCCCACGTTCGATAGTTGTCGGGGCGCATCAGTGAGTAAAACGAGCCGTTGATCTCGATGCTGGCGAAGGCTTGGCTGGCGAAGCGCAGCTCGTCTGCCTGGCGGAGCCCTGGCGGATAGAACACGCCTCGCCATGGCGCGTAGGTCCAGCCGGAGATCCCGACGCGAATGCGCGACATGTGTCGAGACGAAGCAACACTCGAGCCACCGCGCACGGGCACGCGCGTTGCACGACGCGACCCCCTCATGGCCAGCAAGAAGGTGAGTGATTTTTTGGTCGAGCGCCTGACCGCTTGGGGCGTCGAAGTCGTTTATGGCTACTCGGGCGACGGCATCAACGGCATCTTGGGCGCGCTCGGTCGTGCTGGAAATCGGCCGCGCCTGATCCAACCGCCGCACGAGGAGCTGTGTTCGCTGATGGCCACGGCGCACGCGAAGTACAGCGGCAAGGTGGGAGTTTGCCTCGTCACCCAGGGGCCAGGGGCCGTGCACGTGCTCAACGGATTGTACGACGCCAAGCTCGATCACCAGCCGGTCGTCGCCATCCTCGGACAGGTCTCGCAGAGCGCGAGGGGCTCCTACTACCAGCAAGAAATCGACCTCGTGTCTTTGTTCAAAGACGTGGCGCACGAGCACGTTCAGGTGCTCTCGACGCCCGAGCAGGCGCACCACGTCATCGATCGCGCGTTCAGGAGCGCGCTCGCCGAGCGCAGCGTGGCGGCGTTGATCGTCCCTCACGACGTGCAAGACGCCGAAGCGGTGGCCGAGCCGCCGCACGAGCACGGCCATGTCACCACGACGATCGGCTACGCTGCGCCCGTCGTCGTGCCACGCGAGAGCGAGCTCGCGCGCGCCGCCGAGGTCCTCAATCAGGGGTCGCGCGTCGCCCTGCTCGTGGGCGCGGGGGGGCTCGCGGCCACCGACGAGATCATCGAGACGGCGCGGCGCCTCGACGCGGGCGTGGCCAAAGCGCTGCTCGGTAAGGCGGCCGTACCCGACGACCTTCCGTTCGTCACCGGCTCGGTCGGCTGGCTCGGCACCGACGCGAGCAACGAGCTGATGAAGCTCTGCGATACGCTGCTGATCGTCGGCTCTCAGTTCCCTTACACCGAATTCCTACCCAAACCCGGTCAAGCTCGCGCGGTTCAGATCGACATCGATGGTAAGTCGCTCGGTAGCCGTTACCCTACCGAGGTGAACCTGGCGGGCGACAGCGGAGAGACGCTGCGCGCGCTCTTGCCGCGCTTGGCTCCGCGATCGACGGGCCGCTTTCAGGAGCGAGTCCGCGGGCTGATAGAAGAGTCGCGGCGCGCTCAAGAGAAGCTGGCCTACGCCGACGCTCACCCGTTGAATCCGGCGCGCGTGTTCTGGGAGCTCAATCGCGTCTTGCCCGATGACTTGGTGATCGCCGGTGACTGCGGGACAGCGACCTTTTGGTACGCCAAATACATCGACATTCGCAGGGGCATGCTGGCCTCGCTGTCGGGGACGCTCGCGACGATGGGCTCGGCGCTGCCTTACGCGATCGCCTCGAAGGTGAGCTTCTCGCAGCGGCCGGTGCTGGCTCTGGTCGGCGATGGCGCCATGCAGATGAGCGGCCTCAACGCCCTGATCACGGTGGCCCAGCATTGGAAATCGTGGGCCGACCCGCGCCTCGTGATCGTGGTGCTCAACAATCGGCAACTCAGCTACGTCACCTGGGAGCAGCGAGTCATGGAGGGCGATCCGAAGTTTGCTCCTTCACAAGATCTGCTGGATTTCCCGTTCGCGCGCTACGCCGAGCTGCTCGGCCTCGACTCGGTGCGCGTCGCCGACGTCGAGTCCCTCTCTCGAGCTTGCCAGAGCGCCTTCACGGCGCAGCGGCCGCTCCTGATCGAAGCCATCACCGATCCCAACGTGCCGCCGCTACCGACGACGCTCACGAAGGAGCAGCAGAGCAAGCTCGAGAGCGCCTTCGCTCGAGATGACGCTGACCTGCCGGGAGCGGCTCGACAGCTGAACCGGCGCTAGCGGCTGCTCTGCGGTCAGGCATGCGTCTTGCTTCGACGCCCTGCAACGCGCAATCGCGCAACCGAGGAGAACGCTATGATACTTCGCACCGCAGCTCTTCTTTGCCTCACTGGGCTAGGAGCCTGCTCCAACACCAACTCCGAGCCGGCGCGCGCGCCGTCGGAAACCACCGCTGACGCCGACGCCAACCTACGTCCGGCCTCGTTCGAAAGCGATCGCTCGAACGTCGCGACCACGACGCCGCGCGACCCAGCCACGGTCGACGCCGTTTCGCCCGGGGCAGCCGCGCCTCTCACCGCCGAGCCCCGGTCGGCCGATGGTTCCGCGATGACCGGCGATGGCCGCGTCGGGGACGCTCGCACCGATCAAGCTCGCACCGATCAAGCTCGCACCGACGCGGGCGCGGCGCAGCCCGACAACACCAAGGTCAACGAGCGCGACCGCAACTCCGCGGCGCTCACCCCCGGCGACCAAGGCAACAACCAAACCGACCTCGACATCACGAAGCGCATTCGTCAGGGCGTGATGGCCGACGGCTCGCTCTCGTTCACGGCAAAGAACGTGAAGATCATCACGACGGGCGGCAGGGTCACGCTGCGCGGGCCGGTGAGCAGCGAGCACGAGCGTGACGCCATTTACGCAGCCGCGCGGCAAGTCGTCGCGTCCGATCGAATCGACAATCAAATCGAAGTGAAGAAGTAAAGGAAACCATGGCCAAGAACAAAGTCGTTATCGGTATCGTCGACGCTCGCATTCAGGCAGAGAACGTCGTGCAGCGCTTGCAGCGCGACGGCTTCTCCACGGCGGACGTCTCCGCGATCTTCCCCGACAAGCACGGTGGTAAGGACTTCGCGCACGAGCACAACACGAAGGCGCCGGAGGGTGCGGTCGCGGGCGTCGCCGGCGGCGGCCTGCTGGGCGGCACGCTCGGGCTACTCGCGGGCGTCGGGGCGCTGGCCATCCCGGGGCTCGGCCCGTTCATCGCGGCGGGTCCGCTGCTCGCGGCGCTGAGCGGCGCGGCCGCCGGCGCGGCGGTGGGTGGTGTCACGGGTGCGCTGATTGGCCTCGGTATCCCCGAGATTGAAGCCAAGAAGTACGAAGGCAAGCTGGCAGGTGGAAACATCCTGCTCGCGGTGCACGTCGACAGCTCCGACGAAGAAAAGCGCGCGCGCGAGGTGCTGCGCCAGGAAGGTGCTCACGACATCTCGTCCACGAGCGAAGCCTCGGTGCCGAGTAACCGCGACACTCGCCCGCACGCCTGAGCTAACGGTTAGCTCAGCGTAGCACCGGCCAGCTCTGCCACGGCCTGAACAGCGATGTTCGGAACGTGGGGGAGCTGGCCGGAGCGTTTTGTGAAGCGCGAGCCCTGTGAACGAAGCGACGGATTCCGGCGGCGGTCATCCGCTCGCGCCGCTGCGGCCTGGGTTGAGCAGCAGCGCGAACGGTGAAGGCCGCATCGATGCTCAGTAGTACTGAACCCGGTACACGATGCCGTTCGTGTCATCCGTGAACAGAAGCGCGCCGTCCGCGGCGACGGCGATGCCCGCGGGGCGGCCGAACGTGGCCGTACCGCCATCGATCAAGAAACCTTCGATGAAGCTCTCGACAGGCTGCGGTTGCCCGGCGTCGAACGGGATGAAGCCGACACTGTAGCCGGTGGCGGGCTTGCGGTTCCACGAACCGTGAAAGGCTACGAAGGCTCCGTTCAGGTAGCGCTCGGGGAAGCTCGCGCCGGTATAGAAGACCATGCCGATAGGCGCCTGATGCGCTTGGCTCACCCGCGCGGGCGCCGCCGTCTGAGCACAATAGGCGGCCTTCGTCATGCCGGGCGGATCCTGGATGATCGGGTCGATTTGGCGGTCTGCGTAGCAGTAAGGCCAGCCGTAGTTTTTGCCCGCGTCGATGGCGTTGAGCTCTTCGGGCGGCAGGTCGTTCCCGCGCCAATCCGAGCCGTGATCCATGCCCCAAAGCTGCTCGGTGACCGGATGCCAGCCGAAGCCGATGGTGTTGCGCAGGCCCGTGGCGAAGATGGTGCGCGCCGCCGCGGCCTGACCCGCGAGCGAGCTCTGGAGGATGGTGGCGTGCTCGGGGTTCGTCTCGGCGCAGGCGTCACAGTCACTGCCGACCGACACGTACAGCAGCTCGTCGGGGCCAACGCCGAGGGTGCGCAGCGGATGCTGCCCGCCGTCGGGCAGGTCGCTGATGATTTCCGTCAAGCTGCCGAAGCTGCCGTCAGCGGCCACGGTAGCGCGATACACGCTCTTGACGTTCGCGAGGTAGACGTCGTCGTCGTGGAAGGCGATGCCGTGCACCATCGGCACGTCGGCGGCGACCGTTTCCTGGCTTTCGGCGATGCCGTCGTCGTCTTCGTCGATGAGACGAATGACGCTGCCTTGCCGGGGCTGCGTCACGTACACGTGCTCACCATGCACGCCCAGCATGCGCGCTTGCCCGAGGCCTTTTCGATACACGGTGATCGAAAAGCCTTCCGGGAGGGTGAGCGCATCGAACGCGTCTTTATCGAAGGGCCGCTCTTCTGGCCGCAGCACGTGGCGGTCGTCGTCTCCTCCCGCTCCCGCGGCGCTGACCGCGCCAGCCGCGCCGCCCGCGTCGATCCCACCCGTTTCCATCCCGCCGCTCCCGGCTGCATCGCTACCGCCAGCGGCAGCGCCCGCATCGCTACCGGCAGCGCCTCCTACCGCGGCAGCGTCACCTCCTACGCCCGCGCTGCCCGAGTCCTGTCCGGCGAGGTTCGAGGCGCCAGCGACGGGGCTCGTGCCGGCGCGACCCCCCGTGGCCCTCGGGCCGTCGTCATCGTCGTCGGAGCATGCGGTGACGGTCAGTGCACCGAGCAGGCCGACCGCGGCGAGGGTGCGGTAGCGGTTGAGGCGAAAGGAACTACGACTTTTTGAGGTATGCATGGCGGTCTCGCGCCCCTGCACGCGCCGGGCCAAGCGTCCGAGCGCGCGGCCGCGCCGTTCGTCGACGCCGGCATCAATCCGAGCTGACGTCTTCTCTCGGCGACGGGTGCGGTGCGCGGTCTCGCGCCACGAAGGTGATATTGCCGCTGCTCTCGAGCACGGCGAGGTGCACGTCTTCGAGCCGCTCGAGCCCCTGCTTGCGCATCTCACTCATCAGCTCTTCGGGAGCTATCCGCTCTCGATTCATTTCGCGTTCCAACAGCTGCCCATCCAGCAGGAGCACGGTAGGGCTCGACTCGAGCACGGGTTGAAGCGCGGGCAGCCGTTGCGACAGCAAGGAAACACCGAGAACGAGCGTGAGCACCGTGCACAAGCCCGCGAGGCTCGCGCCCATCCCCTCTTCGCCTTGCAAGCTGCTCGACAGAATTTCCGGAATCAGCATCAGAGTCACGAGCTCGAACGGCGACAGGCGGCTCAGCTCGCGCTTGCCCAGCACCCGAAACGCCAGCATCAGCACCCCGAACGTCGCCGCCACCTGCAGCACCGAGCGCACGGCGCGCTCGTCGCGCTGCCACAGCAGCGTCGCCGCGGGCACGCTCGCCAGCACGAGCAGTAGCCCCAGCTGCCGCAGCGGCTCGACGACGCGGCGCCGCATTCGAGGAGCTTCGATCATCGGACGGTGATTTTGAGCTACTTCAAGCTGGGAGAGGGGGCGTTGACGGTATCCTGCTCACCGACGGGCGGCTTCTTGGATACGAGGCTCAGGTTCGGGCGCCGCGAGTCGTGGAGCGGCGGCAGCTTCACGCTACGACCCGCCTTGGCCGACTCCAAGATCGCCTCGACGACGCGCAAGTCGTTCAGGCCTTCCTGCCCATCGGGCTCCGGCGTGCGATCTTCCAAGATGCAGCGCGAGAAATGCTCGAGCTCGGGCGCAAACTGATCGCGCTTGCCGAAGCTCTTCGACCGGGTCTTGCCATCCAGTGTCAGGTGATGCTCGAGCTTTTCTCGGTATTCGAAGCCGGGCTCGACTCGCAGATCGCCCTCGCTGCCCACGATGCGGTAGCTGGAGACGGCAGCGGCGCTGTTACTGACCGTGAACATCGCGAGCTCGCCGCCTGGGAAACGCATCGTGGCGCTGGTCGTGTCGTCGACGCCGTTCTTTTCCTGAATCAGAGCGCAGACCTCGATCGGCTCCGCCTGAAACAGGTTGCGCGCGGCGTTGATGCAATAGACGCCAAGATCGAACACGGCGCCGCCCCCCGTCTCCGGTCGTTCACGGATATCGCCAGGCCGCACCACGTGGCTGAAGAACGACTCGAACGCGCGTAGCTCCCCGAGCTTGCCGGATTTCGCGAGCTCGATGGCCTCGAGGGTGGCCTCTTCGAAGTGTAGCCGGTACGCCACCATGAGCTTGACGCCGCGCGCGGCGCACGCCTCCAGGGCCAACTGACCATCGGCCACGCTGCTGGCCAGAGGCTTCTCGCAAAGTACGTGGAGGCCAGCTGCCGCCGCCCGCAAGATCAGGTCCTTGTGCTGGGCGTTGGGCGTGGCGATGTAGACGGCATCGGCCCGAGCGCGCTCGGCGACGCGCTCGAAATCGGCGTAGTCTCCTGCCTCTTCGAGGCCATAGCGCTCGGTCAACTCGCGACGCTTCTCTTCATCGCCCGAGATGATCGCCACCAGCTCGGAGGTTTCTTCGGCGTTGGCGAAGGCGGGGAGCACCGCGACCTGCGTGATATTGCCAGCTCCCACCACCACGTAGCGAACCTTGCCCGGCTTCGTCGCGTTCGTCATGGCGTGACCGAGGGCAACCCTCGTGCCATCCGCAGCCGCACTGAAGGCACGGCTTCTGCAACGTCCCAGGTCCACTCTGCCGAAAGGATCCGCAAACATGTCTCACGTGCCATCTCGCGCCGCCTTCACCTTGGCCGCGCTCACGTCGCTGACCCTCGGCTGCGCCAGCGAGCAAAAGAGCGCCGAGAGTCCCGAGCAGGGTAGGGAGTCGGCCGACAGCTCACCTCGGCCCGGCGACGCCACCATCCCGCAGCCCAACGGCCAGCCTACGGAGACGCCTCCCGACGCGCCGCCTCCCGTCGGCTTGAACCAAGGCACTACGGGCAACGCCCTCGCAGCGCCGGGCGCGCCGAGCACCGCGCCCACCGGCTCCCTCAGCGAGGGCCAGATCGCGATGATCATCGACTTGGCCAACACGGCCGAGATCGAGCAAGGCAAGCTCGTGCAAGCGAAGGGCAAGGCGGCCAGCGTGAAGAAGTTCGCGGCCAAGATGGTCAAGCACCACACCGACGCCAAAGTCGAGCAAGCCAAGCTCACCAAGCAGTTGGTCCTCTCACCGACGCCGAGCCAAGAAGCGGACGTGCTCAAGAGCGACGGTGACGTGGCCCTCTCTCGGCTCCGCACCGCTACGGCGGCCGAGCTCGACGCCACTTACATCGACGGCCAGGTCGAAGCGCATCGAGAAGTCCTCGAGCTGCTCGAACAGCAGCTCCTCCCCTCCGCCAAGACGGAGCCCGTCGTGAACGCCCTGCGCAAGATGCGTGACCTCGTGGCAGCTCACCTCGAGGAGGCGAAGTCGATTCAGGCGGAGCTCAAGACGTCGAACTAGCCTGTACCCAAGCTCGGGCAGCGCGCCCGTCGTCGCCAGCCAGTGACGACGGGCGCAGCCGCATGTGCGTCACTCCCATTCAGAAGCTTGAGGACCCCTCACGGCGAGGGTGGCTTGGTTTCACCCGCGGTGGTGGTGGCGCTCGTCGTGCCCGGGCGGGCGGGGGGAGAAACGAAGTTGTCTCGAATGATGATGGCAAGCGCGATGCCGCCTGCGACCACGAACAGCGCGATGCTCATCGTCCAGATGGCGGTGCTCTTGCCGCCGCGTGAGATCTCTCGCTCTTCGTCGTTCTTGAACTGAGCTGCTTGGGCCATGATGATTGAATCGTGTGCAAGGCCCGTTCCGAATCCGGCAGGCTAGGGCGGCGTCATGCACGCGAGGCGCATCGCCGGTTCGACTCACCACGCAGGCTGCGGCGCTGCGGAGAAGCGAGCGAGCACGGCGATCAGCTCGCTCGGCACGACGGGCTTCGTGAGGTACTCGCTGAAGCCGGCTTGCTTGGCGCGCGCTTTGTCTTGCGAGCGCGTGAAGGCGGACAGCGCGATGAGCGGCGTGTCGCGTCCGTGCTCGACCTGATGGGCACGGATGCGCCGCGCCAGGCTATAGCCGTCTTCGTCCGGCATCGCGATGTCGCTGACGACGATCCGCGGCACGGCGCTGACGTAGCGCTGGAAGCCACGCTCGGCTGAATCGGCGGCCTCGACCTCTGCGCCAGCGTCGGCGAGCGCGTCGGCCAAGACCTCGCGGGAGTCGGGATCATCGTCGACGATGAGCACCTTGAGGCCGTCGAGGCGACAGGCAGCGGGCGGGGGAGGGCTCGCGGCGCGCGTGGGCCGCGGCGTGTGACGCTCGACCACCGCCAGCGCGTGCACCGGGAAAGATACCTCGAACGTCGAGCCTTGCCCCAGGCCTGCGCTGTCTACCGACACTTGCCCGCCGTGGAGCTCGACGATGTGCCGCACGAGCGCCAGCCCCAGCCCGAGGCCTCCGACGCGCCGAGTGCTGCTGCCTTCAGCCTGCCGGAAGCGGTCGAAAACGTAGGGCAAGAACTCGGGGGCGATGCCTTGCCCGGTGTCGCGCACCGTCAGCGTCGAGCGGCCGTCGGCGCTTCGCGTCACCGTCACATCGACGCTGCCGCCCTCGGGCGTGAATTTGATGGCATTGGAGAACAGGTTCCAGACGACCTGGCGCAGCCGCTCCGGGTCGCCGATGAGCTTCGCGGTCGGCTCGTCGTGCCAGAAGGTGAGCGTGATCCTGCGGGCCTGGGCGGAGGGCTCGACGACCTCGAGCGCTTCGTCCACGACGTCGACGAGGTCCAGCTCCTGAGGGACGAGTTGCAGCTTGCCCGTGATGACCCGCGAAACGTCGAGGATGTCTTCGATGATGCGCGCCTGCGCCTCGCCATTCCTGAAAATGGCGTCGATGCCGGCCGCGAACGGCGTGCCCACGGTTCGCTGCTTGAGCACGGCGGCCCAGCCCACGATGGCGTTCAAGGGTGTGCGAAGCTCGTGGGAAACCGTGGCGAGGAACTCGTCTTTCAGTCGGTTCGACTCCTCGGCGCGCTTCGCGGCCGCCTCGGCGGCGAGCCGACTCTTCTCCAATCGGTCGCGGTTTCGCTCGGCGGCCACGCGCGCTACCTGCTCGCGGAGCAGCTGCCGCTCGGTCCGCTGCGCCTCCCGGCGTTCGGTCAGGTCGCGGGTCACCTTGGCGAAGCCGCGGATTTTTCCCTGCGAGTCGCGGAGGGGCGTGATGGTGACGTTCGCCCACAGCCTTGAGCCGTCTTTGCGGACGCGCCAGCCTTCTTCCTCGTAGCGCCCCAGGGCGCGAACGGTGTTCAAGTTGTGCTCGGGCCTGCGCGCGGCTCGGTCTTCCGGCGTGTAGAAGATGGAGAAGTGCTGACCGATGACCTCGTCCGCCGAGTAGCCCTTGACCCGACAGGCTCCTACGTTCCAGGACGCGATGCGCCCCTCCGAATCGAGCAAGAAGATGGCGTAGTCGGTGATGGCGTCCACGAGGTCGTGGAACGTCGACTCACCCGTGAGCTCGGCGGAATCTTTCCGCTCGTCTTCGGTCATTCCTGCCCCGCGCGGTTTGCGACACCTGTGACCGTCGTGCGGCAAACCGAGCCGTGAGTCGCGCCGATAGCCGCCATCGAACGAGCCAGTTGCAAAGTCGAAGCCACCGCCCAGGCACCTCGGCGCGCTACTTCGCGAGTTGTACGAGCAAACAACCGGCGAGGAGGGCGAGCCCGAGCTCGGCGAGCCTCGCGGCTCGAGCTCTGCCGGCGCGTCGAGCCACGCGCGCCGAGACGGCAGGAGGTGGCGCATGAGCGAGCGCCTCCTCCAAGCTATCGAACCACTCTTGCCCCTGCCGAATCGTCCGCATGCCCGTCGGTGAGCAAGTCACGCGCCAAGCGCCGCCGCGCCGGCGCTAGCCCTGCGGGGGGAGGGTGACGGAAAGAAGGGTGAGGCGAAACGCGACCCCAAGGCCGGACTGTGTAACTTCGTCGGATCCCGCGGCCGAGCCGCCGAGCCGACTTTTCCTCGTGCCACGGAACGGTGCTACGGATTTCCGGATGGCCGAAGGCGCCGCACGAGTGTTGATGGGAGTCCCCGGTCTGGACGACATTCTCAATGGCGGCTTGCCCGCCAAGCGGATGTACCTAGTCAAGGGTAATCCCGGCGTCGGTAAGACGACGTTGTCGATTCAATTTCTTCTCGAGGGCGTGCGCCGTGGAGAGAAGGTGCTCTACATCACGCTGTCGGAGACCGAGCAGGAGATCAAGCAGGTGGCGGCGTCGCACGGCTGGTCGCTCGATGGCGTCGACCTCTTCGAGCTTTCGGTCGCGGAGCAGGTGCTCCGGCTGCGCGAAGAGAACACGCTCTATGCCTCCGAAGACGTGGATCTGAAGGAGCTCATCGCGGTGCTCATGGCTCGAGTGGCCGAGCTGGAACCGAGCCGGGTGGTGTTCGATTCGCTGTCGGAGATACGGCTGCTCGCCAACAACTCCTCGCGCTACCGCCGCCAGCTACTCACGCTCAAACAAGAGCTGGCCGGCCGCGCCTGCACCGCGCTGCTGCTCGACGACCGCACCGGCGGCGAAGACCTGCAGGTCGAGAGCTTGGCCCACGGCGTGATCGTGCTCGAGCAATCGCCCGCGGTTTACGGCGCGGAGCGGCGTCGCTTGCGGGTCGCGAAGCTACGCGGCTCCAGCTTTCGCAGTGGGTACCATGACTACCTTGTGAGCAAGGGAGGCCTCGTCGTTTTCCCGCGTTTGGTCGCGGCCGAGCACCGCACGTCGCTGACGGCCGAGCCGATCTCGAGCGGTGTTCAGCGGCTCGATGCCATTTTGGGCGGCGGTGTCGATCGCGCCACTTGCACCCTCATCCTAGGCCCGGCCGGTGTCGGCAAGAGCGCGGTCGCCTGTCAGTTCGCGGTCGCGGCAGCGCTGCGGGGCGAGGTCTCCCACGTCTTCCTGTTCGAAGAGCGCATCGGTACCTGGATCAAGCGCGGTGAGAACTTGGGTATGCCCATCAGCCGCCTGATGGAAGAAGGAAAGCTGCTCGTGAGGCAGCTGGACCCGGCGGAGGTCGCGCCCGACGAGTTCACTCACCTCGTGCGCGAGGCGGTGGAGAGAGACAACGCCAAACTCGTGCTCATCGACAGCATCACCGGCTACTTCAGCGCCATGCCCGAGGCGCGCTACCTGAGCCTGCAGATGCACGAGCTTTTGTCTTACCTCGCAGAGCACGGCGTAGCGACGCTGATGACCACGGCTCAATCGGGCATGCTCGGAGCGCAGATGACGACCGTGATCGACGTGAGCTACCTCGCCGACACGGTCGTGGTCATGCGCCATTACGAAGCAGACGGCCACTTGCGTAAGGCAATTTCGGTGCTCAAAAAGCGCTCTGGTTCGCACGAGAACACGATTCGGAGCCTGAGCCTGACCAGCAGCGGCATCGTGGTAGGCGAAACGCTGGACACGCTCCACGGCGTGCTGACTGGCGTGCCCCAATCGCTGACCAAGACGAGCGGCCGTGCTTCGGAGTGACCCGCCCGTCAGCGTGCGGCGAACGGAAGCGCGAGTGCTGGTCCTCGTGGCGGGACAGCGCGAGCTGGAGGTCACGCTCGAGCTGCTCGCGGGCGAGCGCATCCTCGGCGTTGCTTGCCGCGACGCGCGCGAGCTCGTCGAGCGCATGCGCGAGGGCGCCTCCGCGGCGCTCATCGCCGAAGAGGTGCTGGATGCGACCGCGACGGAGCTCTTGACGAGCTCACTCGCGGAGCAGCCGCCATGGTCCGATTTTCCGCTCATCTTGTTCGGAGTGCCGGAGCGAGAGTCGCGGCGCTACGCCTTCGCGCAGGGCAACGTGAGCTTTCTGGACCGGCCCGTGCGCGTGCGCTCGATGCTGGCGGCGGTGCACGCCGCGCTGCGCAGCCGTGCTCGGCAATACGACGCCCGCCACGCGATCGAGTCGCGTGACGCATTTCTGGCCATGTTGGGGCACGAGCTCCGCAACCCGCTCAGCGCCATCTCGCTCGCGGGCACGCTGCTGAGCCGGCGGCTGGCGGACGCAGACGCAGGCAAGGAGCTTGCGATCATCTCGCGTCAATCGGCCCATTTGACGCGGCTCGTGGATGACCTACTCGACGTCGCGCGCATCACCTACGGCAAGGTCAGTCTGGCCAGGCAGCCCGTGCTGCTGGCCGAGGTCGCGCGGGCCTCCTTCGAGACGCTACAGCACCGCGCGCAAGACCACCTGGAGGCTTACGAGCTCGAGGTGGTCGCCCCCGCCGCCTGCGTCGAGGGCGATCGGCAGCGGCTGGAGCAGGTGATCAGCAACTTGTTGACCAACGCCATCAAGTACACGCCCCGCGGCGGGCGCGTGAAGCTGAGCGTTCGGAGCGAAGAAGGCAGCGGCGTGGTGGAGGTGGCCGATTCCGGGGTCGGGCTCGCTCCGGCGATGCTGCCGCGCGTGTTCGAGCCCTTCGCGCAAGCCGACAGTTCCCTCGATCGCTCCCAGGGCGGCATCGGCCTCGGCTTGGCTCTCGTGCACAACATCGTCCAAATGCACGGCGGCTCCGTCGAGGCCCGCAGCGCGGGGCTCGGGCGCGGCAGCTCGTTCATCGTACGCTTGCCGCTGCGCTCCTTGCCCCTCGCCGAGCGCGACGGGGGTGACTCCGCGGCGGGCGTGGCACCGCCGCAGCGCGTCGTGGTCGTCGACGACAACTCGGATATTCGCGATCTGCTCGCGCGCCTATTGGCGGACGCCGGACACACCGTGTTCACGGCGGCGGACGGTCCGAGCGGCCTCGAGTGCGTCCTGTCGTCGGCGCCAGACATCGCCTTGGTCGACATCGGCCTGCCGGGGTTCGATGGTTTGGAGCTGGCCCGTCGCGCCCGCGTCGCGGGCGTGCGCTGTCGTTTGGTCGCGCTCACCGGCTATGGCCGCAGCGAAGACAAGAGCCACGCGCAGCTGGCAGGCTTCGACCGACACCTGGTCAAGCCCGTCTCCGAGGCGGAGCTGCGCGAGCTGTTCACGAGCCCGTCCCCCGCGCCGCTGTCGGCGTAGCGCGCCTGACGGGCGGCCGCAGAAGCCGCGGGCGATGATCGCTTCCCGCGCGCAGCTCACGCAAGATCACGCCTTCGCGCAGGCCGCGCGGCGAAATGCGCACCTCGCGCTGGCCGAGCGCCGCCACGACGCCCGCGACTACGGCGGCCGCTGACGAAAGCGAGACCGCGCGCGCCGGCTCGACGCCGAGCGCGAGCAAAGACTGCTCGCTCGCGGCGCAGAGCTGGTGGCACAGCTCGAGCACCCGAGCGACGCTCGCGCAGGGGGCGCCGAGCAGTTTGCCGATGGCGCGGGCGGTTCCGCCCGAGAGCAGCAGCGTGTCCCCGCGACCGACCCGAAAATGTGCCTCTTCGCAGGCGGCCTGCACATAGCGGACGAGGCGCGCGGTTCCGCCCTGCTCGTGAGTCGGAAAGGCGCGACCGACGCGCAGGAACCCGAGCGGCAAGGTCTGCACGCTGTCACAGCTCGGACCTTCGCCGCCTGCGAGCTCCACCGAGCCGCCACCTATGTCCGCGACGAGCACGCGGCCCGTCGACAGCGGCACCGCGCTGCGAGCGCCGAGGTAAGCCAAGCGCGCCTCTTCGTCGCCGGAGAGTAGCTCCACGTCCAGGCCGAGGCGGTCACGACACTCGTCGCAGAAGGCGAGGCCGTTGCGCGCGTCGCGCAGGGCGCTCGTCGCTACTACCATCGACTTCTCCGCGCCCAGCTCGCGCGCCGCCGCCGCCAAGTCGCGCACGGCGGCGAATGCACGGTGGTACGCCGCAGGGCCTAGCTGCCCCCGCTCTTGCACTTCGGTGCCGAGCCGCAAGACAGCCTTGCGCGCGCCCACCTTGCTCAGTTCGCTTGCGCCGCTCGCCTGCGCGACCAGCAGATGAAAGGAGTTGGAGCCGAGGTCGAGCGCGGCGAGCTTCATGCAGTGAGCGTGGACCGTTCCGGTGGCACGCCAGGGTCAGGCGGGTGGCAAGCGGGTGACATCGAGCCTTGGCCGGGTGGCTGCGGCGAGCCGCGCGTGCTGCACGAGCCGGAGCCGTCGCGTTCAGGCGAGGCTCCAGCTCGCCGGATCCGCCTAGGCCGTCTCGCGCAGGCTCGCGGCCGCGCGCACGTCCGCCGCGAAGGCTTCCAGCGCGCGGGTCGTGTCGTCGAAGGCGATGCAGCCGTCGGTGATGCTCTGACCGTAGGTGAGCGTCGCCTTGTCCACCAGCTCTTGGCGACCAGCGATCAGGTGACTCTCGAGCATGACGCCGAGGATGTGCGACTGCCCCCCGCGGATCTGCGCGCCCACGTCGGCCAGCACCGCGGGCTGCCGCGTCGGATCTTTGCCGCTGTTGTCGTGGCTCGCGTCGATCATGACGCTCGGGCTGACGTGGGCCTTCTTGAGCGCGGCGACGGCCTTCGTCACCTCGGCCGCGCCATAGTTCGGGCCGGCGGCGCCGCCGCGCAGCACGATGTGACAATGTGGGTTGCCCGCCGTGCGCACGACACCGACGCGCCCACCGGAGTCGATGCCCAAGAAGCTGTGCTGGCGAGAGGCGGCGATCATGGCGTTGATGGCGACGCCCAAGCCGCCATCGGTGCCGTTCTTGAAGCCCACCGGCATCGAGAGCCCAGACGCCATTTCGCGGTGAGTTTGGCTCTCGGTGGTGCGCGCGCCGATGGCGGTCCAGCTCACCAAGTCCGCGATGTATTGGGGAATGATCGGATCGAGCATCTCGGTGGCGGCGGGCAGCCCCAGCTCCGCGATCTCTCGCAGCAAGCTGCGGCCGACGCGGATACCCGTGGGGATGTCGTTGCTGCCGTCGAGGTGCGGGTCGTTGATCAGGCCCTTCCAGCCGACGGTGGTGCGCGGCTTCTCGAAATAGACGCGCATCACGATCAGCAAGGCGTCCGAGACGCGCTCGCGCAGCTCGAGCAGGCGTCCGGCGTAGTCGAGCGCGGCCTTGGGATCGTGGATAGAACAAGGGCCGACGATGACCAGCTTGCGCGGATCGCGTCCTTCGAGAACGGCCTGGATGTCCTGGCGTGAACGAAAGACGACGTCGGCGGCGCGGTCCGAGAGGGGGAGCTCGCGTGTGACTTCGTCAGGGCTTAGGAGAGCGGTCGTGTCCACGATGCGGAGGTCTTTGGTTTCGAGCATGGGAGGGCGGGGCTGCGGGTTGAGGCTGAGCACCAGAAACGCGAAAACCCCGGGTCGCTTGCGGCGACCAGGGGTTCTTTTTTCGGCCTTTTCGTCGTTTCTTGAACTAAAGGCTCGACCCTGTCGCCGCGGTTGCCGCGGGCCAGTAGCCAAACCAAAAGTAACGACGAGCGTTCATTGCCCCGCCAAGTTACACGATGCGGCGACGCCACGCAACTCGGCGACGCAGCGCCGCGCCTAGTACGATCATCAGCGCCGCGCCGGCGCCGCTGCCGTCACTTCCACCGGAGCGCGCGTTCAGTCTGCAGCCACATCCCTTGGATTCGTTGGACGGCGGCTGGTCCGCCCCGCATTGCTCGGAGAAGCCATGGCGATTTTCGCAGCTGGTCGTCGTCACCCTGCGCTTGGGCGGGTAGATCTCGCAAATGCCTGCGACGTCGTCGGGCTCGAGGGAGCGCAGGTCTTCGCCGTCATGGCCGGGGTTGTAGTAGGTGCGCATGGTCGCCTCGGGATCTCGCGAGTGCGAGAGGCCGAGGAAGTGACCCGCCTCGTGGGTGATGATGCTCAAGAGATCCGCGCTGCCGGTGGGAATCGGGTCGCCGATGCTCAGGACCTGAGTCGCGTTAATCTCCATATCGGCGTCCCACAGCGCGCCGGTCTTGGTGTCGAAGCGCGTAGTGGTGATGGCGAGCGCGTCGCCCATGCCGACGTAGGGCCAGTCTTCTTGCACGAACAGCACGATGTTGGCGTTGCTGGCCTTCGAGTTGTACTCCGAGCTATCGCATTCGAGCGGACCGAGCTGCTGCACGTCGATGCTGGGGCGCTGATCGTCGCCGCAGTCGACGTTCATCCAAGCCGCGAACGCTTCCTCCACGACGGGAACGATGTCGTCGAACGCGAAGCCGTTGACGGGCGAGCCATCTCGCTGAACGCCGATCGTGACGCAGCTGCTGCGCCACGACAGCGGCTCGCCCGAGACCACGCACAGCTCCGCGTCCCTTTGGCAGTCATCGTCGGGATCGCCCGGGTCACAGGTGGTCGTGCGACAGAAGCCGAACGCGCTTTGCGCCGCCAGCAGAGACGCCAGCAGCACGGGGGCTACCAGGCGCAGGCTCACGGCTTCACCAACCCGCGGATTCGGCTCGTGGCGTCGCCGAGCTCGCGGCCCACCAGCGCTTTCACCGCTGAGGCCTCGAAATCGACGATCGCGGGCAGGTCCGGGCTCTTCATGAGTCGCCGCACGTCCGCCCCTTTCAGCGGGTAGTGGCCTTGCGCCATGCCGTTCACGTAGTGGACCCCGTCGGGGGCCTCGAGCAGGAACGCCACGCAAGCTTGTCGAAGCACCAGCTGCGCCTGCCCGTCCACTCGCTCCCCCAGCCGGCCGATCTTGCCGCCGAGCGTGCGCACGATGACCTCGCTCTGCATGCCGTCGCCCTTGGCGATCACGTCCTCGATGCGCACGCGGGTGTCGGTGACGATACGGCGCTTGCGGCCGAGCTCTTCGTAGTGGCTCTCGGAGGCGAGCGCGCTGACGATGACGATGCGTCGCGAGCCTTGCACGAGCGCAGGCAACGAGAGGCTGCGCATGACGGCGGCCGCTGCCGGCGCCGTCGCCCCCGTCACCGCCATGGTCGAACCGATACCTAACAAGAACCCGCGTCGCGAAACCTGACCCATGGCGGCAAAGTATCACTTCGCGACGTTTTAGCCAGAGCCGCGACGCGGGCTTCGGCAGCGAGCTGATGACGAGCGCCGCGACGGTGCGGCTTGCTCGCGGGGCGCGGCCGCGCGCCATCTTCGTGAAGGTCAGCGGCTTCAGCTCGACTTCATCACTCGGATCAACATCGGCGCTCTGCTTGCTCCACGCCGGCGTCCTCGCGACGCGACGCGCCTATCGCTGGGGCAACGTCGAGCCGTGTGTCTCGTTCGCGGGATGCTGATGGTGCTACGCATCCTGATGTTGTTGGACGAGACGACCAGCATCGGTCGGTGCAGCACCGAATCACGCCCTCCGGTGTGCAGGGAGCAAGCTCTCGGCGGGGCGCACCCAGCTTCGTCATCGCGCATCGCTTCAGCACCATCCGCCTACGTCTTTGCGCGAAAGTTTCCAGCGTAGCGCTGGCGGCGGGCCGGCCGCGGGTCTCGCGGACCCCGTTTTAACAGTGACGCGAAAAATTTTATGGAACCGGTTTCGTATCGCCCGACCGTCTGACGATGCTACAATCGCCTTCGCCAGTAGCCGTGCGGGTGAGTGACCGGCTCGTGCTGCTGCTTCCACCACGCCAGCTTCTGGAATCGGTTCCAGGTCGGATAACCAACCATGCAGCAAGACGTCCAAGGCAAGGTCGACAGCCGCGCAATGCGCGAGGTGAATCGCTCCATCGTGCTCGACATCATCCGTCGCGGCGGCAAGGTGTCGCGGACTGATTTGGCCAAGCGCTCGGCGCTGACCAAGCCGACGGTGTCGGCCATCGTCGACGACCTGATCGCGCGCGGTATCGTGCAAGAGGTCGGCTTCGGCAAGACGGTGGCGACGGGCGGGCGGCGCGCGCGGCTCTTGGAGTTCAACGACGCGTCCGCGGCCTACCTCGGGCTGCGCTTCGGCGTGCACACCACCACCGTCGCCATCGCCGACGCGCGCGGCGAAGTGCGCGCCGTGCGCGAAACCCCTACCGTCGCCGGTGACCCGCTCGGCGCGGTCCGCGCGGCGCTCGCCCTGCTGGACGACGCGCTGGCGGAGGCGGGCTTGCCGCGTGACCGTCTGCAGTCCGTCGGCGTGACGGTGCCGGGCTTGGTCGACACTCGCAGCGGCACGGTGGCCTTCGCGCCGAACCTGGGCTGGACGGACGTGCCGATCCGCGAGCTGCTGCAGCAGGCCCTGGATCTGCCGGTCGTGGTCCACAACGTGACGAGCGCGGGCGCCATCGCCGAGGGGCGCATCGGCGCGGCCAAGGGCGCGCGCTCCTACGTTTGGGTGTACGTCGGCCACGGCGTGGGCGCCGGCATCGTGATCGATGGCCAGCTGTTCTCCGGCACCAAGGGCTTCAGCGGTGAAATCGGCCATTGTCCCATCGTCGACGATGGCCCGCTGTGCGCCTGCGGCCTGCGCGGTTGTTTGGAGACGCTGGCTTCCGGGCGCGCCATCGAGCGCATCGCGGCCGAGGCGGCGCGGGGCAGCGAGCCCACTCGCCTCTCGTCGCACAGCGCGCCCTTCGATGCGGCGGTGGTGCTCGAAGCCGCGCGCGCGGGCGACGCCGTGTCTCAGCGTATCCTGCGCGACGTGGGACAGCATCTGGGCGTCGGGCTCTCGTACCTGATCAACGTGCTCGATCCCGAGCTGGTGGTGCTGGGCGGCCGCGTGATGGAAGCGTCCGAGTTCATCTTGGAAGGGGCGCGCGCTTCGGTGGCGCGCCATACGCTGCGCGCCTCGAAGATCGACGTGGTGACCTCCACGCTGGGCGATCGCGCCGGGCTCATGGGCTCGGTGATCGCGGCGGTCGATCAAGCGGTGCGCTCGTATCGCATCGTGGCGACGGCCGAGCGCATGGCGTAGCCGAGCGCCGCTGCGATCGCGCTCTACGGGTTCGAGAGCGGACTACGGGTTCGGCGCGTCGCCGCTCGCGACGGCGTCTGCCAGCTGCTCGTCGCTCGCGAGCGGGGCGAGCTCCGCGTCGGGCGGGGGCGCCGTGACGTCGACGTCGGGCGGGAGCTCGAGCTCGGCTGCGGCTTCGACGACTCTGGCTGCCGCCTCGAGCGCTTCGATGGACAGGCGACCTTCGTGGGCCGTGAGCCGTTGGCCCGCGCGCAGCAGCACGCCGCTCGGCGCGGGCGGACCGCTCACCACCAGCGTACCGTCGTGCAGATCGACGCTGAGCGTGTCGTCGTAGCTCGACCAGTCGACGTCGAGCTGCGTGCCTTGGACCTGGATGACGAACGGCCCCGCGTCGACGTACCAGGCGGCGCCCGGTTGGCCGGCGACGCTCAGGGCGGCGCGCCCGTTTTCGATGGCGATGCGGGCGCCGCGCGCGTCGACGGCCGCGATGCGCGCGCGCGCGCCGTCTCGCAGCTCGATGCGCGTGCCGTCGCTGAAAGAGAGGCGGGCTCCGCTCGGGTCGCTGCTGCGGACGTAGCCGCTGTCACTCAGCAAGCCGCCGGCCACAGCGTAGGTGAGATGCGGGCTCGTGCGGTGTTTCCAGGCGTAGGCGCCGCCGCCGCTGACCAGCGCCACGGCTGCGGCGAGCGCCAAGAGCCGACGCTTGCGCCGCGCGCCGCCGGGCTTATTGCCTTGACGTAGGGCGGTGAGCAAGCGCTGCTTACCCTGCTCGTGGCGGTCGCCGTCGATGTGGCCGGTGACATTTTCTCTGACGACCGCCTCGACGTCGGCGAGGGTGAGCGAGCCGCCTGCGCTCAAGGAGCGTCTCCCAACGTCGCGGCGCTGGCGTAGGCGCTGAAAGCCGGGTCGCGGCGGACCGCGGCTTGCACGTGGGCATTGGCCCGGGCGAGGCGACGCTTCGCCGCCGAGAGCGACGAATCCGTCGCCGAGGCGAGCTCGGTGAGCTGCAGGCCCTCGAAGTGACGCAGCGTGAAGGCCAGGCGCGCGTCGGTGTCGACCTCGTCGAGGATGCGGTAAAGGGCGGTGAGCGCGCTGTGCGCGCTGGCGTCGGCCGGCGCTGCGCCCGAATCGAACGAATGCCAGGGGCTCTGCAGCCGAAGCAGCCGCCGCAATCGGTGCCGGCGAAGCTCGGCGTTGAGCACGCGCACCGTGACACCGACGACGAATGGCTTGAGCTGCGCGGCGTCGGGCAAGCCCCCGAGCTGCTTCAGCACCCGCAGAAAGACTTCTTGGACGAGACCTTCCACGCTCGCGTAGGGGCCCAGCGTGCGCCTCAACATGCGCCGAACCAGCGGCGAGAACCGGTCCCACAGGACACCGGCGGCGCGCGGGTCAGCGCCCCTCAGGGCTCGCGCCAGGGTCGCGTCGTCAGCTTGGGCCAGCGTCGGGCTCGGCAGCGCCACGAGGCGCGCCCGGCTGGACTGGGAGCTCGGAAGCATAAACTCTCTGGTCTTTAGTGGCCAGTCGGAGCCTAACCAGTTCACCAATCGTGACTCAAATTCGTTTTTTTTCGTTTGGCGTCGAGATCTCGCCTCATTGCAGCGAGCACGGAGGGCGTTTTTCAAGCCAACGTGAAACCGCGCCGCGACTTCGAGCTGGGAAAAGCAAGAAACGACCGAGACCTTCAATTCGGTGATCCTTTTTTCGCCCCCGCGTCACGCAGGGTTGTGGGACCGGTTGCAGGCGCGGAAAGAGGCACGGATCGCCGGCTCGTTGGGATCGAGAGCCCCGCCCGCCGCTCCGGGCCCGGACTCGCCGAACGCGCGGAGTGACGCAATGGCGGCTCGTGCGAGCGTTGCCCGGATCGGGGGCCCCTGCACTAGCCTCGCGGGTCATGACTACTCGCACGGAGCACGACACGTTCGGGGCGATCGAAGTGCCGGCGGAGAGACTGTGGGGAGCGCAGACGCAGCGCAGCTTGCAGAACTTCGCCATCTCGCACGAGAAGATGCCGCGCGAGCTGCTGCACGCGCTCGTGCTCGTGAAGAAGGCGACGGCGCAGGTCAACCTCGAGCTGGGGCAGCTCACGGAGGCCAAAGCTCTCGCCATCGTGCGCGCGGCGGACGAGGTGCTGTCCGGGCGGCATGAGCTGGAGTTCCCGCTCTCGGTTTGGCAGACCGGCAGCGGCACTCAGACGAACATGAACGTGAACGAGGTGCTGGCGAACCGCGCGAGTGAGCTGCTGGGTGGCGCGCGCGGGGACGACCGCGTCGTCCACCCGAACGACGACGTGAACCGCGGGCAGTCGTCGAACGATGTCTTCCCGACCGCGATGGCGGTCGCGGCGACGACCGCAGTCAGGCAGCGCGTCGTGCCCGCCGTCACCGACTTGTGGTCGATGGTCGTCGACAAGTCCACGCAGTTCTCGGACGTGCTCAAGATTGGGCGCACGCACTTGATGGACGCCACGCCGCTCAGCTTCGGGCAGGAGCTCAGCGGCTGGGCCGCGCAGCTGCAGCACGGGCTCGCCCACCTCGAGAGCGCGCTGCCTCATTTGAGTGAGCTGGCGCTCGGCGGAACCGCGGTCGGCACCGGCCTGAACGCCCACCCCGAGCTGGGAGCGCGCGTCGCGTCCAAGCTCAGCGAGCTTTTGGGGCTCGCCTTCGTCAGCGCTCCCAACAAGTTCGAGGCGCTGTCGGCGCACGACGCGCTCTTGTTCGCCCACGGGGCGCTGAAGACGCTGGCCGCCTCGCTCACGAAGATCGCAAGCGACGTGCGCTGGCTCGCCTCGGGCCCGCGCGCGGGGCTGGCCGAGATCACCATCCCCGAAAACGAGCCGGGCAGCTCGATCATGCCCGGCAAGGTGAACCCGACGCAGGCGGAGGCGCTATCGATGGCGTGCGCGCAGGTCTTCGGTAACGACGTGGCCCTCAACCTGGGAGGCGCGTCCGGTAACTTCCAGCTCAACGTCTACAAGCCGCTGATCATCAGCGCGTTCTTGCAGAGCTGCCGTCTGATCGCCGATGGCGCCGCCAGCTTTGGGCGGCACTGTCTGGCCGGGCTCGAGCCGGACCGCGACCGCATGCGTCACTTGCTCGAGCAGTCGCTGATGCTCGTGACGGCGCTGGCCCCGCACATCGGCTACGACGCGGCGGCGAAGATCGCTCATCGCGCCCACCACGCGCGCACGACGCTGCGCGAAGCCGCGCTCGAGCTTGGCGTCTCCGCCGAGGACTTCGCGCGTTGGGTGCGCCCCGAAGCGATGGTCGGCGCGCGGCGCTAGAGCGCGCGCGTACGGGCTAGAGCGCGCGCGCGCTCATAGCTAGCCCGCACGCGCGACCTCATCGAGGAGCTGGCGCGATTCGCGCTCGACACCGTCGACGTGTTCCATGAGCGTGAGCCGATCCGCGTCGGAGACGAGCACGAATTTGAAGGCATAGCGGGTGCCGTCGACGTGCCTCGCGACGCGCGCCAAAACGCGCACGGGGTGGGGCTGCTCGGGCAAAGCCAGCTCGAGCTTGAAGTGGGAGCGCAGCTCGCGGTCACTCAGCTCACGGCCGCGCTCGATCACGATCCCGCTCGGCGACAGCTCGACGGCGCGGCAATGCGTGCTGGTGGCACCTTCTCCCACCATAACCAGGAAGCTCGTGCGGGCGCGTAGCCCGATGCCTCGCCGCGCGCCGTTGTCTCGCCGCGGTCGAATCAACGGGATCACGGGGTGGCTCTCTCGGTAGGGCCAAATGGAACGGATTTCGGGGGCAGGCTCTGACATGGTCATCTCCTGCCAAGGGCGATGCAGCCGCCGTGCCGAGGCGACGCCGCTGCCCGTGACAATTGGCGACGCGGAGCCGAGTCGTTAGTCGAGCTCGTCGTAGGCGCCGCTCAGCCCGAGCGCGCTGGTGATTTCGTCGAGAGCGGTCGCGGCCTCGCGCACCAGCTCCGGATCGGCCATGTCGGCGAGCGCGACGCGATCGCGGTAGCGGCGCCTCACGATCGCTTCCAGCTCTTGCTCGAGCCGCACATCGAAGAGCACGTTCGCCGACATCCGTCGCGCGTCGTCGTCCGAGAGCGCCACTCGCAGTCGCAAGCACGCCGGTCCGCCGCCGTTCCTCATGGATCCGTTCACGTCCAGGTAGTCCACACCAGCCAGCTGCGGGTGCTCGGCTACGGCGCGCTCCAGAAACGAGCGGGCCGCGTCGTTCTGCTGTGCTTCGCGCGGCGCGAGCAGGCGCATCTGTCCCGACGGCAAGCTCAAGAGCTGTGAGTTGAAGCAGTAGGCGGACACGGCATCGGCCAGCGGCAGCTCGGCCTCCGTCGCGACGCACGTCTCGAGCTCGGCGCCGAGCCGCTCGCGCAGGCGCGCGAGCAGCGCGTCGGGCTCGATGAAGGCGCGCTCGTGCAGCAGGAGCAGGGAGGCGTTCCCCACCGCGAGCACGTCGGTGTGAAACGCTCCCGCGTCGATGCCGCGCGGGTCCTGTTGCCAGAGCAGGTAGGCGCGCTCGTCGAGACCCGCGAGGCGCGCCACGGCTTCACTGGCGGCTCGCGTCTGTCGCGCCGGGAACCTCGCGGGGGCCAGGGCGGCCCCGGCGCTGCGGCCCCAAGCGAAGAGGTGCAGCGCGCAAGCGCCTGTCAGCAGCCGCGTGTGGTTGGCGGCTCCTTCGTCGGCTAGCGCCTGGCAGGCAGGCAGGGGCGCGTGCACCGCGAAGCGCTCGGAGTCCGCGAAGATGCGGCGGAGAACGCGCTCCGTGAAGCGAGCCTCCTGGCTGCGGTGCAGGAGCGAGACGAGGTTCGCGGGGACGAAATGAGCGCGACCATCGGCGCTGTCGGCCGCCGGCACCACCGTGGCCGCGTTCGCCGACCACATGCTGGAGGCGCTGCTGGCGGCGTGCAGGAGCTCGGGCGCGCGAGCCAGAGCGTCCTTCAGGACGCTCGCGTCGCTCCCCGTGAAGCCGAGCTTCCGAAGCAAGCGGAGGCTCGGGCGCGGCTGCGGGGGCAACACCGCCTGCGCGACGCCGAGCTCTCGCACGTGGCGCATCTTCGCCAGGCCTTCCAGCGCAGCTGCACGAGGATTGCTGATTTCTCCGGCGTTCGCTTGGCTTGCGAGGTTGCCTGGGCTGAGCCCTGCGTAGTGGTGGGTCGGCCCGACCAGCCCGTCGAACTGGTGCTCACGCATCTCGCTCAGCCTAGCGCCTTTTCAGTGAGCGCCTCTTCAGTGTTAGACTCGCGCCCCTGATGCGCGATGGGAAGTCCAGGGGCGGTCGAGCTTTGCTCGCCGTTTTGCCTTTATTCTTGCTGGCGTGCGGGGGTCCCCGCGAGACGAGCTTGTTCGACGAATCGGTCGCGGGCGGAGGCACGTCCGGTGGTGGCGGGCCCGGAGGGGGAGGCGGGCCTGCAGCCGGAGGTGGTACCGCAGCTGGAGGCGCGCTGGGCGGAGGCGCTCCGTCGTCGAACGCGGGCAAAGCCAGCGCTGGCCCAGCCGCTGCTGGCGAGCCGAGCGAGGGCGGCTCCGGCGGCGCGAGTGGAGGCGCGCCGGCGCAGGGCGGGGCCCCGCCTGCCACCCCGGAGGACTGCGCCGAAGCCTGCGCCGGCATCGGGGAGTGCGATGGCGCCGTGTGCGTGATTGCATGCGACGCGGCCGATTCGTGTAGCAAGCTCGTGAAGTGCCCCGCTGGCGTGCCGTGCAAGGTGCTATGCGCCGAGCCGGGCAGCTGCGCGAGCGGGGTCGACTGTCGAGACGCGGAGAGCTGCCTCATCGAATGCAGCGACAACACCTGCTCGGCGCCGATCAAGTGCGGCGGCGCGGAGTGCGAGGTCGTGTGCCGCGGGCAGGCCTGCATGAGCGACGTCGTGTGCGACGCCGCCAAATGCGACCTGCGCTGCAAAGGAAAGAGCAGCTGCCCGGGTAAGGTCAGTTGCGGGGGCGCCGTGCGTGACTGCCTGATCGAGTGCAGCGGGGAGGAGACCTGCCAAAATCAGATCGACAGCAGCGCCGCGGAGACGCACTTGAGCTGCGCCAACCGCAACTGCCCCGGGCGCATCAAATGCGGCGGCGACCTGTGCCAGGTGAGCTGCAACGGCGAGGAATCGTGCTCGAGCGGCGTTTGCTGCAGCGCGTCCGACTGCCAGCTGAGCGGCGTCGAGGAGAGCTGCAAATAAGCCGTGGCGCCGCCGGTGCACCCCCGCGCCGTCGCCCTCCACGGCGGACGCAGGCGCGACGGCTCGTGCTAGGGACCCGCTCCATTGTCACTGGACGCACTCCGCTACTTCGGGGCCTTGGCCAGGACGAGCCTCGGCAGCTTCGCGCGCCAAGCCATCGGTGACGTTACCCTGGCCGATCTCGCGGCGCGCTGGGCACGTCGCCGGCCAGATGCGCTCGCGCTCGAGGCCTCCGGCCAGAAGCTCAGCTACCGCGAGCTCGACGCGGTCGTCGTCTCCGCGGGGCACGCGCTGCACGCGCTCGGAGCTCGCGGCGGCGATGTCGTCGCGCTGATCGCTCACAACTCGCTAGCTTACGTCGCGCTGCTGCTGGCGGGAGCGCGCACCGGGATCACGCTCGCGCTCGTGCACCCCGAGCTCGCCGGAGAGCCGCTGGCCCACGCGCTCAGCGTGAGCCGAGCCACGCACGCGCTGTGCGAGCTGAGCTTGCTCGAGCAAGTGAAGAGCGTCACGAGCCTGCCGTGTAGCGGGTTCGAGCCGGAGCGGCGCGAGCCCTTCACGACGTCGTCGCGCCCGCTCGCGTTCGCGGCCGACCGCGGCCGTCGTGACTTCGCGCTGGTGTTTACGTCCGGCACGACCGGGATGCCCAAAGCGTGTCGCTTGCCGCACTCGCGGGTGCTGGCGGCCGCGTGCCTGTTCGGCGCGCCGCTCTACGACTTCCGTGAGACTGACAAGCTGCTCTGCGCGCTGCCGCTCCACCACGGCAGCCCGTTGATGTTGGGGCTCGGCGCGTGCCTGGTGATGGGGGCGCCGTTGGTGCTGGAGCGTCGCTTCTCCGCGCGCGATTTCTTGGCCGCCGCGCGGCGCTCGGGCGCGACCGCCTTCCTTTACGTGGGCGACCTGGGCCGCCTGCTGCTGGCGACGCCCGAGAGCTCGCTCGATCGCGCGCATCGCCTGCGGCTCGCGGTCGGCAACGGCATGTCCGCCGAGGTTTGGCCCAAGCTCCAGGCGCGCTTCGGCGTCGCGCAGGTGCGTGAGTTTTACGCGGCTACCGAGTCGCCGGTGGGGATCTTCAACTGGTCGGGGCGCGTCGGCTCCGTCGGCAACCTGCCGTACGCCTGGATGTTCGGGCTCAAGCTGGTTCGCGTGGACGACGAGGGCTGGCTCGTGCGCGACGCGCGCGGCCGGTTGTGCGAGTGCGCAGCCGACGAACCGGGCGAGCTCTTGGTGCGCGCGCGACGCTCCGGCCTCGGCGTGTATCACGGCTACGTCGATGCGGCCGCGAGCGAGGCGCGGCTCGTGCGCGACGCCTTCCGTGCCGGCGACGCCTTCTTCCGCACCTTCGATATTTTGCGCCGTGACCGGGCTGGCTTCTACTACTTCGTCGAGCGAGCCGGTGAGAGCTACCGCTTCAAGGGCGAGAACGTCTCCGCGACGCAGGTCGAGCGAGAGCTGCTGCGCGTGCCGGGCGTCCGCGAGGCGCTCGTCTCGAGCGTGGTGGTGCCAGGCTACGATGGCCGCGCAGGCTCGGCCGTGCTGGTGGTGAGCCAGTCGTTCACGGTCGAGGGGCTCCTGGCGCTCGCGGCGCGGCTGCCTCGCTCGGCCTTGCCGCGGTTCGTGCGGGCGACGGCCGAGCTCTCGCGTACGAGCTCGCTGAAGCGCAAGCGTGGCGCCGGCTCCGTGGCGGAATGGCAGCCGGCTGCTCACCGGGAGCCCTCCTGGCTTTGGGATGGCTCACGCTACCGCCCGCTCGACGACGAAGCGTACCGGGGCGTGCTCTCCGGCACGCTGCGGCTCTGACGCGCGAGCCCTCGTGGTCGTGGCGCCGCTATGGCAAGCTGGACGGATCGTGCACTGGGTCCGCATGCTCTCCTGGCTCGTGGCGGCCGGCGGCCTCCTCTTCGGCTCGGGCTGCTCGACGAAGCCCCAGCCCGGCTTGCCCCCGCTCGACGCGCCGAGCTGGCGTGTCGAGCTGCCCGTCGACGGCTTCGAGCCAGCCGTGGTGGCTCTGCCGCTCGGCGCCAGGGCGCCCCGACCGATCGTGGTCGTGCTGCACGGCGAGCGTGACAAGGCGGAGTGGCAGTGCGGCTCGTTTCGCGGCCTGTTCGGTGGGCAGGTGTTCATCGTCTGCCCGCGCGGGGTGCGGGGCGAAGGGGGCACCTATGGTCTCGGTCGGTTCGACGATCGTATCGCCGAGCTACGCGGCGGCCTCGCGGCGCTCAAAGCGCGCTTCGGCGCTCACGTCGCCAAGAGCTCGGTGGTGCTCGTGGGCTATGGCGAGGGCGCGGCGCTCGCGGCGGAGCTGCTGCGTCAAGAGCCGAGCTTCTTTGCGCGCGTGGCGCTGGTGAACGGGGAGCCGGCGGCGCTCACGCCGAGCGCGGCCAAGATCTTCGCCGAGCGAGGGGGCAAGCGAGTGCTCGTCTTTTGCACGACCGACGCCTGTCACGAAGAGGCGTCGCAGCGCGCGCTGTGGCTTTCGCGCAGCGGGGCGCAGGCGAAGATCGCGAAGGCTAGCGTTGGGCCGTACTTGGATGCTGCTTTCGTGGACGCTCTGCGAGGAGAATTGCCGTGGCTGCTCGATGGCGACGCGCGCTTCACCTCATCGCGCTAGCTGCGTGCGGCGTCGGCTGTCGCGCGCCGCAGCCCTCGCCGTCGGCCTCCGCCTCCGCTGCCCACGCGAGCGACTCCAGCCCGCCGCTGGCCGTGACGGCGCCGAGCTCGAGCGCTCGGCCGGAAGGGGGAGCCGGGTCGGGTCGCGCTCCCGCGAAAGCCGAGCTGCCGCGCCTGATTGAAGCCCACGAGTTCGTAGCGCTCGCGGTCCCCGAATTTCGCGACGCGGTGGTGTCGGTGCCGACTGACGGCCGCGAGCCGCGCGTGCTCGTGCTCGCGCTGCACGGCAACTTCGATCGCCCGGAGTGGCAGTGCGAGGTGTGGCGGCGCATCACGCGCGCGCAGCAATGGGTGCTGTGTCCGCGCGGCATCCCCCGGCGCGACGTGCCGAAGGAGCTCGACCGCTGGGAGTGGGGCTCGCGCGCGAGCACCAAGCGCGAGCTGGTCGCCGCCATCGCCGCCCTGCGCGCACGCTATGGCGAGCACGTCTCCCCGGCGCCCCTCGTGTTCACCGGCTTCTCGCTGGGCGCGATCTTGGGCGCGAGCTTGATTTCAGACCCCGAGCTCGGCGTCGGCGCGGCCGTGCTCGTGGAGGGCGGCTATCGAGGTTGGACCGCCGGCAAAGCCAAGGCCCTCGGCCCCGGCTTCGGGCGCCTGCTGTTCGCCTGCGGCCAGACCGAGTGCCGCAACGCCTACCGGTTCCAGCTGGAGCCCCTTTTCCAGCGAGCCGTGATCTCGACCGCCCTCGTCGCGGACGTCAAAGCTGGGCACACCTACGACGACCCGCTGGCGGCCCTGGTGGCGGCCGAGTGGGATGCGCTGATCGCCTCGCTAAACCCCAATTAATTGCGGCAGTTGCGCGTTTATTTGTCGAAACTGTGCGGAGAAACTCGCACGCGCCCAGAATGGATGCTAGGAGGCGCGCCCCGGTGATGGCTGGCTCTCGAGCTCGTCCTCACCCTCGCAACGAGCCGTCGAGCCCATGGAGAGCTCGCCGGCGCCGGCGAGCCAAACGAGCCAGGGCGGAGCCTGCACGCAGGTTCCTCCTTGACACCCAAGGCCCCCCGGCTACCCTCCCGGTCCCCTAAAAGTCCACGGCCCTATTTATGCCTACGATTCAGCAGCTCATCCGACAGGGACGCGAAGCGCTCGTGACGCGCACCGCTTCTCCCGCGCTCCGTTCGTGCCCCCAGAAGCGTGGCGTTTGCCTGCGCGTCTACACCGTGACGCCGAAGAAGCCGAACTCGGCTCTGCGCAAGGTGTGCCGCGTTCGCCTGACGAACAGCATGGAAGTGATCAGCTACATCCCGGGCGAGGGTCACAATCTCCAGGAGCACAGCGTGGTGCTCATCCGCGGCGGCCGCGTGAAGGACTTGCCGGGTGTTCGTTACCACGTGGTGCGCGGCACGCTCGACGCCTCCGGCGCCTCGGGCCCCAGCAGCACCAACAAAGCCAACCGCAACCGCTCGCGCTCCAAGTACGGCGTGAAGCGTCCGAAGCAGTAAGAGGAAGACGCAGATGCCCCGTCGACGCGACGTACCAAAGCGCAAGATCACGCCGGACCCCAAGTACAAGGACAAGCTCGTGGCGAAGTTCACGAACTCCTTGATGCTGGGCGGCAAGAAGCCGACCGCCGAAGGCATCATCTACGGTGCCTTCGACATCATCGCGACGCGCTTCAAGGAGGACCCCTTGGAGATCTTCCGCAAGGCGCTCGACAACATCAAGCCGAAGCTGGAAGTGAAGAGCCGCCGCGTCGGTGGCGCTACCTACCAGGTTCCGGTCGAGGTTCGCCCCGAGCGTCGCGTCGCGCTGGCCATGCGCTGGCTCGTGAACTACTCGCGTGATCGCGGCGAGAAGACGATGCGTGAGCGCCTGGCGGCCGAGCTGGTCGACGCGGCGCAGCTTCGCGGCAACGCCGTGAAGAAGAAGGACGACACGCACAAGATGGCCGACGCCAACAAGGCGTTCGCCCACTACCGCTGGTGAGCGGTATCTCCCTCGGAAGTTAAGCCCCAAAGGAGCTCGGTTCACGGAAGCATGCTGACGACCACATAGGATCGGGTTGCGCGTAGACACTGCTACTCGCAGCGGTCCCGCCCTCGCGAATCGCGAGGCGGCACTCGTCGCACCCCGAACCCCTTCCGGCACATACGGCTCCCCAAATAAGGGGCGCTAGGGCCGGGAGGGGTTTCGTCTATCCAGCGGTCCCCCCAGCCAAAAGCCTCCCCCGAAGAACCCGAGAAACCCCGATGGCCGCCCGCGAAATCAGCCTCGAGCGCACCCGAAACATCGGGATCATGGCGCACATCGACGCGGGCAAGACGACCGTCACGGAGCGGATCCTCTATTACACCGGCGTCACTCACAAGATTGGTGAGGTGCACGACGGCGCGGCCACGATGGACTACATGCCGCAGGAGCAAGAGCGCGGCATCACCATCACGAGCGCGGCGACGAACTGCTTCTGGACGCCCGCCTTCGGCCCGAACGAAGGCAAGCGCCACCGCATCAACATCATCGACACGCCCGGTCACGTCGATTTCACGATCGAGGTCGAGCGCAGCCTGCGCGTGCTCGACGGCGCGGTGGCGGTGTTCGACGGCGGTAACGGCGTCGAGCCGCAGAGCGAAACGGTCTGGCGCCAAGCCGACAAGTACAACGTTCCGCGCATCGCCTTCGTCAACAAGCTCGACAAGATCGGCGCTGATTTCCAGATGAACCTGGACAGCATGCGCGAGCGCCTCGGCGTGACGCCGGTGCCGGTGCAGTGGCCCGTCGGGCAAGAAGACCAGCACAAGGGCATCGTCGATCTGATCCGGATGCAGGCCGCGATGTTCCAGGATGACTCGCTAGGCGCGAAGTACACCTGGGAAGAGGTCCCTGCCGACCTCAAAGAGCAGTGCCTCGAGCTCCGCGAGAAGCTGATCGAAGCCTGCGCGGATCTGGACGAAGTCATCATGGAGAAGTTCCTCGACGGCAAGGCCGACGAGGTGACCCCCGACCAGATCTACGCCGCTGTCCGCAAAGCCACCTGCACGTTCAAGTTCGTGCCGGTGCTGTGCGGCTCTGCCTTCAAGAACAAGGGCGTGCAGCTGCTGCTCGACGCGGTGGTCAACCTGTTGCCCTCTCCGCTCGACATCCCTCCCGTCACGGGCGTCCACCCCAAAGACGAAGCGAAGGTCGAAGAGCGCCCCGCGGACGACAAGGCGCCGTTCTCGGCCTTGGCCTTCAAGATCCTCAACGATCCGTTCGTTGGTAACCTCACCTTCTTCCGCGTTTACTCCGGCACGCTGACCAGCGGCACCACGGTGATGAACACGGCGCGCGGCAAGCGCGAGCGCATCGGCCGCATCTTGCGCATGCACGCCAACAAGCGCGAGGAGCTGAAGGAGTGCGAGGCGGGCAACATCTACGCCGCCGTCGGTCTGCGCGAGACCCGCACCGGCGACACGCTCGCCGACGAGAAGCACCCGGTCGTGCTCGAGAAGATGATCTTCCCGGAGCCGGTGATCTCGATCGCCATCGAGCCCCGCACCCAGGCCGATCTCGACAAGCTGGGCATGAGCCTGCAGAAGCTGGCCCAAGAAGACCCGTCGTTCCGCACTTACACCAACGACGAGACGGGCCAGACGATCATCGCCGGCATGGGCGAGCTCCACCTCGAAATCTTGGTGGATCGCCTGAAGCGCGAGTTCAACGTGGAGGCCAACGTCGGCAAGCCCGAGGTGGCGTACCGCGAGGCGATCTCGAAGACGGTGGTGGCCGAGGGCAAGTTCATCCGTCAGTCCGGCGGGCACGGCCAGTACGGTCACGTGAAGATCGAGCTCGTCCCCGGTGAGCGCGGCTCGGGCTTTCAATTCGAGAACGCGACCATCGGCGGCATCATCCCCAAAGAGTTCATCCCGTCCGTCGAGAAGGGCATCAAAGACGCGACGCTGCGCGGCGTGCTGGCGGGCTACCAGGTGCTCGACGTGCACGTGCGGCTGCTCGACGGCAGCTACCACGAGGTCGACTCGTCCGGCCCCGCCTTCGAGGTCGCGGGTAGCATGGCCTTCCAAGACGGCGCCAAAGACGCGGGTATCCACCTGCTCGAGCCGGTGATGGCGGTCGAGGTGGTGACGCCCGACGTCAACATGGGCGACGTGATCGGCGACCTGAACTCGCGCCGCGGCAAGATCTTGGGCATGAGCCAGCGCGGCAAGAACACGCAGGTCATCACGGCCGAGGTTCCGCTCGCTACCATGTTCGGCTACGCGACGGATCTGCGCAGCAAGACGCAGGGCCGCGCCGCCTACAGCATGCAGTTTGCCAAGTACGAGGCGGTTCCGACCGTCGTCCAAGAAGAGATCGTCGCGAGAGTTCGCGGTTAGAGACCAAAGCAGTCAATCGAGGGATTAAGTCCAATGGCCAAAGAGAAATTCGTTCGCTCCAAGCCCCACGTCAACGTCGGTACGATCGGTCACATCGATCACGGTAAGACCACGCTCACCGCGTCGCTCGTGAAGGTTCAGTCGAAGAAGGGTCTCGC